>JAJPKH010000071.1 GCA_021323795.1 Acidiferrobacteraceae bacterium | reverse complement strand
TTAGGCTTTCGTGGGATGGCTTCGGTGGCGAAAGCCGGCGCGAGAGTTCCGCCGAAGTTAAGGAGAGAACATGGATGAATGTAAGAAGTTTTCCCGCAGAGAGGTAATCAAAATCGCGGCGCTCGCCGCCACTGTACCGCTCGTGGGCGCGAGTATTGGCACCGCGCAGGCGCAGAAGGCCACAAAAGCGGCAATGCAATATCGCGACACGCCGAACGGCAAGCAGGAATGCGACAACTGCATGCAATACGTCCCGGGCAAATCGCCGACCGCCAACGGTCAGTGCAAGGTCGTTGAAGGAAGCATCAATCCCAAAGGTTGGTGTATCGCATACGCGGCGAAAACGTAGCGACCGTTCGGCTACGAACCGGCGCTCGCTTAGAATTTTTACTGGGGCAGACCACGGTTTCGCCTATGGTCGGACTGCTCCCCCGCTCGATAGGCCAGTGGCTAGGATGACTTTCGGGCGGAGGCAGTAACCGTCGTGCCCCGCCCGCCAGTTCATCTCAACGACGCGATCGTGCACTTTACCAGGTCGTGCCACCGCGGTTCACGGGCACGGAATGCCGCCGCCTTCTTTCCAGCTCAGCTTCGCCTGCCCGAGCGATGTGTGGCCGAGATTGATGTCGGCGGACTGTCGCGCCGGGACGTTCACCGCGAGGATGTTGTTGTTGCCGTTGGCATAGCGCGCGCAAACGCTGACCAGCCGGTCCGTGTCGCAACTGCTGCGGAAATTCCAATACACGAAGCTGTCCGTGGTGCGCAGTTGTCCCGGCGTGATACAGCTACCGCGGGCGGCGGCGCCCGTGTGTTGAACCAGCCTCAGGTTGAACGCGCCGCTGTAATCCTTGATGCGCCACGATCCCGACATGCTCGATCCGTCACTGCTCACCGTGCCGCTATACGCAACCGAGTGGCTGACACCGCCGGTGCCGTCATAGGTCTTCGTGAACTGGACGCCCGAGCCGTTAATGGCGCCGCGCACGGTGGCGTACAGCCGTGGTGCCGGTTGTTTGCCGAACGTGTTCGGCTCCTCCGTGCGGCCGGAGAACGAGCCGTCGGCGGAGACGCGAAGCGTCAGCGTGAACGCGACGGGCGCGCGTGGCTTATCGCTATCGGGGTAGAAATACTGCCCGCTCCATTGGCTGTCGCCTTGCAGCTTGTCCAGTGGATCCGCTGCCGCCAGCCCGTTTATCAACGCAAGACCGGCGAAAGCGACGCCGAGCCCCAACCGCGCAAAAATACTGCGTGTGTACATAAGTATCTCCCCGTTAAAGTGTTGAACACCGAAACCGTTAGCGCGCATCGTCGTAGTAGTTGACCATCAAGGCGAACATGCCGAATTGCGCCACCCAATGCGCGACGGAGTGGTAGTCCCCCTTCCATTGCGCCGGGCGCGAATAAGTTGCATTGAAGTGATCGAGGTAGAGTTTCAGGAATCGTTCGTCGTTCGTTGCCTGGTACAAGCGCCAAAATCCCCACGCGCGGCTGAAATTGAGGCCGGCCTCATGCGCGCTGCGCGGTCGCGTGATCGGCGCGATGATAAGACTTGGCGGCAAGAAATCGTGCAGCCAGGCTTCGAATTGTTTGGGAGGTAGCACCAGTTGCACGAGCCATGCCCAGTTGGAGCACACGGCCATGAATTCCGGCTGATCGAGCTCGAGCCGTTGCAGCGGGCACGCGACGTTCGTGACATAACGCTCGCGCACGGCGGCGAGGACGAAGTCGACGATTTTCCGGTTCCCGCGCGCCAGCCCGTAATCGTGCAAATTGATGAGCGCCCAGCTGGCGTTGTCGTAGGCGATCGAGGACGGATCGGGCCGCGTGCGCGTGTAATAGCGCACCAAGCTTTCGGCAACGTCGTCGGCGAAGGGCGTCAGCAGGTTGTCGCCGAAGGCGCGTTGATGGTCGATCGCGAGGCGCAGAAACCACGCGCGGCCGTACGGCATCTCGAAGTCGGGGTTACGCGCGAGATAGGCCCGTTCCTGCTTCAGTCGCTCCGGATCGAGCCTGCGCTGTACAAAGCCACGATAGCGCGCATCGCCGGTTGCCCGGGTATACGCCGTCAACGCCCACATGCCGTGCACCGAGGAGTGCCAGTCGATGCAACCGTAAAATACCGGATGCTGAGTATCGCGGCGCGCCTCGCAGGCGGCGATGGGTTCGGTTAACGCTCCGGCCACGCGCTCGCGTTGCGCCTGGAATGCGGCCAACTCGTCGACCGGCGCCGCAACGACGCTATGCAGCAGGCCGGCGGCGCACAAAGCCGCCGTAACGGCGACGCGCCGTTTTCTTGTTATTCCCCGATCCAAAATGGACCTCCCTTAGCATTGCACTACGGCCGGTTTTTTTGTGAGGCAGACTGCGCTACGGCGCCCTTGTTGGTTCGCGAACAGGCGGCAGACAGTCTTCGATGAGTGTAGCAGGCGGCTGGCGGAGGGTCGGCCGCGCGGGAGTTTCACGACGGCCGCGGTCCGGGTTCGGACACATGAACAGCGCGGTGGTTGGCGGACTGGTTGGACTGCTGCTCTGCGCGTTAAGCCCGTAGCTCCGGATGCGCGTGCAGCGCCGACGCCGCACACAGCCAGCCGTAAACAATTCCGCTGCCGTCCTTGCGAACGAGTGAGCCCTTCGCCGGAGCGAAGCGTCAGCGAGAAGCAATCTCATTCAACCGGTTTGCGATTGCTTCGCTGTCACTCCTCCGCCGCCCAAAGTTTGATGCGCTCGTGGTCGAGCCCGCTCGGCGGCTGCACCACCCGGAAACTTTCGACGATGCCTTCTTCCCCGACTTCGCGAACCACGGCGAGCAACGTGTGGCGCGGGTGGTCGCAGATGCTCGCCGCAAACTCCGCTTCTTCCTGCGCCGCGTCCCGAGCCGCCGCAAGATTCGGCGCGCCGTAACGCTGCACGAAATGCGCGGCGAGCCGGTCGATCACCGCGGCAAACTCGAAGACGCTGATCTCGTCCACCTCCACGAGCGTGGTCCAGCCGAAACTCTCGGTGCCGAGAAAACCGCGGCGGAACGCCTCGCGCGCCTTCCCGGTGAGCTGCGCCGGGTCTGCCTCGACGAAGGCGAACGCGCCCGGAACCGCCCATTCGCCGGGGCGCGACACCGTCTCGTAGACGCGTTCGTCGGAGCTATCGAACCGGACTACCCGTGGGAACAGCATGATCGATCTCCGCGCTGTTTGCGCTTTTATGCACCGGACCACCTGTGCGCGACGCCATGATTCTGATTGAATAAGGCCATCGTCGCCAGTGCCCGGAGGTCATCCTAGTGAGCAACGATTCGCGTTTTACCCGCCGCCATTTCATGCGCTTCTGCGCCACGACCGCGGTGTTGGCGGCGGGCGCCGACCCCGGCGCCTTCGCCGAATCCGACGCGCGGTTGCGTCGCTACGAGCGCGTGAAGCTCGTGGACGAGCGCGATCGGCCCATTACGGCGGCGACGCTCAAAGTCGGCGAAAATTATCTCTTCTACTACCCCTACGTGGCGACGCCCTGCTTTCTCCTGAATCTCGGCAAAGCGACCACGGCGGCATCGCTGCAAACCGAAGACGGCCAGGTTTACCAGTGGAACGGCGGGGTCGGCCCGCATCGCTCGGTGGTCGCTTTCTCGGCGATCTGCGCCCACAAGATGTCGCACCCGGCCCGCGAAGTGAGCTTCATCAACTACCGCCACCAGCCGGCGACGTTTGTGGACGCCCACGACAACACCGCGCAGCGCGGCCAAGTGATTTACTGCTGCTCGGAAAAAAGCGTTTACGACCCGGTCAACGGCGCGCGCGTCCTCGGCGGGCCGGCCAAACAACCGCTGACGGCGATCGTGCTCGAGCAGGACAAGGACGGCGCGCTCCACGCGATCGGCACCGTCGGCGGAGAAATGTACGATAAGTTCTTCGAGCGGTTTTCCTCGCGCCTGTCGCTTGAATTCCGCACCAACGACATACGGAAGCTCGTCACCGGCGCCGCGACCGTCAAGCCGCTGGTGGCCTATTGCCGCAATCAAATCCTCTGCTAAGCCGAACCGCTAGCCGCCGTTCGCGCGGCTGATGATGTCGGCGACTTCGGCGCGGCCTTGAAGCTTGGCCAAGGCTTCCGCCGTGCGGCCCGCGCGGTCACGAGCGCGCGTGTCCGCGCCCCGCTCGATCAGGCCGCGCGCCACGTTCGGCAACCCCTGCAGCGCCGCATGGTGCAGCGCGGTGTGACCGTTCTCATCGCGCAGATTGACGTCGGTTCGCTTCGAGGCGAGCAGCGCACGTATGACCGGCGCGCGGTTCTGCTCGATCGCGCGCATCAGCGGCGTCCATCCGTAGATATCGGAAATATTCGGGTCGGCGTCGTGCGCGAGCAGCGCGGTGACGATCGCCTCGAACCCGCGCACCGACGCGAGCGTCAGGGCGGTCCAGCCGTTCGCGGCGCGCGCATTCACCGCCGCCCCGCGCGCCAGCAACAGCTCGACGCCTGCGCTATCTCCCGCTGTCGCCGCGTACATAAGCGCCGTGCCGCCGCGGCTGTTGGTCGCGTTTACGCGGGCGCCGCGCTCCAACAGCAGTTGCATTAGCGACGGATCGCGTTCACTTGCCGCCAGCATCAGCGCGGTACGGCCGTCGTCGGCCGCGCTATTGACGTCCGCGCCGTCGGCGGCCAGTCGCTTGACGGACTGCACGTCGTGTTTGGTGAGGGACTGCACCCAGGCGTCGTCCGAAGCGTAGGAACAAACGGGGAAAACGACGAGCGGGACGGCAACCAGAATAGCAAGGATACGCATTTCACCGATCATACGTCGGCTCTCAGCAACGTCCGAGCCGCGTTCGATTAAACGTAGAACACGCGACCTCGCTGCGAGCTTTTATTATTTTATAACGCCGCAGGCGACTCGGTTGCCGCCGCCGCCGAGGGGTTTCGGTTGATCGGCGAAGTTGTCGCCGCCTTCGTGGACTACCACGGAACGACCCTGAACATCCGCCAGCTTCAGCCGCGATACCACGAAATGTTCTTTCGCATTTCCGTTCTTGTCCACCACCAGCGGCGGCAAGTCGCCACGGTGCCCCTTGCCTTTCGGTCCTTCGTGTCTGCCGCTCTTATCCGGATCGTAGTGACCGCCGGCCGCAAGTCCTGCGACCATTTTCCCGTCCTTTTCCTTCGGACTACAGTCGCCGTTTTCGTGCAGGTGGAAACCGTGTTGGCCGGGCGTGAGCCCCTGGAGGTCGGTCGTCACGCTGAGGCCACTCTTGCCGTCTTCGAACGTAACCGTGCCGAGCGCCTTGCCGACGCCCTTTTCATCGACGCTGTTGACCGTGGCGCTTGTCGCCGCAACCGCCAGACCGACCATGCCCAGCAGCGCGGCGCCTACCGCTACGTTCACGCCTTTCTTAGACATGTCGGTCGCGCGAAACGTTATAAAAAGAAAGCAGCGCTAAGCGGGTCGGGTCGCGTCGCGTCGCGCCTTCTCGCCCATTTGTTCGGTCTTACGGCCGACTTGGTCGTACCACAGATCGTGATGCTCCTTGGCCCACTCGCTGCTGGTGCGTCCACCGACCATTCCTTCCAACGTGCCCTGCACGCCCCACGCGCCGAGATAGATGTGGCCAAGCATCAGCGCCACCCACGCGGCCGCCGCGACGCCATGTATGAGATTCGCCGTTTGCATGGTCTCGCGCGTCTGGCCGAACAGCGGAAAGTCGAGCACGATGCCGCTGATGCTGACGGCGCCGCCGAGCAGCACCAACCCCAGCCAGAACGTCAGATACTTCTCGCCCGCGTTAATGCGTCCCGCGTGCGCGTGTTCCCCTTTCTTGCTCAAATACCCGCCCGCGCGACGCAGCCACTCCCAGTCGGTCGGCTCGGGCAGTGCGTCGCGGATCCAGATGACGATTTCAAGAACGACGCCGATGATGAAGAAAGGACCGAGATAATTGTGCAGCGCGATCGCGACGTTCGCATAAGCGCCGAAGCCGGCATAGCCCATCGCGGGTATCAGCACGGCGCGTCCGAAGAGCAGGCTCAAGCCGGTGATCCCCAGGACGATGAACAACACCGCGGTGTACCAGTGCAGCACGCGTTCGCCCATGCTCCAGCGCTCCACGGTCCGGCCCGACGGCGAATGCTGCAATTTGATTTGTCCGCGCACGATCGCCAACAATAGGATTCCGCCGACCGCAATCGCGAGCACCCAAGTACCAAAGCCCTCAACCGGCCCGTCGCGCAACTGACGCCAGTTCTGGCCACCGTTCTGAATGAGGACGTTCGTGGTGTACGGGCCGGACGCCGCCGTATAGCCCTGGAAACCTTCGCGCACGGCACGCCAATAATTCGCCCGTGGGTTGGTTTGATCCGCCTTCGAGCCTTCCGCCGCACCCTGTTGGGCGGCGAAAGCGGAGTCGACCGCGACGTAGACATAACCGGTCAGCGGCAGCACCATGGCACCGATCAACATGATCGCGATGCTCCAAATCATGGCGCGCCGGCGACGCGACCACTTGGGTTTGCCGGCTTTGTCGGAGAACTGATTGGACATGACTCTTCTCCTCTTCAGTGGTCTTGCTGCGTCGTTTCCGCGCGATGGCGAAGCTCTTGCAGCTCCTGACCGGTCGGCGGGCTATCCCAACTTTGCTTGGTGGGAGCGTACGGGCCGTCCTGCCTTTGCGCGCAGCCCGCCATTCCGATGAAACCAAAGAACACCAACATCAATGCGTGTCGCAATGACATGTCGCGAGTCGGCATAGTTCAGCGGTCGGTTTGAATCTGATTGAAACGCGCCACCAGCCGCTCCTGCTGCTGCGGCGAGCGTTGTTTGTCAATCAGCGGATCGACGGCGCCCTTATACACGCCGGGTTTGTGCAGGGTTACGTCGGCGGAATCAGAGCACCCCACCAGTGCGAACCCAAGGAAAATCACAGCGGCGGAAAGTATCGCGGACTTCATACGCACCCGTCTCCTAGTTATTCGCGCTCTCTTTAAAAAAAGACCGAGGGCGCGTTGCGCCCTCGATGCTCACGTCAGGCTTTGTAGGCCGTCTCCCAGCCCCAAGTCTGCGGGCGGCCGCCGCGCTTCAGCACGCGCTTGCGATAGATATCGGCGACCACGTCGCCGTCGCCGGCGACCAACGCCTTCGTGGCGCACATCTCGGCACAGAGCGGGAGCTTGCCTTCGGCGATACGGTTGCGGCCGTACTTCTTGAACTCCGCCGGTGAATTGTCCTCTTCCGGCCCGCCCGCGCAGAACGTGCACTTGTCCATCTTGCCGCGCACGCCGAACGCCGAGGCCTGCGGATATTGCGGCGCGCCGAACGGGCACGCGTAGAAACAATAACCGCAGCCGATGCAGAGGTCCTTATTGTGCAGCACTACGCCGTCCGGGGTGGTATAGAAGCAATCGACCGGACAGACCGCCGCGCAAGGCGCGTCGGTGCAATGCATGCACGCGACCGAGATCGACTTCTCGCCCGGCACACCGTCGTCCAGCGTTACGACGCGCCGGCGGTTCACGCCCCACGGCACCTCGTG
>JAJPKH010000121.1 GCA_021323795.1 Acidiferrobacteraceae bacterium | reverse complement strand
TCGCCGAGTGTCGCGGCGAGGCGATCGGCCATCGCGCGGTTGTTGATCGAGTTCGGCGAATCGAGCACCGGCATCGGGTAGAGCAGCGCGCCCTGCGCATACACCGGCTGGTAGCTCTCGCCGACCATGGTGAGATACGTCGACCACTTGGGGTGCGCATGCACGATGGCTTTCACGTCGGGCCGGGCGCGGTAGATGCCGCAATGCAGGTGGCCCTCGAGCGGCGGTTTGCCCTTGCCTTCGATCAGCGTGCCTTCCATGTCGATCGTGCAGATATCCTCGACGGTGAGCCGGCTGCGCTGGCACGAGCCGATATTAATAAGAATGCGGTTGTCGTCGAGGCGGATGCTCGCGTGGCCGTTGTAATCGATGATGTCGGCCTGTTCCAACATGCGGATGCAGTCGACGAGCCGCTGCTTCAGCTCGGCTTCCGGCACGGCGTCGCCTCGATGCTTCAACTCGACTGCTGACATAACGTACCCCTTGGCGCGGGCGATAAAATGGTGGAACAGATTCCGTTCATGCCCGCCTATATTAAAGGTGCTTTCGGTCGTTTTGAAACGGTCTCTTGCCGAATTTCAATAGTGGCCTGAATTTCGCGCCGGGCCTACCAATTCACCTGGTTGCGGACTTGGCTGCGCCAGAGGTCCCAGGCGCGCAAACCGGCCGTCCGATTGGTGGCGTCCGCGAGCTGCCCCTCCTCTTCGTTCAGCACCGCCATCGGTGCGCCGCGCCCGAGCGCCAAGGTCCAATGTTGGATACGCGCGTTGACCTCGGTATAGACGGCGCGGAACACCGCCATCTGCAACGTCGGCCCGCAGGCGACGCTCCCGTGCGCGCGCATGAGCACGATATCCTTACCGCCCAAGACGCGGGCTAGCGCGGCTCCCTTCGCCCCGTTGCCGACCAGCATATCGGTCGCGCCGAATTGTTCGCGGATGTTGAACACCGGCACGCCCGCGGCGATGAACGCGGCGTTATGGAACATCGCCTGCATCGGCACGCCGACGAGTCCGAACGGGATCACCGACGGCGAGTGGCTGTGCACGACCGCCATGATGTCCGGCCGTGCCTTGTAGATCTCGCCGTGGATGAAGCGCTCGAGGAAGCTGCCGCGGCCGTTGGCGTTGCAGGGATTGCTGTCGAGGTCGTACTCGATAATGTCCTCGGGGGTCACGAGCGCCGGCGCGATCGAGCGCGCCATGAGATAACGATCGGACGCTTGAGGATGACGCATCGAGACGTGCCCGAAGCCGTCGACGACGCCCTGCGCGACGAGAATGCGGCTGGCGGCGGCCAGATCCGCAAGGAGCTCCGGTGGGACCGCACCGCCCGTCGGGGGCGCGTTACCGCCGGATGCGCGCGGATCGGTCGGCGTCGGAGTGGGCTTAGTCATGCGTTTCCTTTAAGTTCGCTGGCGGCGCCAATGATAGCGGAATTGTGCGACGCGTTATCAGGTCGCGGTAGTCACCGCGCCGGCATTGATCTCCCCCGGCGACTTCCTTTGCCGTCCGGCAGCAGCGGCCTCTTTGCCGTATCCGTCTCGCCCGGCGCGCGGGCCTCGCCGGTTCAGCAGGCGAACCGAGGTTTCCGGTGGATTGGAAGGCGAGCACGATGCATGAGAAACTGCGCGCCCATTGCTGCTGCACCCAAGGCGATTATTCGAGGAGCGAACAGGTGGAAAAAGTATTGGCGGCCGTGCGAGTAGGCCCGAGTAAAACCGAGGTCCGTGAATATCCGATGCCGGATATTCCGGAGGACGCCGCGTTGCTGAAGATGGAGGTCGGCGGAATCTGCGGCACGGACGTGAAGCTCTACGCGCATCCGCCGACGAACGCGCCGACCATCATGGGCCACGAGAATATCGGCTACGTCGCGAAGGCCGGCCGCGAATTCACCCGCCGCAAGGGATTCAAGGAAGGCGATCTCGTCTTCGTCGAGCACTACGTCATGTGCGGCAAGTGCGAGTGGTGCCACCAGGGTCAGTACCGGCATTGCGAGAACACCGACTGGCGCACGAACCCCGACGGCATCCGCTATGGCTACACCTCGGCCGAAAGGCCACCGCATCTTTGGGGCGGGTTCGCGCAGTATATGTATCTGCCGTGGAACGCCGTCATGCATCACGTGCCGAAGGGCGTGACGCCGGAGTTGGCCGGCCTGGTGACGCCGATGGCGAACGGCGTCGAATGGTCGCTCTTCGATGGCGGCGTCGGCTACAACTCGACGGTGCTCATTCAAGGTCCAGGCCAGCAGGGCCTCTCGCAGACGGTGATCTGCAAGCAGGCCGGAGCCTCGCTCATCATCGTCACCGGCACCTCGAAAGACGCCGCGCGCTTGAAGGTCGCCAAAGAACTGGGCGCCGATTACGTCATCGACGTGAACAAGGAAGATCCGCTTCAGCGCATCAAGGAGATCACGGGCGGCCGCGGCGTCGATGTCGCGCTCGACTGCACCGCCGGGGCCGGCACCATTCCCATCCTGCTCGGCATTGAAGCGCTCAAGCGCAAGGGCGGGACCATCGTGGTTCAAGGCGAGCTGAAGGAGTTCCCGAATTTCCCGCTCGAGAAGTTCACGGTGAAGTTCATCACCATGCACAGCGCGCGCGGCCACAGCTTCAAGGCTTGCGAGCTCGCGTTGCAGCAACTCGCGTCGCGGCGTTTCCCGCTCGAGAAGATCACGACCCATCGCTTCGGCCTGAAAGACGTCGATCTCGCCATCCGCTCCGTCGGCGGTCAGGGCGTACCCGACGTAATTCATGCATCGCTCATGCCTTGGCTGTAAGGAAACTCTTGCCGATTGCTGCATGCAGGGGAACGGGCGCCTAGAAAACGGCGCCCGTTTTATTTGAGGAACCGATGACCGAACGCATCCCCGTCACCGTGCTCACCGGCTATCTCGGGGCCGGCAAGACCACCCTGCTCAACCGCATTCTCTCCGAGGATCACGGTCGCAGGTACGCGGTGATCGTCAACGAGTTCGGCGAGATCGGCATCGACAACGACTTGATCGTCAATACCGACGAAGAGTTGTTCGAGATGAACAACGGTTGCATCTGTTGCACGGTGCGTGGCGACCTCATCCGCACGTTGCACGGCCTTTTATCCGAACGCGGCAACTTCGACGCGATCATCGTCGAGACCACCGGTCTCGCCGATCCCGGCCCGGTGGCACAAACGTTCTTCATCGATCATTTCTTGGCATCCAAAACCATGCTCGATTCCGTCACGACGGTCGTCGACGCCAAGCATATTCTGCTTCGCCTCGCGGACAGCCGCGAGGCCGTCGAGCAAATCGCCTTCGCGGATCAAATCGTGCTCAACAAAGTCGAGTTGGTATCGGACGAAGAATTGCGCACGCTCGAAGCGGGATTGAGACGGTTAAATCCGCTCGCGCCCATCCATCGCGCGCAGCGCGCCAATGTGCCGCTCGATCGAATACTGGGGCGCGGCGGCTTCGATCTCGAACGTATCGTTCTGATGGAAGCGGATTTCCTCGCAGCCGCCGATGGCGCCGCGGAGCCCGTGCACGACGGGCATTGCGGCCACGACGGCAGCGAACATGAACCCGACCACCAGCACGACGACATCGAAAGCGTGTCGTTGATCTCGCGCGCGCCGATGGATCAAGCGAAGATAAGCGCATGGCTCACCGATCTCGTGGCGAAACAAGGCCAGAACATCCTACGCGCCAAAGGCATCATCGACGTTCATGGCGAGGGTCGGCGCCTGGTATTCCAGGCGGTGCACATGCTGCTCGAAGGCGACTTTCAGCGCGCGTGGAAACCCGGCGAACCGCGCTACAGCCGGCTCGTTTTTATCGGCCGAAGTCTGGACAAGAGCGCGCTGCAAGCGCAATTCGAATCCTGCATCGCCGCGTCCTGAACGGCGGCAGCGCGATCCTCAAGCAGACGGTGAACGAGCGAGAGCGCCGCTACTGCGGCTGTTTGTCGAGAATTCCTCGGACCGACGACAGGAAACGAACGGGGCTGCGAATGACCGGCCGATACTATATCCACGTCGGGCACCTACCACATCGGTTCCCCACGGCGCGCTTTGTCAATCATGTCTTGCTGAAATTCCGGCGGACCGAATCCAAACTTCTTGCCTTGCTGCTCATAGAAAAAAGGCCGGCCCGTCCGTTCGCTGAATTTCCGCATCCACGCCAGCAATTCCTCGTCGGGATCGCGGCCCGCGGACAACATCACGTAAGCGAGATGTCCGCGCCACTTCACCCGAATCAAGATGATGCCGAGCTTGTCCGGACGAAAGTGCTCCGGGAACGGACTGTCCTTGGCGAGCCAGGCGCATTCGAACTTCTGGCACGGGTTCATGGGGCGCCGCTCGTAAATGGAACAACGATGCGCCTGAACGAAGGGACACGGCTTGCCGGGCGCGACCTCGTGCCCGTAGATGTTCGCGGCGGCCCAGCCGTCGCAGCATGCCGTGCACGTGCCGCAGACGCGGGTGCCGGCGGCAGCGGCCGCGGGCGCGATGGGTTGAATCGGCATCACGCGTCCGCAACATTTCTTGTACTTCTGGCCGCTGCCGCACGGACAAGGGTCGTTGCGCCCGGCCTTTACCGACGACAACAGCGAAGTGTCCTGCTTGGACACGGTTCAGTACTCCGGCGTGCGCGCGAATTTGGTCCGGGCTTTATACAACGGTTCCACCGCGTGGCTTTGAATACGCTTACGGTTCGGCTCGACTTCGGTGAGCGGCTGAACCTCCGTCAGCGTCATGGCGCTGCGCGCGGCGAGCTCGTGGTATCCCGCGGTGCCTTCGCGCTTCCACGCAATCTCGTCATCGGTCAGCTCGCGGAGAATCTTACCGGGTATGCCGACGACCAGGCAGCGCGGCGGAATGACGACGTCCGCCTTCACGAACGCGAGCGCGGCGACGATGCTCGACTCGCCGATGACCGCGTTGTCCATGATCACCGCGTTCATGCCGACCATGGCGTTGCGCTTGATGCGGCAGCCGTGCAGCACGGCGCCGTGACCGATATGGCCGTCCGCTTCGACGACCGTGTCGCTGCCCGGGAAGCTGTGCATCACGCAGGTATCTTGCACATTGGCTCCTTCCTCGAGGATAAGCCGGCCGAAATCACCGCGCAGCGAAGCGTTCGGGCCGATGTAACAGCGCGCGCCGACAATGACGTCGCCGATCAAGACCGCGGTCGGGTGCACGTAGGCGCTCGGGTGCACCACCGGCACGATACCGTCTATGGAATAAATTTTCGCCATTTCATCTCCACCACGCGCTCTTTGAGGCGCAATCTATACCGAGCGCCGTTCTTCCTCAAGGAAGCGCTCGTGCGCCGGCTTCGTGATGTGGCGATCCGTCGAGCATAAACATACGCGAATTGAATACTAGGGAAGGTCGGCGCCCTTTGCTTCACTGCAAATAGTGGCGCCGCATTTCTCCGACCGGACATTCGAGCGGCGGGCCATTGAGGCCCACCGCTCAGCAAGTGACGGCGGCTCGGCCAGATCGCGGTTTCCCGCCGGATTGGTGCTATACCCGGTCACGACCATGCGGCCGCTGCTATCGAGAACCAGAGCGCGCCCTCCGTCGTCGCCGCTTCCGCCCGCCGCGTTGTCGTGGATCATGAAGCCGGTGCCGTTGAAGCTCGTGTCCAACGTTCCGTTCGCGTTGTAGCGCCACACCACCGTGCCGCCGTGAACGCAGAAACGCGGCGGCCGGCTCGAATCCGGGCGAATGTCCCGGCGATGCCGTGCTTTTCCCGCTTTTTTTCCCGAGCCGAGAAACTTTTCCGCGTTTCCATGATCCATCTACAGCATATTGGTCCTGCTTCGGGGTCTTCGAGAATGTCGAACAACAATCGCCGGTTTCAGGGAGTCGCGATCCTCAGCCTGTTTCTATTCATCGGCCTCGCGCTCGGTATCGCGCTCAGCACCCGCTTCGAATGGATGCCGAGCGCCCATAGCGCCGAAAATCAGCCGCAGCCGCGGCTGCCGCTTCCTCGTCCCGCCGGCCCTTCGCAAAGCTTTGCCCCTGTCGCCAAAGCGGTGATGCCGGCGGTCGTGAACGTTTCCACCACGCGCGTGGTACGTGGATCGCAGAACGAGGATCAGTCGGAGCAGCAGCTCGACCCGTTTTCACGCCGTTTCGGCGGCGGTATGCCGGGGCCGCGCCCGCACCGCGAAAATGCGCTCGGCAGCGGCGTAATCGTCTCGAGCGACGGTTACATCGTTACCAATAATCATGTGGTGGCCAAAGCCGACGAGATTCGCATACTCCTGCCGGACAAGCGGGAATTCGTCGGCAAGGTCGTCGGCACCGATCCGCCGACCGACGTTGCCGTGGTGAAGATCGAGGCCAAAAACCTGCCGACCCTCCCGTGGGGCGATTCCGATCGCCTGGAAGTCGGGGAGTTCGTGCTTGCGGTCGGCAATCCGTTTGCCCTCAACTCGACCGTGACGCTGGGAATCGTCAGCGCCGTCGGCCGCGCGAACGTCGGTATCGCGGATTACGAAGACTTCATCCAGACGGACGCGGCGATCAATCCCGGCAACTCGGGCGGCGCGCTCGTCAACGCGCGCGGCGAATTGATGGGCATCAACACGGCGATTTTCTCCGAAAGCGGCGGCTACATGGGCGTCGGCTTCGCGGTGCCGTCGAACATGGCGCGCGCGGTGATGGACAGCCTCATCAAGACCGGCAAAGTCACGCGCGGGTGGCTCGGCGTTTCCGTGCAAGACATCAATCAAGATCTCGCCAAACAATTCGGGCTCAACCAGGCGGAAGGCGCGCTCGTCAGCGAGGTGATGCCCAACAGCCCGGCGGCCGCGGCGGGCGTGAAGTCCGGCGACATCATCCTGAGCTTTGATGGCAAGACGATCAGCAGCGCCGGCGTGCTGCGCAACGTGGTGGCGCAAACGCCCGTCGGCAAGTCCGTCGCGCTCGGCGTGCTGCGCGACAACAAGCGCGAAACGCTTAACGCGAAAATCGCGGAACAGCCGAAGGAAATGGCGCAACGTGGTGGCGGGGGCGATGAAACTTTCCGCGGCGACGAGGGCACGGGCAAGCCGTCCGCCCTCGCCGGCCTGGTGGTGCGCAATCTTACGCCCGACATCGCCGGGCAACTCGGCTTGGCTCCCGGCACCAAAGGCGTGGTGGTGACGGACATCGCGCCGAGCAGCCCCGCCGCCGGCGCCGGCGTTCAGCCCGGCGATGTGATTCTTCAGATCAATCGACAGCCGGTCACTTCCATTGCGGATATGAAGCGTATCGGCGGCAAGCTGA
>JAJPKH010000163.1 GCA_021323795.1 Acidiferrobacteraceae bacterium | reverse complement strand
CGCATGGCGGTCCTCTATCCGCGCCGAAGCCCGGTGACGGCGGAACAGTTGCGGCTCGCGCGAACCGCGTGGTCCGCCTTTTGTTCCCCCGACCCAATGTCATGGCAAGCCCTCGGCGAGCGCGACACCTCGGCGCTACCGTATCTTGGCGCCGCCGTGATGCGGCATCTCGAACAGTACCCTTCCGTTCAGAACGGCACGAACAGAACCGAGAACACGCTGCTCAACGTCGTCAACGGTGGGATCGACGCACCGGTGGGAATATTCGCGGCGACGCAAGCGTACGAGGAAAGCCGTTTCATGGGAGACACGGTGTTCTGGGACTATCTCGGCGCCATGACGCGGAGCCAACCGTCGCTGCTCGACGTGGCGAACGACGGCGTGTTCGAACCGCCGGACAAACGCGCGCGGGAGCGCGGCGAACAACGCATCGCGATAACGGACACCGGTCGGCAAGTGCTGGCGGATGAAATGGATTGGGTGCAGATCAATGGCATCGACAAGTGGCTCGGGGGGGTGCACCTCGAAACGGGAAACGTCTGGCGCTGGGATAGCGAACGCAAAGAACTGTCGGTTCTTTGAGTGTTTTGACATGAGCCCTCGCTGACGCCCGCCATGCCCGCTTCGAACTCCGATATCGCCAAGGTGTTCGACGAGATCGCCGACCTGCTCGAGATTCTGGACGAGAACGCGTTTCGCATCCGCGCCTACCGCAACGCCGCGCGCTTGATCGAAGGCCTCGGCGTCTCCGCCGGCCAGATGCTCGCGAAAGGCGAAGACCTGACCGAGCTGCCGGGCATCGGCAAAGATCTCGCGGGCAAGATCCGCGAAATCGTCGAAACCGGTACCTGCGCCGCGCGCGAGGAACTGCGCAAAAAATTGCCCGCGACGATCACCACGCTCCTCAAGATCCCCGGGCTCGGACCGAAGCGCGTCCAGACGCTTTACCGCCGGCTCGACATCAGCACGCCCGAACAGCTCTATGCCGCCGTCAAGGACGGCAAGGTGCGCGAGCTTCCCGGCTTCGGCGAGAAAACCGAAGCCGCGCTCCTGCAGGCGCTCGGCCGGCGCGCGCCCGCCGACGCGCGCTTTCCGCTCGCGGTCGCCGCGCAATACGGCGAGCCGCTGCGCGCCTATTTGGCAAAAATACCCGGCGTGAACGACGCCGTGATCGCCGGGAGCTACCGCCGTTCGCGCGAGACGGTCGGCGATCTCGACCTGCTCGTGACGGCGAAAGACAGCGCCACCGTCATGGACCGGTTCTGCGAATATCCGCACGTCGCCGACGTGAAATCCAAGGGCGACACCCGCGCGACGGTCGTGCTCGCGAACGGATTGCAAGTGGATTTGCGCGTCGTGCCGCGGACAAGCTTCGGCGCCGCGCTCTACTACTTCACCGGCTCGAAGAACCATAACGTCGCCGTGCGCCGCATCGCGCAACAGCGGAAACTCAAGATCAACGAGTACGGCGTGTTTCGCGGCAAACGTCGCGTGGCCGGAGAAACGGAGCAGTCGGTCTTTAAAGCCGTGCGCCTGCCGTTCATTGCGCCCGAGCTGCGGGAGAATCGGGGGGAACTCGAGGCGGCGCAAGCGGGCACGCTGCCGACACTCGTCGCCTTGGACGATCTCCGCGGAGACTTGAACGTGTCGCCGCGCGATCTTGAAGCGGAGCTCGAAACCTTCGTCGAGGCGGCGCGGCAACGCACGATGCGCTACCTCGCGATTACGTTGCCCGCGCGGCACATGAAACCCGCGCAACTGCAACAATCGCTGGCGGCGATCGATCGCGCGAACGAAGCGCGCCGCGGCCTGGTTCTGCTCAAAGCCGTCGCCGTGGATATCGCCGAAAACGGCGAGCTCGATGCCGGCAACATCGCCCTCGATGATTTCGACATCGTCACGGGCGCCGTGAACAGCGCCTTCGACCTGCCGCGCGCCAAGCAAACGCGTCGGGTGCTGCGCGCGCTCGAGCATCCGCGCTTCACCCTGTTCGCACATCCGACCGGGCGGCTGCTGAACCGGCGCGAACCATGCGATTTGGACGTGCCGCGCGTCATCCGCGCGGCGCGCGAGCGTAAATGTTTTCTCGAGCTGAACAGCCAACCCGAGCGGCTCGATCTGCCGGACGTTTACTGCCGCGTCGCGCGGGAGGAGGGCGCGTTGATCGCGATAAACAGCGGCGCGCAACGCGCGGCGGAGCTGGAGCATTTGCGCTACGGCCTCGGCCAGGCGCGCCGCGGATGGCTGGGAGCAAAAAACGTCGTGAACACGCGAACCGTGGCCGACTTACGGGCGCTACTGCAAGCGACGCGGCTGTAGCGAAGATGCGGCCGCGCCGCCGGACGCGGAAAAATAGCGGATGCCCGCCGCTTTTGACGCCTCGCCAAGGCGGCTACAATTCGCTCATCTTAAGGAGGGAACACCATGGCCAAGAATAAACCGCGCAAAAAAACCAAGACCAAAGCCAAAACCAAGGCGAAAACACCGAGCAAGAGCCGCGTCGTCAAAACCAAGCGCCGCGCCGCCAAACCGGCGGCGGCAAAGCGCAAAGCGGCGGCGGCGAAACCGATGACGTCCGTCGCGCCGGCGGCAAGCGCAAAAGAACTGCCCGATCTCGAAGTCCAAACGACGGGCGGGGGGCGGTTGCGGCTTTCGAGCCTCAAAGGCAAGAACGTCGTGCTGTATTTCTATCCCAAAGACGACACCCCGGGCTGCACGACCGAGGGCTGCGATATTCGCGACCACTATCCCGAGTTCCAGCAGCTGGACGCCGTGATCCTCGGCGTATCCCGCGACAACCTCGACTCGCATGAACGCTTCAAGATGAAGTTCAACTTTCCGTTCGAGCTGGTCAGCGACCCCGAAGAGAAGCTTTGCCGCGCGTTCGACGTGATCAAGGAAAAACAGAACTACGGCCGCACTTACATGGGCGTCGACCGCTCGACGTTCATCTTCGACAAATCGGGCGCGCTGCGTAAGGAGTTTCGCGGCGTGAGCGTGCCGGGACACGTCGATCAAATTCTCGAGGAGATCCGGAAACTTTAGTTAGGAGAGCGATGGCGAAGAAGCGTAAGATTTTCGTCCTGGACACGAACGTACTGATACACGATCCCACTGCGATACTGAGGTTCCAAGAACACGACGTCTACCTGCCCATCGTAGTACTCGAAGAGCTCGACAAGGCGAAGGTCGGCATGTCCGAGGCGGCGCGCAACGTGCGCCAGGTCAGCCGTTATCTGGACGGGCTCGTCCAAAAAGCGAACGGCGACATCTCGAGCGGGGTAAAGATCCCCTCCGTCACGCCGGATATCGAAACCGGGCGGCTGCACTTCCACATGGAAGCGGTACACAGCGTGCTGCCCGACGGCATGGACATCCAGCGGCCGGACAACACCCTGCTCGGCGTGACGCTCGACTTGGGCAAGAGCCACCCGGGTCGCGACGTCATTCTGGTGTCGAAGGACATCAACCTGCGCATCAAGGCGCACGCGCTCGGCATTCAGGCGGAGGACTACACCACCGACCAGGTGCTCGACGACGCCAATCTGCTTTATACCGGCGTCGAGCGCCTGAACGGCGACTTCTGGGACAAGCACAGCCGCGACATGGAGTCGTGGAAGGAAGAAGGCCGCACGTTCTACCGCATCAGCGGTCCGCGCGTGCGCAACTGGCTCCCCAGCCAGTTCGTCTACACCGAGGACAGCCGCTCGTTCGAGGCCGTCGTGCGCCGCGTCGAAGGCGACGCCGCCGTCATCGAAGTCGTGAAGGATTACATGCACGACAAGAACAAGGTGTGGGGCATCAACGCGCGCAATCGCGAGCAGAATTTCGCGCTCAACCTGCTCATGGATCCCGAGATCGATTTCGTCACCTTGCTCGGCCAGGCCGGCACCGGCAAGACGCTCATGACGCTCGCCGCCGCGCTCGCGCAAACGCTCGAAGCGCGTCGCTATACGGAAATCATCATGACGCGCCAGACCGTGCCCGTCGGCGAAGACATCGGGTTTCTGCCCGGCACCGAAGAGGAGAAGATGGGACCGTGGATGGGCGCGCTCGAGGACAACCTCGACGTGCTGCACGACACCGGCAACACCGAGCACGGTGCGTGGGGCCGGGCGGCGACGAACGATCTCTTGCGCTCGCGCATCAAGATCAAGTCGCTCAACTTCATGCGCGGCCGCACGTTCCTGCGCAAGTTCCTCATCATCGACGAGGCGCAGAACCTGAGCCCGCATCAAATTAAAACGCTGATCACCCGCGCCGGCCCGGGCAGCAAGATCGTCTGCCTCGGCAACATCGCGCAAATCGATACCCCCTACCTGACCGAAACCACGTCCGGGTTGACGTACGTGGTGGATCGCTTTAAGCCCTGGCAGCACAGTGGACACGTCACGCTGCAGCGCGGCGAGCGCTCGCGGCTGGCGGATTTTGCGTCGGAGAGCCTATAGCGAGCTCGTTGCGTTCGCCGGCTTGTTAGACATTCCTGGAAGTCATCTCAAAACCACGCAGGGTGCGCCCGGCGCATCGATCCGCGCGTGAACGAACGCCCGCGGCGCGTGACGCGTCCTGCGGGAATCGGCGCACGGTGATTTTGAGGCGGCGTCTAGACGAAACCTTCGAGCTTGAGCTTGAGGTCGGTGGCGCTGGTGGCGTATTGCAGCGCCGTTTCCTCGTCCACGTGGCCCTGCTTCACGAGGTGATAGATGGCCATGTCGAAGCTCATCATGCCTTCGGCGACCGTGCCCTTGCGGATCAAGTCCCCGAGATCCTTGATCTTGAGCGGATCGAGAATCAGCTCGCGCGCGAGCGCGGACACCGTCATGACTTCACACGCCACGATGCGCCCGGCGCCGTTCTTGCGCGGCAGCAGCCGCTGGCTCACCACGCCGCGCAGGTTCTGCGCGAGCTTGGCGCGCATGCCGGGCTGCCCCTCGGGCGGAAACGTCGAGATAATGCGCGACACGGTTTCGGCCGCGGCCGGCGAGTGTACCGTCGAGAACACCAAATGGCCGGTTTCCGCCGCCATCATCGCGGTCTCGATCGTCTCCGGGTCGCGCATTTCGCCGAGCAGGATTACATCCGGGTCTTCGCGCAGCACGGCGCGCATGGCGTCCGCGAACGTGTTCGTGTCCACGCCGACTTCGCGTTGCGTGATGATCGACTTCTTTTCGGTAAACAGGAATTCGATCGGGTCCTCGATCGTGACGATGTGGTCGCTGCGCGAGTTGTTGATTTCGTTGATGAGCGCCGCGAGCGTGGTCGACTTACCCGAACCGGTGGAGCCGGTGATCAACACGAGGCCGCGCTCGAGCTTGGTGAAATTCGACACGACATCCGGCAGGCCGAGCTCGGAGACCGTGGGGATGTTCGTATTGATGACGCGCAGCACCATGCCGATCGAACCGCGCTGATAGAACACGTTGGCGCGCACGCGACCGATGTCTTTGAAGCCGATCGACAGGTCAACCTGGTGATTCTGCTCGAACTGCGCGATCAGGCGCGCGGACATCATCGTGCGCGCCAAGCGCTCCATGAAATCGCCGGGGAACGGCGCGATCTCGCGCACCGCGCGCAGGCTCCCGTCCACGCGCAGGATCGGATGATTGCGGGTACGCAAATGGATATCGGACGCCTTCATCCGCACCGCGAGGGCCAGCACCTGCCCGAGCAGCTTCAGGGGGTCGGTGGTGGTGGTGATCGGTGCCGCGGCGGGGGCCGCCGCCTTGCCAGCTTCGCTCATGGAACGACTGTCCTTTGCTTTTGCAGCTAAGTGTAGACCACGGCCTGCGGGCCGCTAGCAACGCCGCCCGGCAAGCCCGTCGATTGAGCGCGCATCGCCGCATCTCGTTTCCCGCTTCCGGCCGTGGCACAGTACGCACTGGCGAACCCATCGGACGGGAGGCCAGGCATGCAGGTCCGCGAAATCAATCGTGGCAAGTGCAAGACCTATCTCCTCAGTTGTGAGCGCACCCGCCGCGCCGTATTGATCGATCCCCTGCGCGAGCGTGTCGACCGCTATGTCGCACTGCTGGCGTACTACGGCCTCGAGCTCGAGTACGCGATCGACACGCACACCCACGCCGACCATCGCACCGCGCTTTTCGAGTTGCGCGGGCTGCTCGGAGCCAAGACGGTAATGCATCGCGCGGCGCCGGCGCCGGCGATCGACATACACGTCGAGGACGGACAGGAGCTTTGCTTCGGCGACGTTCGACTGCGAGTCATTGCGACGCCGGGGCACACGCCGGACGGCATTTGTCTCTACGCCGCGGGCCGGGTCTGGACCGGCGACACGCTGCTGATCCGCGGCACCGGCCGAACCGACTTTGCCGGCGGCGACGCGGGCGCGCAGTACGACAGCATCGTGAAGAAACTTTTCGCGTTGCCGCCCGAAACTCTGGTGCTGCCCGCGCACGATTACCGCGGCAACACCGAGTCGACGATCGCGGACGAGCGGCGCCTCAATCCGCGGCTCGCGGGAAAGAATCGCGCGCAGTACGTCGCCATCATGACGAACCTCGGCATATCGCTGCCCGAAAAAATCCAGGAAGTGCTGCAGCCGAACCAGACCGCGTTGGAGGACGACGCCATCGCGTACCCGAGCATCGCGCAGCTGAACGAAGTGCGCCAGCTCGAGCCGCGCGCCGTCGCCGCGCTATTGGCGACACCGCTCGCGCCGTTGCTGCTCGACGTGCGCGAGAGCCGGGAATACGTCGGCGAGCTCGGTCACATACGCGGCAGCCTGTCGCTGCCGCTGCGCGAGCTCGCCGAGCGGGCCGCGGAATTCGAAGCCTGGAAACAAAAACCGGTCGTCGCGATATGCCGGGCCGGCGTCCGCAGCACCACGGCCGCCGCGATCCTCACCAGCCTCGGCTTCGAGCAAGCGTCAAATCTGAAGGGCGGGATGCTCGGCTGGAACGACGCGGGCCTACCGGTGGAACACTGAAGCGCGCATCAGGCCTTTTTTACCAGGAAGCTGAAAACGCCGTCGGTTTCGGTCGCCTCCAGCAGCTGGTTGCCGCTTTGCGCCGCGAAGGCTTTGAAATCGAGCCTGGAACTCGGATCGGTCGCGAGTACGCGCAGCGTTTGACCGCTCGCCATGGTATTGAGCGCCTTCTTGGTCTTGAGGATCGGCAGGGGACAGTTAAGCCCGCGCACGTCGAGTTCTTGATCTGCCATGGGTCGCTTCCTGTATCACTTTCAGCGGGGAGCGGGGAACTTGGCGCCCCGTCTACGAACCAAGCAGTAGTATAGTGAGTAACGCCGCAATTCGGCAGCCCAGGCGGCGTTTTAGAACGGCCCCGCCATGCCCGGCGGCGCCGGACCCGGAAATGAGATAAGGGGCCGCTTGGCTTTTTTTTATCCGCGCCGTGGCGATACTATGCCCCTATGAAACGATTGCCCTCCCTCCTGCTGTCGCTCTTTATTGCGATCGCCCCGCTCGCCCGCGCCAACACCATAAATCTTCCGGACCTGGGAGACGCTTCCGCCGCCGTCATATCGCCGGCGCAGGAGCGGAAGCTCGGCGAGGATTTGATGCGGCGCGCCCGGCACAGTCTCGCGTTCGTGGACGATCCGGAGATTTCAGCCTACGTGCAGGATCTCGGGCAACGGCTGGTCGCCCGCACCGACAACCCCGGCGCCAACTTCCGCTTTTTCGTGGTGAGCGACCCCACGATCAACGCGTTCGCGATCCCCGGTGGGTTCATCGGCGTCCATACCGGTCTGCTCCTCGCCGCGGAGAATGAAGCGGAGCTCGCTTCGGTGCTCGCCCACGAAATTTCACACATCACCCAGCGGCACATTCCGCGGATGCTGGCCGAGGAGCAGCGCACGATGCCGGCCATGGCGGCGCTGCTCGCGGCGGCGCTGCTCGCGGGGCGCGGCGGCGAAGCGGCGATCGCGCTGACGAGCGCGACCATGGCGCAGAAGGGCATCAACTTCACGCGCGCGTCCGAAGAAGAAGCGGACCGCATCGGCATCCGGCTGCTGGCGGACGCCGGTTTCGATCCGCGCGGGATGCCGGCCTTCTTCGAACGCATGCAGAAGATGAATCGTCTCAACGAGACAAACTTGCCGCCGTTCCTGCAGGATCACCCGGTCACGACCGCGCGTATCGCCGATGCGCGCGCCCGGGCCGATCAGTATCCCTACCGCCAGGTGCCCGACAGTCTCGACTTTCAGCTCGTCCGCGCCAAGCTACGCGCGACCGCGCCGACCGATACCAGCGATCTGGTGCGCACCTTCGCCAACAACATTGCCGAGGGCAAGAGCGCCAACCTCGAGGCGGAGCACTACGGCTACGCGGAAGCGCTGCTGCGGGCGCGCCAGTACGACAGCGCGCGCGCGGAAGCGCGCAAGCTGGCCGCCCACTCGCCGAACAATTTGTATTACCGCATCCTGCAAGCGGAGGTGGAAATGGCGGCCGGCCGGAACGATACCGGGCTGCAATTTTACGCCGGCGCTTACAAGCGCTACCCGTCGTATTACCCGCTCGCCGTCGATTACGCCCGCGCGCTGGTGCGCAGCAATCGTGCCGCCCAAGCCGAGCCGATCATACGCGCCACCTTGCAGCAGCGGCCGGACGACCCCGGTCTTTACGAGCTGCTCAGCCAGGCGGCCGCGGCGAATAACAAGTCGGCCGAATCGCATCAGGCGCTCGCCGAGCACTATTATCTCAACGGAAACCCGAACGCCGCGATCGAGCAGTTGCAGCTTGCGAGCCGCTACGCCGGCAATAATTTTTATTTACAATCGAGCGTCGAGGCGCGCATACAGGCGATCAAGGAAGAGGTGGCGCTGCTTTCCGGCAAAAAATAAGCGATATTTGCCGACGTCCATTTGCGATTTGGCCGTAATCCGAATCGGATAACAGGCGCAAGCGCGCAGTCCGTCTAATATATTTTAAGGAATTGGGGAGTGGGTATGTCGAAGATAGCCGGATGCGCGACGGCGGCGGCCTTGATCGTGTTGGCGGCAATATCCGCGCCGCGCCTCGCGTTTGCCGGCGGCCAGGCGCCGGAGGAGCGGATATGCAGCGACGCGCAGGCGCTCACCGATCGCGATGCCGCCACTCAGGGCGGCTGCATCGCGGTCGATCGGCGCAAAGGCAACTGTAACGCCTGCCATCTGATCGCCGGCGCGCCCTCCGGCGATATCGCGCCTCCGCTCGCCTTCATTGCGCAGCGCTTCCCCGACAAGGCCAAGCTGCGCCGGCAAATCGAAGACGCGCGGCGCGCCAACCCGGGCACGGTGATGCCGCCCTTCGGCACGCACCACATTTTAACGCCGGAGGAAATCGACAAAGTGGTCGAATTTCTCTTGACGCTTTGATTAATCGGGAGACATCAGGTGACGAATCCGAATCGAAGATTTTTTTTAAAAGGCGCCGTTGCCTCCGCGGTCGCCGTCTTCGCCGCCGCGGCCGGATGGATCAGCCCGCGGCGGGCGGCGGCGGCGGAATGGCCGCGCGACGCCTATGCGGCCAAGACCGTCGAGGAAGCGCTGAAGAATCTTTACGGCAGCAGCGCCGCGGTCGCCTCACCGGAAGTGAAAATCCGCGCGCCGCTGCAAGCCGAGAACGGGGCGGTGGTGCCGGTCTCGGTTTCGACCAATCTGCCCGACGTGCAGTCCATCAGCGTGTTGGTCGAAAAGAACGCGGCCCCGCTCGCGGCGCACCTCAACCTGACGCCGAGCGCGGTGCCGTATTTCTCCGCCAATATTAAATTGGGGGCGACGTCCGACGTGCACTTTATCGTCAAGTCGGGCGGCAAGCTCTACCGCGCCAAGCAGTTGGTCAAAGTCACCGTCGGCGGCTGCGGCGGCTGACGCCGCCGGTTACGCGAGGATTCCCCATGGCAATGAAGATGCGCACCAAGACCGCGAACGGCGAAACCGAGATCATGGTCCTCATCGACCATCCGATGGAGACGGGCCAGCGGGTCGACCCGAAAACCAAGGAGAAGATCCCGCCGCATTTCATCCAGAAGCTGACCTTCAGCGTGAACGGCAAGGAAGTGGCGGTGGCGGATCTCGGCGTCGCGGTGTCGCGCGATCCGTTGATAAAGATCAAGGTCAAGAACGCAAAACCGGGCGACAAAGTGAAAGTCGCCTGGAGCGACAACAAGGGCGAAACCGGTGAAAAGGAAATCGCCGTCAGCTGACCGGCATGCGTAGCGCACGATCGAGAGCGTTGCGGGGACTGCTGGTGGGGGCGGCGCTCGTCGGCGTGCTGCCGACTCTCGGAGCACACGCCGATCCCGCGCAGGACCTCAAGCAGTTCCGTGAATACTTCAAGAAAAAGTTTCCGACCGTCCGTTTTCACAATTACGCGAGCGGGTTCTACGCGTTGCCGGGCATGGACGACTATCGCTCCCAGTGGGAAGCGTTCAACGAATTCCCGCCCTACGAGATCGGTCTCGATGCCGGCCGCCGCGAATGGGAAACGCCGTTCAAGAACGGCAAGACCTACGCGAGCTGCTTCGTGAACGGCGGCAAGAACATCGCACAGCACTATCCTTATTGGCACGAGGCGACGCGCCAGGTGCGCACCGCGGAGATGGATCTGATCGATTGCGTGAAGCACAACGGCGAAGAGCGCGCGTTCACCACCGCCGATCTCTCGAAGGACACGCGCGCACGGGTGCAGCTCGCCAATCTCACCGCCGCGTTCTATGAGCTCTCGCAAGGGCAGCGCGTGGAGATCGACTTGTCGGCGCCGGGCGCCGTCGCGGCTTACGAAGAAGGCAAACGCTTTTGGTGGTCGCGCCGCGGCCAGCTCAACTTCTCGTGCGCCAATTGCCACATGGACCTCGCCGGCAAGAATCTCGGCGGCAACCAGCCGCTGTCGGCCGCGCTCGGACACCCGGTCGGATGGCCGGCGTATCGAACCGTGTGGGGCCAGCTCGAAACGATCCACCAGCGCTACGCCACCTGCAACTCGCAAGTACGCGCCAAACCGCTCAAGCAGGGAAGCGCGACTTACAACAACCTGCAGCTGTACGAGACTTACCTGAGCAGCGGCCTGCCGCTTTCGGCGCCGTCGGTGCGGAACTAAGTCGACCGCGCGACGCGCGGCTCGATCGGGGTGGCAATAAATCGTACTTGGTCCCCGCATCGCTCCCGGCTGCCGGGAGCGCTATCACCACCCGCAAATACAATTTTATTTTTTATTACATCGACCGGTTATTACATCGACAAGTAACTACATCCCCGAGCGCCGAGAGGCGCTCGGCCCGAACATCCCGTAAACTGCCGCCCGTATGAGCCTCACTCGACGAGAGTTTTTACAGATGCTCGCCGTCGCCGCCGCGGGAAGCGCCGGCGGTTGCGCGCCTGGCATGACGCGCGCGCCGCGTGACGGTGATCTTTACGACGACGAGCCGTTCGGCAACCTGACGCTGCTGCACTTGTCCGACTGCCACGCGCAACTGCTGCCGATTTATTTCCGCGAACCGTCGATCAACCTCGGCGCCGGGACGGCCAGCGGCAAGCCGCCGCACCTGGTCGGCGAAGCGATCCTGCGGCACTACGGCATTGCGCGCGGCTCGCGCGCCGCATATGCCTACACGCATCTCGACTTCGAGGAGGCGGCACGCCGCTACGGCAAGGTCGGCGGCTTTGCCCACCTCGCCACCCTCGTGAAGCGGCTGCGCGCGCAGCGGCCCGGGCGCACGTTGCTGCTCGACAGCGGCGACACGTGGCAAGGTTCCGCGACGTCGCTCTGGACGCAGGGGCAAGACATGATCGACGCGCAAAAGCTGCTCGGCGTCGAGATGATGACGGCGCACTGGGAATTCACCTACGGCGCCCGGCGCGTGGAGGAAGTCATCGCACGCGATTACAAGGGCCGCGTCGAATTCCTCGCGCACAACGTGAGCGACACCTGGGGGGAACCGGTTTTCAAACCTTACGCGCTGCGGGAAGTGAACGGCATTCCGGTCGCGGTGATCGGGCAGGCGTTCCCGTATACGCCGATTGCCAATCCGCGCTACAAGATTCCCGACTGGACCTTCGGCATCGAGGAAGAGCGCGTGCAGGCGTTGATAGACGACGTCCGCGGCAAAGGCGCCGCGGTCGTCGCGGTGTTGTCGCACAACGGCCTGGACGTCGACCTCAAGCTCGCGTCGCGCGTGCGCGGCGCCGACGTCATCCTCGGTGGGCACACCCACGACGCCCTTCCGGCGCCGCTGCTCGTGGCGAATAGCGGCGGCAAAACGCTCGTGATCAACTCGGGCTCGAATACCAAGTTCCTTTCGCTGCTCGACCTCCAAGTCCGTGCGGGAAGAGTCGCCGATTTCCGTTATCGGCTGTTGCCGGTGTTCGCGGATCTCCTGCCGCCCGACCGGGCGATGTCCGAGTACATCGAAAAAATGCGCACGCCCTACCGCGCGAGGCTCGAAACGCCGCTGGCGGTTACCGAGGGCCTGCTCTATCGCCGTGGCAATTTCAGCGGTACCTTCGATCAGCTGATCATCGACGCGATGCTCGATGTGCTCGACGTCGAAGTCGCGCTCTCCCCCGGGTTTCGTTGGGGAACCACATTGCTGCCGGGCGACGTTATTACCTTCGAGCGCCTCATGGATCAGACCGCCGTCACCTATCCCGAGGCCCGGATCGACTACATGCCGGGCGAACAGCTCCTGACCATCCTCGAAGACGTCGCCGACAACCTTTATAACCCGGATCCGTATTACCAGATGGGCGGGGATATGGTCCGCGTCGGCGGGCTCACGTACACGCTCGACGTCAAGCAGCCGCACGGAAAGCGCATCTCCCAAGTGACGGTGCGGGGCAGACCGCTGGAGCCGCACAAACAGTACAAACTGGGCCACTGGGCGAGCGTCCAACCGCACGCCGAGCCCGCCCGTCCCATTTGGGACGTCGTCGCCGAATATCTGCGCGATCGAAAAACGGTGCCGTTGGCGGCCCCTTATATCCCCCGGCTCGAGGGGGTTATAGGAGATTTGGGTTTAGCAACGGGACGAGGGTCCCCCGGCATGTCAGGCGTTTAAGCGAACGCGGGAACGAATCTTGCAACATGTCCCGGCCAGTGAAAAAGAAAATCGGCGTACAGCATCTTCGGCTGGGGATGTACGTCAGCGAACTAGACCGGCCATGGATCGAAAGCCGTTTTCTCTTCCAGGGGTTTGAAATCCGGACACAAGAGGAGCTGGACGAACTCTTGCGTCTTTGCAAGTACGTTTACGTCGAAACCGACGTCGAGTACAAGGACGGACAGGTACGTCCGCGCCAACCGGTCCCGGTAGGCACTCCCGATCCGAATGAGTTCGCCGCGAAGCGCATCGGGTTGGAAATTATCGACAAGTTCAACGAGCATCACCGCGGCGCTCCGCCCCGTTACACCGACCGCGCCTCTCTTGAAGAAGAGCTGCCGCAGGCGCGCGCGCTCGTGAAGGACACGAAGGTGCTCGTCGACAGCATTTTGGAAGACGCGCGACTCGGCCGCAGCCTGGATTCCGCGACGGCGAAGAAATCGGTCGGTGGAATGGTCGAAAGCGTGTTGCGCAATCCGGACGCTCTCATCTGGTTCAATGAGCTCAAGAACAAGGACGCGTACACCTCGGAACACAGCATGCGCGTATGCGTGCTGGCGCTCACCTTCGGGCGGCATCTCGAGCTCTCCGAGGACGAGCTCAATATCCTCGGTATTGGCGCCTTGTTGCACGACGTCGGGAAAATGCAAGTGCCCGCCGAAATAATCAACAAACCGGGGCGGCTGTCCGCCGAGGAGTTCGAGCTGATGAAAAGCCACGTGCCGCGCGGCGTTGAAATTCTCGATCGCACGCCGGGGATACCCGCCGCCGCCATCGACGTCGCCCGCTCGCACCATGAGCGTTTCGACGGCAGCGGATATGCGACCGGCCTCAAGGGTGAACAGATCAGTCTGTTCGGTCAGATCGGCGCCATCGTCGACAGTTACGACGCCATCACGAGCGATCGCTCCTACCACAAGGGCATGTCGCCGCACGACGCACTGCGCAAGATGTATGAATGGCGGCGCAAAGACTTTCACGAAACGCTGGTCGAGCAATTCATTCAGTGCATGGGAATCTATCCGATCGGCAGCGTCGTCGAAATGAACACCGGCAGCGTCGGCGTCGTCATTTCGGCCAATCGCGCGCGCCGGCTGCGGCCGCGCGTCGCGCTCGTGCTCGACCCGACGAAACGGCCTTATAAGCCTCCGCAGGTCATCGACCTCGTAAACGAATCGAGCCATGGACACAACGCCATGCTGATTCGCAACGTCCTGCCGGCCGGCAGTTTCGGCATCAACCCCGTCGATTATCTTCCGATCGCCGTCTGAAGCGCCGGGCTAATGCAGCGGCCAGCGCCGCTCGATCGTATATTCGGAACCGGCCGGCGCAAGTTTCGAGGACACCAAGCATACTTCGCCGGCGCGCCATACGATCGGCGCGATCGCCTGCCGGCGCGGCCCGTGGCGCACGTCCCGCGCGAGCGTCACGTGCCAACGGTAGGGACGCGGGTCGCGCGGTTGGAAGCACGCCGCGAGCGCCGCTCGCAACTGCGCCACGAGATCGAGCAGCGCGGCGGGAACCTCCGGCGCCGTCGCCCAGACGATACCGGTCTTGCGCCGCCACTCCACTTCCGTCAAGACGGCTTCGAACGCGCCGGCGTGCACCGACGATAGCGCCTGCTCGATACAAGCGCGCCGCGCCGCATCGGTGTCGCCGAGGAAAATCAGCGTAACGTGCAAATTGCGTGCAGCGATGAGGCGCCCGCCTTTGAGCGCGAGACCAGCGCACGCGTTGGCGAGCCGTGCGCTTACTTCCTGGTCAGGCCATAACGCCAGAAACAGCCGCTCCATCACCGACCTCGGCTGGCGGGATCAATGCGTCGTCGTCGCGGCGGGTACGGAAGGCGACGTAGCGGCCGTCGGATGCGGATCGGCGTGCCAGCCGAGCACCGTCAGCATCGCGAAGAAACCGATGACGTAGGCCAGCGCCACGTGCCACCCGTGCCGCAGCCACGCGCCGACCGACTTCGCCTCGCCGAACAAATTCGACAGCGCCACTCCGGCGCTCGATCCGAACCAGATCATCGACCCGCCGAAACCGACCGCAAAGGCGAGAAACCCCCAATCGTAGCCGCCCTGCTTCAGCGCGAGCGCCGTGAGCGGGATATTGTCGAACACCGCCGAAACAAACCCCAACCCGAACGCGGTCTGCCACGACGCGGCCGGCAGTTCCTCCACCGGCATCATCGAGGCACACGTGACCAGGGCCAGCAAAAAGATACTCCCCTTCAAGGCTTCCGGCAGGAGTCGCCAATGCGGTTGGCGCAACGGCGCGGCGGCCAACAATGCCACCCAAACCGCCGCGCCGATGAAAGGAAACCGGTCGGCAAGATCGGCGAATCGGCTGTTCACCGCGACGTTGGTAACGATGGCGGCGATGAGTATGAACGCGACGATCGCCACGCGCACCCAATCGACCGATTGATCGGCATCGGGGTCGCGATGTATGGGCGAAAGCCGTTCCTGTTGCAGCGACGCCGGAATACCGAACAGCACCAACGCGACCGCCGAGGCGACATAAGCGTCGAAGACCATGAGCGGGCTCACGCCGGCGATCCACATCATCGTGGTCGTCGTATCGCCGACGACGCTCCCGGCGCCGCCGGCGTTCGAGGCGGCGACGATCGCCGCGAGAAAACCGATGTGCACTTTGCGCCGGTAGACGCTCGCGGCGATGGTCCCGCCGATAAGGGCGGCCGCGATATTGTCGAGAAACGACGACAGCACGAAAATCATGACCAGCAGCACGAAGCTGCCGAGCCATCCGCGCGGCAGAAAACGGGGCAACGCGAGCGGCACCCGGCTTTCCTCGAAATGATGCGACAGGAGGGCGAAGCCGAGCAGCAGGAAAAGCAGGTTGGTCAACAACACGGCCTCGTGCGCCATGTGCGCGCCGAGACCCGCTAATCCCGGCCCGGTCTTGAAACCGGTCACGCCGACTTTGTAAAGCGCGATGACCGCGAGGCCGATCAATGCCACCTTCAACGTGTGGCGATGAAACAGCGCCACGCCGATGAGCGTGAGTGCGAACAACACGAAGTCCAACGGAACGCCGAACGGCGCTGAGCCCGCGCGCGCCGCCGCGGCGGGCGCGGGCCAGAGCGCGCCGGCCGCGACTACGACGACGGCACAGAGCGCGATGACGCTACGCGGTACGTTCATTGGAATCGGAATAGCGGACGTTCTTGTTATCGGGCGCTCAGCATTGTAACCGAAGGAACGGCGAATCCGGCCGTCCCGCCTTGCTCATACCAGCTCCTTGGTCGCCTGCTGGATCTCCTTCTGCCGCAACAGCGCGTCGCCGCGACTGCGCTCGAAGCGCGCGAACAGCTCGTATACGCACGGGACGACGAAGAGCGTCAACAGCGTCGAGACCAGCACGCCGCCGATGACCGCGAGCGCCATCGGCACGCGCGTTTCCGCGCCCGGGCCGAAAGCGAGCGCGAGCGGCAGCGCGGCGGCGATGGTCGCGAAGGACGTCATCAGGATCGGGCGCAGCCGAATGGGGCAGGCCTCGAGTAACGCCGGGCGCAGCGCGATTCCGCGATCGCGCACCTGGTTGGTGAAATCGACCAGCAGGATCGAGTTCTTCTTGACGATACCCATGAGCAGGATCAACCCGATGAAGCTGTAGATATTGAGCGACTGGCCGAACAGGAGCAGCGTCAAGAACGCTCCCGATACGCTGAACGGCAGCGCCATCAGCACCGTCACCGGGTGGATAAAACTGTTGAACTGGGACGCGAGGACCATGTACGAGACGAGCAAGCCCAGAATCAGCGCAAACCCCAGATCACGGAACGATTCCCGGAACGACTCGGAGCCGCCGACAAACTGAATGTGATAGCCCGAGGGGAGGACGTCCCTGGCGACCTGCTGCGCCGCCTGCAGCGCCTTGTCCTGCGACTCGCCGCTCTTCACGTTGGCCCATATCTTGATCGAGCGCTCGCGGTTGTAACGGCTGATCTGGGCCAGGCTCGAGCGCTCGACCAGTTGCACCACCTCGGAAAGCGGAATCAGCTCGCCGCGGTTGTTGCGCACGTAGAGACGTTTGATCTGCTCGGCGCGGTCGCGCTCCTGTTCCTGCAGCCGCACGCGCACGTCGTAGCGATGCCCGCCGGTCGAGTACTGACCGACCACCACGCCGCCGACCGTCGCGTTCACCGTCTGCGAGATCGCGTTGATGCTCACGCCGCGCGCGGACGCCTTGGCGCGATCCGGGATGATCTGAATCTCCGGCTTGCCCTCGCGGTAATCGGTGTTGGTGTCCGTGACCAGGCCCGTGGCGTTGAGTTTATCCATGATGGTCTTCGAATATTCCGCGAGCTTGTCCCAGTTCTGGCCCTGAATCGTGAACTCGATGGGAAAACCGATGGAGGCGCTGAAACCGCGCAACGACAAATCCTGCACCGATACCTTCAAGTCGCCGACCTTGCGCAGCGCATCGCGCGCGAGGTTCATCAGTTCCTGTTGGCTGCGCTCGTGACCCACTTGCGGATCGATGCCGCGCTGTCCGCGCGGCTTGAGCGAAATGAAAATGATGCCGGTATTGACCTGCCCGGTGCCGGAAAAGCCGCCGACGGACACGAAGTAACGATCGACCTCGGGCCGTGATTTGAAAAACTGCTCCGCCGCGCGCATTTTGCCGTCGGTGTATTCGAGCGACGAATCCTCGGGCGTCTGCACGCGCACCAGAAAGGTCCCTTGGTCCTGCGCCGGCATGAACTCCTTGTTCAAGTAGTTGAGCGTGAAGAACGACGCAATAAAGAACGCGAGCGAACCCAGCACGACTTTCCAGCGATGGCGCAGCGCTATGTCGAGCAGCTTGCGATACAGCGCGGCGACGCGGTGGAACACGAAATCCGCCGCGCGCCCGATCCGCGTCGTGCGATTGCCGGCCTGCACGAACGTCGAGGCGCGCATCGGCGTGAGCGTCAGCGCCTCCAGGAGCGACAGCAGCACGGCGACGGTCATCGTGATGCCGAATTGGAAGAAAAATTTGCCGATGACGCCCTTCATGAACGCGACCGGCAGGAAGATCGCGACCACGGCGAGCGTCGCCGCCATGGCGGCGAAGGTCACCTGACGCGTTCCCTTGAGCGCCGCTTCGACGCGATTCTCGCCCATTTCGCGGTGGCGCACGATGTTCTCGAGCACCATGATGGCGTCGTCCACGACGATGCCGATCGCGAGGCTCAGCCCGAGCAGCGTGAAGGTGTTGAGGGTAAAGCCGAAAAAGTACAGCACGATGAACGTGCCGATGATCGACGTCGGAATCGCGAGAATGATGTTGAGCGTCGCGGTCCAGCTGCCGAGGAACAGCCAGCAGACGAGCGCCGTGACGAGCGCCGACAGCACCAGGGTGAACTTGAACTCGCCGACCGAGTCTTCGATGAACTTCGTGGTGTCGAAGTTCAGCACGAGCTTCATGCCCTGCGGCAGCTGCTGGCTGACTTCCGCCATGCGCTCCTTGACGGCGTGGGCCACCGCGACGGCGTTGGAACCGCGCTGCTTGCGGATGCCGAGGCCGACGGCGCTCGTTCCGTTCAGGCGCGAGAGGCGGCGCACGTCGGCGAGCCCGTCTTCGGTCTTCGCGACCTGGTTCAGCGTGATGCGCGTATAAACCGGCTGGCCGCCGCGCTGGTTGATGACGATGTTGCCGAACTCTTCGGGCGAGCGCGCCTCGCCGAGCGTGCGCACGTCGTACTCCTTCGGCCCGCTCGAAATCTGGCCGGCCGGCAGCTCCGAGTGCTCGCTTTGAATCGCGTTCAGCACGTCGGTCACCGCCAGTTCGTATTTCGCCAGCTCCCGTCCCGACACCCAGACGCGCAGGTTGGGATCCACGTAACCGCCGAGCAATATCTCGCCGACGCCCTCGACGGCGGAGAACCTGTCCTTCAAGACATCCTTGACGTAGCGCATCAGCTCGGGCGCCGTGTGGCGGTCGCTCGAGAGCGCCAGCCACATGATCGGCTGATCTTCCGGATTGGTCTTGCTGATGACGGGCGGGTCGATATCCTTGGGCAACAGGCGCTGCGCGCCCGCCACCTTGTTCTGCACGTCCTGCAGCGCCTGCGCGATGTCGCGATTCAGCTCGAACTCGACGGTGATGCTGGCGTTGCCATAGCGGGCGGAGGAGGCGACGTTGCGCACGCCTTCGACCGTCATCACCGCGTCTTCGATGACGTCGATAACGTTGGTCTCGATGATCTCCGGGGCGGCGCCCTGGTAGGTGATATTGATGGAAACCACCGGAAAATCGACGTCCGGCAGCTGGCTGATGCCCATGCGCGAGGCGCCGATGAGGCCGAAAATGATGAGCCCCGCCATCAACATCCAGGCGAACACGGGGCGGCGCACGGCAATCTCGGGAAGGTTCATCGCATGGCACCTTCGGGCAACACGGGGCGGCGCACGGCGGCCGCCTGTAGTCTCATATAGTCTAGCTTCGCGGTGTAGCGCGCCCTATCGAGCGCCCGCTGGTTTTCCTGATAGGCGGTCAGCGCCTGCAGGACTTCCAGGTTGGTCACCAGCCCCAGGCGATAATCGCGCAGTTGCGCCTCGTAATTCTTGCGCGCCGCCTCGGTGGCGCGCTCGAGGGCGTCCAACTGCGAGCGATCGAAGATCACGCTTTCGTACGCGGAGCGAATCTCCTGCTCTGCCTGTCGGCTGACCTGGCTCACCGTCAGCTCCGCCTGCGTGCGCTGCGACACCGCGGTTCGGATCTGCGACTCCAGCGCGCCGCCCGCGTACAGCGGCACCGTCAGGGCGATCTGCACGTCCCAGTCGACATCCCGCAGCGCGCCGCTACGCTCCAAATAGTAGTTGCCGTTCAGATCGATGGACGGCAGGCGCGCCCCTTTCGCGACCGCAATATTTTCGTCCGCCGCCGTCAGGCGCTGCTGGCCGGCCTGGACATCGGGGCGCAATTCCAGGCGCACCAGATAATCGGCGAGCGGCTCGAGAGCCGCCGGCACGGCCTCGGTATCGTTGAGCGGCGTCGACGCGTCCAGACCGCTCAGAAAAGCGAACGCCTCGCGCGCCACGCGCCGCTGTCCCTGCAATTGCTCGATCTGGGCGCGCAGCGTACTGATGGTGCTTTGCACCGTCAGGACTTCACTGACGCGCGATCGGCCGATGCGCACGCGCGCGTTCAGCTCCGCTTCGCGCTTGAGATTCTGCCGGATCTCTTCGTCGAGATTTTTCAGATCCGTCTCGGTCGAGAGGATGCTGTAGAAATTCTGCGCGACATCCTTGAAGAGCTGCACGCGCGCCTGCAAGTAATCCCGGTCTTGCGCGCCGATCAAGGCCTTGGTTTGGCGCAGCGCGGCGAATTCGCGGAAGCCCCGGAAAAGCGGTTGCGTGACGCTCACGCGCGCGAGCTTCTGCCGGTTGGGCGACGTGGCGGTAGGGCTCGACCCGAAGGGCGTCGGCTCCTGCTCGGTATAGGAGGCGATGCCGTTCACCGCGGGCAACGTCGTCGCGTTCGCCTGGTTGTAACGCTCTTCCGCCTGGCGGATCAGCTCGACCTGCGTCGCCACGACTTCACTGCGCTTCAGCGCCGCCGCGTAGTAGTCATCGAGCGTCAGCGGCTCGGCGGCGTAGCCGGCCGTGACGCCGGCCGCCAGGCAGCCCGCGAGCACGGCCGTCCGCGCGGCGAGTGCGATTCTACGTTTCACTAAAAAGGTCCTTTACTACGGTAAGGCCGGCCTCCATGGCGCGCTTGTCGGTGTCCCGCAATCGCATAATGCCCTTGGCCAACCCGCTCTGCAAAGCTTTGCGCAAGCGTTCGAATTCCGCCTTGCCCTTCCCGCTCAGCTGCAGTTTGACCTGCCGGCGGTCCGCGGTATCCGGAAGGCGGACGAGCAGCCGGCGCCGCACGAGATGATCGACCATGCGCGACATGGCCGGCAGGCTCACGCCCTGCCAGTCCGCGAGTTGCTTGGTCGTGCACGCCTGCAAGGAAACGAAGCCGAGCGCCCGGAATTGCGGAACCGTGAGGGCTGAGCCCTTGACGTCGCGCATCGAGCTCCTGATCGACCGCACCAAGGGCGGAATAATATCGAGGAGAAGGCGGCTCAGCTCGAGATCTCGTTGCGTGACCGGCACTGGGGTAGCGGCTGTATTGTCAGTATGCCCATAGTAAACAATGTTAACTAGTTGCCGTAGTCCCGGTGGTACTTCCAACGGCGGATCCCGGGCGGTCAACCAATTGCCTCGCTGCGGCGTTACTGGCAATGAACGCAGCGGTTCCGTCTTGGCCACAAATAACGAGGATTGCAACTATGAAAAAGGCTGCCTTATTGATTCCGATGCTTATGATCGCGGGCGCGAATGCCCATGCCTTCGAGACCGTCGCGCGCGTGACCAGCGTCACGCCCATTACCGAAACCGTGAACCACCCGACCAGAAACTGCTGGACCGAAACCGAGCAAGTGACACAAGCGCCGCGACACGATCCCGGCGGCGCGATCCTCGGCACCATTGCCGGCGGAATCATCGGCAGCCAAATCGGCAAGGGCAACGGCAGGGTCGCCGCCGCGGCCGTCGGCGCCGGCATCGGCGCGGTGACGGGCGATCGTCTCGCCAACCGTGACGCGGAAGCGACGACAACCACGGTCCCGGTGCGGCGCTGCGAGACGGTCGACAACTTACAGACGCGCGTGGCCGGTTACCGCGTCACGTACGAATACGACCATTGGAAGTTCACGACGCGGCTGCCTTACGACCCGGGCAGGGAACTGCGGGTGAACGTCGCCGTCACGCCCAGGTAGAGATCAGCGCCGTGGCGTTCATGCGAGGATCGGCCGTGCATTTTGCCGCCGCTGCCGCGTTGGCATTGTGCGCCATCGGCTTGGACTCGCGGACACCGGCGCAGGCGGACGCGCGCGGTTATCGGCAATCCTACGAGCATGGCGCGCGCGGCGAGCGGAACTCATGGCGGACGCACGACGCGCGCTCGCTTCCTTCCGGCCGCCTGATGAACGCGCCGTCGCCGCGGCAAACCGAGGGACGCGGCTACGGCGATGATCGCGGTTCCGGGAGGCACGGCGAATGGAACGAACCGCACGCTTCCCGTGCGCCGGCGCCCGGCCGCGTCATCCGCACGCTTCCATCGCGGCATGAAGTGGTCGTGCACCACGGTTACCGCTTCCACGTGTATCGCGGCGTCTGGTATCGGCCTTACGGAGCGCGCTTTATCGCCGTGGCCCCTCCCAGCGGAGCCGTGGTTCACGCGTTGCCGTTTTACTATTCGCGGATATGGTTCTACGGCGTGGCGTTTCCTTACTATTACGCCGACAACGCTTACTACGTGCGGAGCTCGCAAGGCTACGTGGTCACCGAGCCGCCCGCGCGCGACGTCGTGGTCGAGGAACCCGCGAGCGGCGCGGACAGCGGCGCCGGCGTTACGGAAGAACCGGCGGCGGCGGGCGCCAATCAAGCGAACGCCGATCCGTTGTACGCGTATCCGCGCCTCGGCCAGAGCGCAACGCAACAAGACAAAGATCGTTCCGAGTGCAGCGCGTGGGCCATCGGGCGGACGGGCTACGACGCGAGCGATGCTTCCGGCGCGTCCGAAGACGCGATCAACAATTACCAGCGGGCATTGAGCGCGTGCCTCGAAGGTCGCGGGTACACCGTTAGATAAGGCGCCCGTCGCCGCGCTTTCCGTCTTCCAGGGTTTTACTCTCCTCGTGTAAACGCCCCGTCGGCTCCGGCGTTGTTGTAGTTGGTTACTTGAATCAATAGGAGTGCATTGTGAAAACCTATCGCAATTTCACCACACGCAGTCTCGCTGCTCTCGCCGTTGCCGCCGCTTTGAT
>JAJPKH010000098.1 GCA_021323795.1 Acidiferrobacteraceae bacterium | reverse complement strand
TTCATGACGCCCCACGTCCACAAGTAATGTCCGCCACTGGCGACGGTGGTGGCGAAGACGGCGTATCCGAGCAGGCGGATGGCGACGGGATAATAGCTCCCCGTCGCCTGCTCCAGAAGTACTCCGACGACGAGCGCGATTTGCATGAATGTATTGAGCTTGCTCAGCGTGCTCGGGCGCATGTGTACCGGTCCATACATCGAGGTGTAGACGACATAGCCCCCGACGATGAGCAGATCGCGAAACGCGACGACGATGACCAGCCATACCGGCAGATGACCGAGCACCGTGAGCATGACGTAGGCGCTCACCAGCAAAATCTTGTCGGCCGCGGGATCGAGGATGGCACCGAGGCGCGTTTCGAAGTGAAAGCGCTTGGCGATCAAACCATCGAGGCCGTCGGAAACTCCGGCGACGACGAACAGCACGAACGCGGCAACGTAGTTGCGGTCGTTCAGCACCAGCACGAAGGCCGGGGCCAACGCCAGGCGCGCCAGCGTGATCAGATTGGGCAGTTGCGAGACGTTCATGCGCTCTTCGTCGCCGATTCGGTAGCCGACGGCGGGGAGCGGCCACGCTAAAGGCGGGTCTCCGGCAAGTCAAGTTTGCGCCGCGCGCCCGCCCATCCTACTATTAGGCACCTTTTCGGACCTGCTGGTCGCTTCTTGAAACCTCCACGCGCGCCTCTGACGTACCGCGACGCCGGCGTCGACATCGACGCCGGCGACGACCTGGTCGAAGCTATCAAACCGATTGCGGCGAGTACCAACCGGCCGGGGGTGCTGGCGGGTATCGGCGGCTTCGGCGCTATGTTTCAAATACCGCCCGGCTCTTATAAAGAACCGGTCCTCGTGGCGGGAACCGACGGCGTCGGGACGAAACTCAAGCTCGCCATCGAGCTGAATCGCCACGACACCATCGGTATCGACCTTGTCGCCATGTGCGCCAACGACGTTATCGTTCAGGGCGCGGAGCCGCTGTTTTTTCTTGATTACTTCGCGACCGGCAAGCTCGACAACGCGGTCGCCGCGCGCGTGATTGCCGGCATCGGCGAGGGCTGTCGTCAGGCGGGCGCGGCGCTGATCGGCGGCGAGACGGCGGAAATGCCGGGAATGTACAGCGCGAAAGATTACGACTTGGCCGGTTTCTGCGTCGGCGTCGTCGAGCGCGAGCGGATCATCGACGGCTCGCGGGTGCGGCCGGGCGACGCGGTGATCGGTCTCGCCGCGAGCGGCCCGCACTCGAACGGCTACTCGCTCATCCGCAAGGTACTGTCGCTCTCGGATCACGCGCTCGACCGCTCCTTCGCTCCGCAAACGGCCGCGACGCTCGGCGAGGCGCTGCTCGCGCCTACGCGGATTTATGTAAAGTCGCTGCTCGCGCTCATGCGCGCGCTCCCTGTCAAAGCGTGTGCGCACATCACCGGCGGCGGCATTCCCGGAAACCTGCCGCGCGTGCTGCCGCATGGCGTGCGCGCCGTCATCGAGGAGCGCGCCTGGAAACGGGCGCCGATCTTCGACTGGCTGCAACGAGCGGGCGGCATCGAAAGCGCGGAGATGTATCGCACGTTCAATTGCGGGCTCGGAATGCTCGTGGTCGTGAGCGCCGACGAGGCGGACCGTGCGGCAAAACTCCTGGAAGACGCGGGCGAAACCGTCGCGCGGGTGGGATATATCGAAGCCCATAGCGGCGAACCCGAGGTCGTCATTCTGTAGCACCGCCTTCGGCGCCGCCTCATGCCATCCGTGCCCTCGCGTTGCCGGATCGTGGTGCTGATCTCCGGCCGCGGAAGCAACCTCGAGGCCATCGTCAAGGCGATCGAAACGGAAGCACTGCCGGTCGAGCTTTGCGCCGTCATCAGCAATCGTCCCGACGCGCAGGGACTCGAGGTCGCGCGGCGACATGGTTTTCCCACGCATGTCATCGATCATCGCCTGCATCCAGAGCGCGCGAGCTTCGATCATGCGATGATGCAGATGATCGATCGCTATCAGCCCGATCTCGTCGTGTTAGCGGGATTCATGCGCGTGCTCGGCGCCGATTTCATCGATCATTACGCCGGCCGGTTGATGAACGTTCATCCGTCGTTGCTCCCCGCGTTTCCGGGACTGCGCACGCACGAACGCGCCATCGCGAGCGGTGCGAGCCAGCACGGCGCGACGGTGCATTTCGTCACCCGTGACGTCGACAGCGGCCCGATCATCGTGCAAGCCCGCGTACCGATATTGCCCGGCGACACGGCCGAAACACTGGGCGCACGCGTCTTGGCCGAAGAACATCGAATCTATCCCTTGGCGATTCGCTGGTTCGCGGAACGGCGTCTTGCCGTGCGGGGAGGCCAAGTTCTCGTGGACGGAGGCCAGCAATCCGCCGAGCGCCCGCCGGGAGAAACTCCGTAACAATTAAGGCCATAGGTAGCGTACCGGCTTTGGGTTATACTGACTTTAATCTAAAGAGGAAGGAGTTTGCGCGATGTATTTGAACGGCCTGATCGACTTGCCTTGGTGGGGGTACCTCGTCGTCGCCCTGGCCTTCACGCACATCACCATTGCAAGCGTGACCATCTTCCTGCATCGCCACCAGGCGCATCGCGCTCTCGATCTGCATCCCGTTGTCAGCCATTTTTTCCGCTTCTGGCTGTGGCTCACCACGGGCATGGTGACCAAGGAGTGGGCGGCGATTCATCGCAAACACCACGCCAAAGTCGAAACGCCCGACGATCCGCACAGCCCGCAGCAATGGGGAATTAAGAAAGTTCTGTGGGACGGCACCTCGCTCTATCGCACGGAAGCCAAGAATCAGGAAACGATCGCGAAGTACGGTCACGGCACCCCGGATGACTGGCTCGAGCGCAACGTATACAAGGGGCGGCAAAGCCTCGGCATCGGCCTGATGTTCGTTATCGATGTCGTCCTCTTCGGCCCCGTCGGCATCACCATTTGGGCGGTGCAGATGGCCTGGATCCCGTTCTTCGCGGCCGGCGTGATCAACGGCATCGGTCACTACTGGGGCTACCGCAACTATGAAGTGCAGGACGCGAGCCGCAATATCGTGCCGTGGGGCATTTTGATCGGCGGGGAAGAGCTGCATAACAATCACCATACGTTTCCGAGCTCCGCCAAGCTCTCCTCCAAACGTTGGGAATTCGATATCGGCTGGCTTTATATCCGCCTGCTGGAACGGATCGGCGCCGCGCGGGTAAAGAAAATACCGCCCGAGCTGACCCTCGACGCCACCAAGCAGCAAATCGATCTCGACACCGTGCGAGCGGTAGTTACCGGTCGCTTCCACGTGATGGCGCACTTCGCGCGTGAAGTCATGCACCACGTCTATCGTGAGGAGCTGAAGAAAGCGGACCCGAACGATCGTGAATCGTGGGCGCTTCTGAAACGTGCGAAACGCCTGATGGTGCGGGAAACGACGTTGCTCGATGACACCAGCCGGCGCTGGTTGAACAAGGCGCTCGAGATCAACACCACGCTTAACACCGTCTACTCGATGAAGCAGAAACTGGCGGACATCTGGCAGCGATCGGCCACGACGCAGGAACACCTGCGGCACGCGATCGAGGAGTGGTGCCGCCAGGCCGAAGCGACCGGTATTCAGGCACTACGCGACTTTTCGCGCAAACTGCGCACGTACCGCCTGGCGTCCGCGACCGCCTGAGCAAAACCAACAGCAAACAAAAAACCCGCCGATCGGCGGGTTTTTT
>JAJPKH010000142.1 GCA_021323795.1 Acidiferrobacteraceae bacterium | reverse complement strand
TTCGACGCCAAGCTCGTCGAGCAGGTGAAGGCGTTCCAGCGCCGCTATCATCTCGAGCCGGACGGTATCGTCGGACGCAACACGCTGGTCTATCTCGACGCGTACGGTACCGAATCGTCTCCCACGCTCACCCAAGCAAAGGCCGATTGATGTCGTACATACTCGATGCCTTGCGCAAGTCCGAAAGGGAGCGGCAGCAGTTCGAGACGGTCGTTCTTGCTCCCAACCCGGCGGACGCGATCGAGTTGCCGCGGCGCCGCGTCGCTCCGTGGGCGGGCGCGGCGGCGATCATCGTGAGCGCCATCGCCGGCGCGGCTTACTGGTTCACGCTGCGGGCGCCGGCTCCGGCCGCCCGCCCCACGGAACCGATCGCCTCGGTTCCGATAATGAAGCCCGCGTCCGCGCCTGACTCCGCTCCGATGCGCGCGGAACGCGCGGCGCCGTCCGCCGAGGCGCCGCCGCTCGCCTCGAGCGCCGCGCCCCCGGCGCTGAAGTCGCATCCGCTCGCGCCCGCGCCGGACGACGGAGCCGTGCGCGACTTGGCGGCCGAAGCGCAGGTCGAGGTACGCAAGCCCAAGCGAGCGCCGTTGCCGCGCAACGAAAACGCGCAAGTGCCCGTGGCGCTGGCGCCGGCGACGCCACCCGAGAGCGAGGGCGTAAAATTCTTGCGTTCGATGCCGCCCGATTTTCAGCGCGCGCTGCCGGAGCTCGTGGTTAATATTCACATCTATGCGCCGCGCGAGGCGGACCGCATCCTCTACATCAACAATCGGCAGTACCACGCAGGCGACCGCGTGCGTGACGACATCGTGGTCGAAGATATCGTCCAGGACGGCGCCGTCTTGAGCTTCCGTGGTCAGCGGTTCAAATTGCCGCGGCCGAGCTAGAGAAGCTCTGAACAAGTACCAGCGCTTGTCATCGCGAGCGACGCGAAGCAATCTCGTACAATGGTTTGGAGATTGTTTCGTCGCCTACGGCTCCTCGCAATGACACAGAGCTTCCCTGGGACAGCGGTCGCGAATTCGCGCCGGTCGTTGTTTTGCTCTTTTTCTTCAGCGGCCCACGCCGTTTAACGGATTGACACCGAAGAGGCGCGGCGGTTTTATGGTATCCCCGCTCTCGGCCGGCGCCGGGAAGGGCTCACTGTCAAAGGAGATGACCATGCAAGCCAAGGAAGTGATGTCGAGCAACATTCGCATAATTCCGAGCAACACCAGCATTCAGGCGGCGGCGGAGCTGATGCGCCAGATGGATATCGGCACCTTGCCGGTGACCGAGAACGGCCAGATCGTCGGCATGCTGACCGATCGCGATATCACGATCCGTGCCGTGGCGGAAGGCGCCGATCCCGGGGCGACGCCGGCGCGCGACGTCATGAGCCGCAACGTCATTTCGTGCTTCGAGGACCAGGACGCGCGCGATGTCGCGAACGCGATGGAACAGAATAAAGTGCGCCGCGTCGTCGTCGTCAATCGCAAGAACGAGGCGATCGGGCTCATTTCCGTCGATGATCTCGCCATGCATGCCGAGACCAAGGCGCTCGCCGACGAGGTTGTGAAACAGTTCTCCAGGCATCACTGACGCACGCCGCCGTTTGCCGGGCACGCCCGGCACCGTAACGCCGCCGTCCCCGCGCGGCGGTTTGGAAAACCGCACGATTAAAGCGCCGGTCGCCGAGCCGCCGCCGCGTCGCGCGGCGGTTCGCCGGGGACCTCCTGTCGCGAAACCGGATTTCCGCGCCGCGCGGCGCGCCCTCCATGGGTTTCGATACCTTCGAAAATCACGCGGGAGGTGTCAATACGGATGATTCCGCGCCCGAAGCGGCAGGGTCATCGACGCTCGAAGGATGCGAGCAGTAAGCCGGGAAGATCTCCGAGCGGCGCGTCCAGATAGAGCTCCCACGGCGCGAAGTCGGCCGGTGGATGAAGCGCCGCGCCCGTAAGCAGGGTATCGAAGCTCGATCCGGCGAGGAGCCGCAAGGCAAAGCTCAGGTAGAGGCGATCCAGCCGGCGCGAGGCGACGAGCGTATAAAAAACTTCAGGCCCGGCTATCGAATAAAGGGTCCGGTACTCCCGCTCGATCGCGAGGCGATGCACGTCATCGCCCGTCACGCGCGGCCCGGCGGTTTCGACGACGTGAACGCCGGCCGCGCGCAGTGTTTCGACGGCGCCGCTATCGTCTCGCCGCGGAGTGACGACAATCATTTCTGCATGCGCGCGATTACGCAAGGCGTCGATCGGCAGGTCGAGAGAGGCGCTCAGCACCACGCATGCGGGATAGGGCGCCAAACCGCGCGCGCGTCGCCACGCGGCGAATGCGGGCTGGGACAAATCGGCGACGCATTGCGGATCGGCGCTGGCTTGCGCGCCGAGTTCCCGCAGGCGCCGGCCCGACGTGATCACGGCGTCCGCCTGCGCGGCTAATTCCAGATAAAGATGCCAATCGTGAGGGTGGCGCGTCGCGTGCGGCGGGGTACGCCGACGCGCGCGAGCATTGAATTCCGAAATGCGGTCGTCGAGGCTCGTGATGAAATTGCCGTAGATGTAGGGCCGGTCGCGTTGCGCCATGCCGCGCAGATCGTGCCCGAGATAAATGCCGGAAAGCGGAAGTCGCGATGTAGGTGCGGGATAGAGCCTTTGCACGAACGCGTCCATGCTCGGGCGACACTACCACAAGTGCGTCGTCGCAAGAGCCGACGCGCGCTCAGGAGATTAACGCATAGGCCGCGCGTGCGGCTTGTGTTACCAATCGCGTACGGGAGAAATGGGCCGCGCGTCGGGCGGCCGACCCTAATCTAAACGAGCGCCTGCGCGCGCAACGCGCAGGGCGCGGTAATTAGCAGATAAGGCGATTGACGGTTTCTTCGCCGCGCGGACTGAGGGTGCGGAACAAGCGACCGAGGAAGAGGGCGACAACGAGACCGACGCTGGACCAGGTGACAGCAAGCAGCAGCAACCACCAAGTAGTGCTCATCCGTGAAGTCTCCTTAGAGAGGTCGAGGGTTAGGATGGGGAAATTCGAAAACCGGCGCAACGTCGCGAGCATTAATTTTTTACAGAAGGCAGGCGCTCGCGGACGGACGGAGGCAGCGAGATGTTGCGCCGCTGCGTCGCGTGTCGCTTGTTTGTCACGGCGCAAAATGAGGCGGGGTTCGGCGTGAGCAAGCGACGCGGAAATTTTCGCGTGGGCACTTCCGGTTATCAGTACGATCACTGGAAGGAACTGTTCTACCCCGCCGATCTGCCGCGCTCCGCGTGGTTCGCGTTCTATGCGCGGCACTTCGACACCGTCGAGATCAATAACACGTTCTACCGCCTCCCTGGGTCAAACGTCTTCGATGCCTGGCGGTCCGCCGCTCCGCCCGGGTTTCTGTACGCGCTTAAGTTAAGCCGTTATGGCACACACCGCAAGAGGTTAAAGGAACCGAAACAGTCCGTCGACTTGTTCGTGTCCCGGGCGCGCCGCTTGCGCGGCACGCTCGGTCCGATTCTGGTACAGCTGCCGCCGCACTGGCGGGTGAATGTCGAGCGCCTCGAGGGTTTTCTTTCCGTCGCGCCGCGTTCGCTGCGCTGGACGGTGGAATTTCGCGATCCGAGCTGGTTGTGCGAACCGGTGTTCGAGCGGCTCGCGGCCCACAACGCGGCGCTCTGCATCCACGACATTATTCCCGATCATCCGTGCCGGGTGACGGCGGATTTCACGTATCTGCGTTTTCATGGCCGGCGCTACCACGGCAGCTACACGCCAAGGGCGCTGGCGGCGCAGGCGCGCCGTATTCGTGAGTTTCTCGACAGCGGCCTGGACGTCTACGCCTACTTCAACAACGACATCGGGGGTCACGCGGTGCGCAACGCGCTTGACTTGCGCCGCTACGTGGAAGGAGAAGCCAAACGGCGCGCGGTGCTCAAGGAGAGCCATGTCGCCGCCTGAGAACAACGTCGCGGCCGGGAGAACTCGTGGACGATAAGACGCTAACTCAAACCGACCGGAGGGATGCACCGATGCAACAGACGACGAAGAGGCAGGAGCCGTATCGCGTCGGCATTTCCGGTTCCTACGGCGGGCTCAACCTGGGCGATGAAGCGATACTGCAAAGCATTATCTTCCAGCTCGCGCAATCCTTGCCGGTCGAAATCACGGTTTTCTCGCGCGACGTGGAAGACACGCGCCGGCGGCATCCGCGCGCCGCCCGCGTGGTTGCGGTGCGCGATCTCGCGCGCAACGAAATCATCCCGGAGCTCGAGCGGCTTGACCTCTTCATCCTCGGCGGCGGCGGCATCCTTTTCGACGCGGAGGCCAAGATTTATTTGCGCGAAGTCGAGCTCGCGCGCGAGAAGTCGATACCGGTAATGATTTACGCCGTCGGCGCCGGTCCGTTGGAAACGTCGGCGGCGCAGCGGCTCGTGCGCGATCATTTGAACCTGGTCAACGCCATCACCGTGCGCGAAGCGCGCGCGCGTAAGCTGCTCGAGGAAATCGGCGTCAAACAAGAAATCATCGTGACGGCGGACCCCGCGTTCCTGCTTCGGCCCGAAGCGCTTCCCGTGGGCACGCTCGAGCGCGAAGGGCTGGACTCCGGGCAGCGCCTTATCGGTATGTCCGTGCGCGAGCCGGGCGTCGCGGCGCCCGACATCGATCAGAACGTGTATCACGGGCTGCTCGCGAACGCCGCGGATTTCATGGTCGAGCGCTTCGACGCCAACGTGGTGCTGGTCCCGATGGAGCCGAAGATGCAGGACGTACAGCACTGCCACGCCGTCATTGCGCGGATGTTGCGGGCGCAGCGGGCCACGGTGCTGAAGGGCGAGTACACGTCGAGCCAATTGATCTCGCTCGTCGGAAAATTCGCGTTTGCCGTCGGCATGCGGCTGCACTTTCTCATCTTCGCCGCGCTGCAAGGCGTGCCGTTCGTGGCACTGCCTTATTCCTCGAAAGTAGAGGGGTTCCTCGTCGACATGGAATTGGTGATGCCGCCGATGCACCTGGTTAACGAGGGCCGCTTGATCGCGCACATCGACCGCAACTGGGACAACCGCGATGTATTGAAGGAAAAAATTCAGCGCAAACTCCCCGCGCTGCAAGCCCGAGCGGCCGAAACCAACGAAATTGCGGTGCAGCTCCTGTTGTCGGGTCGCGACGTAACGGGCGCCATGACACCAGCGTCGGTGTCCGATGCCCGCCCTTAAGCATCCGGCGGAGATAAGCAGCGTCGAGCTGCCGGCGCGGCGGGCGCAGGTCGCGGGCGAGGCCGACGTGCTCGTGGTCGGCGGCGGGCCCGCGGGGCTCGGCGCCGCGCTCGGCGCGGCGGCGGCCGGCGCCCAGGTGATACTCGCCGAGCGTTACAGCTTTTTCGGCGGCAACGCGACCGCCGCCTTGGTCATGCCGCTCATGTCCTTCCATACGCAGCATCCGCCCGCGGAGTTCTCCGCCGGCGTGGAAACGCTGCTGCCGCCCGATCACGGGCCCGGCGACCCGATTGTCGCCGGCATCGTGGTCAAGCTGCTCGACCGATTGATCAAGGCGGGCGGTGCGCTGGCGCCGTCGCTGCAGACCGGTTACGTCGTTCCGTTCGATCCGGAGCTCTTCAAGCTGGTCGCGCTGGAGCTGCTCGACGAGGCCGGGGTGCAGTTTCTGCTGCACGCGTTTGCGAGCGCCGTCATCGGCGACGGCCGGGTCGAGGGCGCGGTGTTCGAAACCAAGTCGGGCCCCGTGGTCGTCCGCGCGCGCGCCGTTATCGATTGTACCGGCGATGGCGACGTGGCGGCGCACGCGGGTGCGCCGTTCGAGGTCGGCCGAGCGGACGACGGGCTGGTGCAGCCGATGACGCTCATGTTTCGCATGGTCGAGTTCGAGCGCGAGGCGTTCGCGGAATACGTGCGCCAGCACCCGCGCGAGTGGCGCGGCGTGCACGGTCTGTGGGACCTGATCCGCCGCGCGAGCGAAGCGGGCGAGCTCCGGTTGCCGCGCGAAGACATGCTCTTTTTCGCCACGCCGCACGCGCGCGAAGTCAGCGTCAACTCGACGCGTGTGACCGGCACGCTCGGCACGAGCGTGTGGGACTTGAGCTACGCCGAATGGCAGAGCCGGTTGCAAATGCGCCAGATCGTCGCGTTTCTGCGGCGTTATGTTCCGGGCTTCGAACGCGCGTATCTCGCGCAAAGCGGTACCAGCATCGGCGTGCGCGAGACGCGCCGCATCCTCGGCGATTACCAGCTGACCGGCGACGACGTGCTGGCGGCGCGCAAGTTCGACGACGTGATCGCGCGCTGCTCTTATCCGATCGACATTCACAATCCGCGCGGCGCCGGCACGCTCTTGCAGCGCCTGCCGCCCGGTGAAGCGTACGATATTCCGCTGCGCTGTTTGTTGCCGAAAGGGGTCGAAAGCCTGCTCGTGGCGGGGCGCTGCATTTCCGGCACGCACGAAGCGCATTCCTCCTATCGGGTGATGCCGGTCGCCATGGCCTTGGGCCAGGCGGCCGGCGTGTGCGCGGCCTTAGCGGCGCGCCGGCGCGTAGCGCCGCGCGCCGTCCCCCATCGTGAGGTGCAACGAGAACTGGCGCGGCAAGGCGCCGATTTGCGCGGCGTCACGCGCGCCGCCTGAGCGCGGCGCGGTTTTCTTTCCGGACAAGCAACAACAAGGAGCGTGTTATGACCTTCAATATCATCACCCTGCAGCCCATCGTGGCGTTAATCGCGGGCATTCTTATACTGATCGTTCCGCGCTTGTTGAATTACATCGTCGCCGTTTACCTGATTATCATCGGCATCCTCGGACTGGTGCGCTGAGCGGCCGCCTCCGCGACCCCGGACGTGACGTCCGCGGCTTTATTGATTATCGTTATGCGGCGCGTGTGCGCGCCACGAGGACCGGCGGGCGCGGAGAGCGGGAAAATGAATACACCAGGTGCGCAATGAAGCGCAACAAACGTAAGTCGTTGGAGGCCGAGCCCGTATGAACGGTTTTCTGCTGCGGCTGCTCATCAGCGCGCTCGGATTGTGGTTGGCGTCGGCCATCGTGCCGGGCATATATGTCGCGGGCGTGGGCACGTTGCTGGTCGCGGCGCTGCTGCTCGGCGTCGTGAACGCGGTCGTGCGACCGGTGCTGATCATCCTGACGCTGCCCATCACGATACTGACGCTCGGTTTGTTCCTGCTCGTGGTGAATGCCGCGATGCTCGGGCTGGTGGCGCTGCTGCTGCCCGGTTTGACCATCACCGGGTTTTTCCCGGCGCTTGGCGCGAGCCTGGTGGTCAGCGTCGTGAGCTGGATGGCGTCGTGGTTTATCGGCCCGCGCGGGCGCTTCGAGCTCCTGGTTATTCGCAAGCGCTAGGCGCCGAACCGCAGGCGTCATCCGCGGGCTTTGCTACCGCGTTACATCGGTGATGCGCAGATTCGCCGCCTTGATTTTTGCCCTGCTCGGACTCGCGGCGCCCGCCTTGGGCGACGACATTTCGAGTTACGCGTTCGTGCAGCACGACGGCACGTTGCGCGTGGACGGGCGGAGCATCCAGCTGTACGGTATTTACATTCCGCCCACCGGTGATACCTGCCGCACCAACGAGCGGCCGGTGCGGTGCTCATCGCGCGCCGCGCTCGCGCTCGAATTCAAGATATCCGGCTTTGTGCGTTGCACGCCGCGGGAAAAGCACGAGGACGGATCGCTCACGGCCGTCTGCCGCGCGAACGGGGATGATCTGAGCGCGTATCTGCTCGAGCGCGGGTGGGCGCTGGCGTTGCCGGACGCGCCCTTCGAATACGTGGCGCTCGAACGCATCGCGCGCGAGCGCCACGTCGGTGTGTGGGGTATTGCGATAGAGCCGACGCGGCCCTTCGCGCGCTGAGCGCTCCCGCGCCGGCGTCCTAGCCCGGCGACTGGAGCGCGGAGAACTCGATCTCGGTGCGGCGATTCGGCTGAAAGCAGTCGATCAGGCTCGAGCCTTCACGTCCCTCGCAGTTCACAATCGGATCCGCCTCGCCGCGGGCGTCGACGCTCAGCTCGTTTTCCGGTACGCCCTGTTCGATGAAATAGGTGCGCACGGCGTCGGCGCGCCGCCGCGACAGCGAAAGGTTGTAATCGGGCGAGCCTATCGGGTCGGCGAATCCGACGATGCGGATGGAGGGATTTTCGACGTTGCGCGCGCGCTCCACGATGAGATCGAGCTTGTGCTGCGCGTCGAGAGTCAGGTCGGCATGGTCGAAGGCGAAATACGTGTCCACCCCGACGAAGATTCGTACCGGCTCGCGCGGCGTCGCCGCGGGCTGGGCCTGGGCGACTTCCGGCTCCGGCGCGGCCGGCGGTTGCGTTTCGGCGGTTGCCACCGGAGGCGGCGCGGCCTGCGCGACGAGATCCGGATCGCACTCCTTGATCGCGTACTGAGGTTCCCAGGAGCCCGTGCGCACGCAACTGCCGGTGCCCGACCGGACGACATTCCCGGACGCATCCGTGACATAGCCGATCAGGCCGGTGGAACTCGTCTGGGTGGGAGTGGTGTGGGCGCAGTTCGCCAGCACGACGGTGGCGGCGATCGATAGGAAGCGTACAGCACCGGAAAATGCGGATTTCCGACGTAGCATGATGACTCTCCGTGTCCTCGTTGCTCCTCCAGCGCGAGTGTAGGGAGGAGCGCCGGGCGCATCAACACGCCGCGAGTGGGTCTTTTCGAAAAACGGGGAAGAAGAGAGGGAACGTCTGAAATTTCGGCAGGCGAGGCGCGGCGCGCCTCGCCTGCACGCAACGGCGTCAGTCCTTTTTGACGCTGTACGGCCCGGAGCCAAACGCCAGGATGTAGAGCATCGCGCCCATCATGGCCAGGTTTTTCTGGAACATGATTTTATTGATATACGCTTCCATTCCCGTCATCGTCCAATAGTTGTGGAACGCCCAGCTGACGGGAATCATCCACAGAAACAGCAGAATGGCGCCGATGCGTGCTTTCCAGCCCAGCAAAATCATGAGCCCAGCGCCGATTTCGATAACGATGGAAAGCACCACCAGGACCTCCGCCATCGGCAAGCCCTTACCGGCTATGGCGGCGGCGGTCTGTGTGAAGCCCATGATCTTGCCGAAACCCGAAGCCAGAAAGATCTGTGCGATCAGGATACGGCCGATAAGAGGAGCATACTGCGTCACAGCTGGGTTCATTATTCTGACCTCCATGGATTGTTGATTCTTGTACGGTCGGCGACCGGTACGCGCCGTATCCTACTCCTCGCGCGGCGCTTGGCAATCGCGCTGCCGGGTTGATGCGGTACGCGGCGCTACGGCAGGTCGAACAACAGCGCTTCTCCCGATCCGCGCGTGGACACCCGGATTTCGGCCGTGTCGGTAATCGCCGCGCCGTCCCCGGCGGAAAGCGGCTCCCCGTTTATTTCCATCGCGCCCAGGGCCACGTGCAGGTAGGCCTTGCGCCCGGGCGCCAACGCGTGCTGGACGGTGTCGCCATCGGCGAGCCGTGTGGCGTAGACGAACGCATCCTGGTGGATGAGGACCGAGCCGTCGCGACGGTCGGGCGACGCCAGCAATTGCAGCCGGCCGCGCAGGGCGTCATCGTCAAAGTGTTTTTGCTCGTAGCCCGGCGGCAATCCCGCGCGCGCGGGCAGAATCCAAATCTGTAAGAAATGCACCGGCTCGGCGGGGGAGGCGTTGTACTCGCTGTGGCGTACGCCGGTGCCGGCCGACATGCGCTGGACGTCGCCCCGGCGGATCACCGACCCGGTGCCGAGGCTGTCTTTGTGCTCCAGGCCTCCCGCGAGCACGTAACTGATGATCTCCATGTTCTGATGGCTGTGCGGCGGGAAGCCCGCGCCCGGCGCCACGCGATCCTCGTTAATGACGCGCAGGACGCCGAAACCCATGTAGGACGGGTCGTAGTAATCGGCGAACGAAAACGTATGGCGCGAATCCAGCCAGCCATGATCGGCGCGGCCCCGCTCCGCGCCGCGGCGGAGTTGCAGCATGTTCGTCTCCTTGGATAGCGTATCGATGGTAGCATTATGACCTCGCGCGGCGCTCGAAGTTGTCGCCGTTTTAGGGAGTCCATGGGCACGCTTCGCCGGTATGCCGCCGACGTCGATCGTCCATACCTCGGGTTTCCGGAGTCGTTTATTGACCTCGGCATTACACGTTCTTGATGCGTAGCCGCGATCTCTTGGGCGCGAGCGGGCCGCTCGCACGACGGGTGCCGGGCTTCGTCCCGCGGCCGAGCCAGCAGGCGATGGCGCACGCCGTCGAGTCCGCTCTCGCCGCGCCGGACACGTTGATTGCGGAATCCGGTACCGGCACGGGCAAGACCTTCGCCTATCTGGTGCCGGCGATGCTGTCGGGAGGGCGCGTGCTGATTTCAACCGGCACGCGTAATCTGCAGGATCAACTCTATCGTCGCGATCTACCGCTCGTGCGCGACGCGCTCGAGTTGCCCGTCAACGCGGCGCTGCTCAAGGGGCGCGCCAATTATCTTTGTCTTCATCGCCTGGAGCGCACCGGGGCCGACGCGCGCTTCGGCGCGCGCACGACGGCCGCTCATTTCCAACGCGTGCAGGCATGGGCGCGGCACACCCGGAGCGGCGATATCGCGGAAATCGCCGATGTGCCGGAAGAATCCGAGCTGTGGCCGCTGGTCACCTCGACGGCCGAGAATTGTCTCGGCGCCGATTGCCCGCGCTATGCCGATTGTTTCGTCAGCCGCGCCCGCCGCGAGGCGGCGCAAGCCGAGCTGATCGTCATCAACCATCACCTGTTCTTCGCCGACATGAGCGTACGCCAGGAAGGATTCGCGCAATTGCTGCCGGCGGCGGACGCCGTGATTTTCGACGAGGCGCATCAGGTGCCGGACGTCGCCGCGAACTTTTTCGGCGTAACGCTCTCGAGCCATCAGCTGCGCAATCTCTGTCGCGATGCCGTCGCGGAGGACGTGCGCGAGGCGAGCGGAGTGCGCGAGCTGCGCGCGGCGGCGGAGGCGACGGAGCGAGCGGTGCAGGATCTGCGTTTGTCGCTCGGTTCATCGGTACAGCGCACGCTGTGGGACGATGCGGGCGGAGGCGCGCAAGTGGCGGAGACGATCGCCGCCTTGGAGCAACGGTTGCGAGGATTGTCCGAGGCGCTTCAAGCCGCCGCTGCCCGGGGGCCGGGCCTCGCCAATTGCGCGCGCCGCGCGCTCGCCGTGACCGAGCGGCTGGACGAAGTGACGCGCGGCCAGGATATCGACCGGGTGGCATGGTTTGAAACGGCGGCAAGCAGCTTCACCTTTCATTTAACGCCGCTCGATGTGGCCGACGTATTCCAGGAGCGCCTGCGCGCCCTCGGGACGAAAGCTTGGATTTACACCTCGGCGACGCTCGCGGTGAGCGACGATTTTACGCACTTCATGCGCCGTCTCGGACTCGAGGACGCGAAAACCGCGCAATGGCACAGCCCTTTCGATTATGAAAGCCAGACACTCCTTTATATACCGCCGGAAATGCCGGACCCCGCCGCGCCTGACTACACCGCCAAGGTCGTCGAGGCGGCGTTGCCCGTGCTGCGCGCGAGCAACGGCCGCGCGTTTCTTTTGTTCACGAGCCATCGCGCGCTCAAGCTCGCCACGGAGCTGTTGAAGGACCGGATCGAATATCCGCTCCTCGTGCAAGGCGCCATGCCCCGCGCGCGCCTGCTCGAAAGTTTTATCGCCGCCGGCAACGCGGTGCTGCTCGGGACCGCGAGTTTTTGGGAAGGCGTGGACGTGCGCGGGCCGGCGCTTTCGTGCGTCATCATCGACAAGCTGCCGTTCGCCGCGCCGGACGATCCGGTGCTGAAAGCGCGCGCCGCCGCGTGTACCGCGTCCGGCCGCAATCCGTTCATGGAATATCAGCTGCCCGAAGCGGTGATCGCGCTGAAGCAAGGCGCGGGGCGGCTCATCCGCAGCCTCGACGACAGCGGCGTGCTCATCGTGTGCGACCCGCGCATCTACACGCGTTCGTACGGGCGCCTGTTCCTCGACAGCCTGCCGCCCATGCCGGTTACACGGGCGCTGGCCGACGTCGAGCGTTTCTTTCGGCAGCTCGCCCCGGTGGACGACGCCGTTTAACCACGTATGATGTTCCGTCATGAGTGAACAAACCCCGCCCGCCGCGGAAGGCTTGGTCGTTCCGCCGGAATCCTTGGTGACCATCACCAACGCCGTCTACGCGCTGCAAGGAATCGGTTTGTTCATTCCGCCCGCGCTCATCGTCGCTGTCATCATCAATTACGTAAAGCGCGACGACGTCCGCGGCACCTTTCTGGCCTCGCATTTCCGCTGGCAGATGCGCACCTTCTGGTTCGGCTTGCTGTGGATCGCGTTGGGTTTTTTGACGTGGGTGATTCTGATCGGATTCGTGATTCACGCCGCTGCGTGGATCTGGATCGCCTATCGCGTGATCAAAGGCTGGCTCGATCTCATCGATCGCAAACCGATGTATCGGTTCCAAGCGCCGCTGGGGGCGGGTCCCACCGGTTGAGAAGGCGGATCGCGCGGCCCGCGCGATCCGATCGATGTAATAACTCGTCGATGTATGAGATTTATTGCAACAACCCCGTGCTGAACCGCGCACCGCGCGGTCCACGGCTCATCGCTCGATCGTGTACAACAAATCCGCCCCCTGATTGAGCCCCGACTCCGCCTGGAGTACCCAATTCTTCGTCAGCTCGTAACGAATACGAAACACGCTGACCGGCTCGATCAGCCCGATGCTGTAGTTCACGTACAAGCGCGGCGAGAGGCGTTTGCCGAGGACCAGCGCCGCATCCTGCGCGCCGGTGCTCGTCTGGACATTCTGGATGTCCACTTCTTCGATGCCGAAGCGCGCCCCGATTCGTTGCGCCAGCGCTTCGCCGCCGCGCAGCTTGAGCGCGCGCGCGGCGGCAGCCATGGCGGCGCCTTGTGCGGGATTCGCTGTATCGGCCGGCCGGCCGAAGAGCAGATAGGAGAGCGTGTCGGATTGGCCCATCGCGGGATCGGAGAAGAGCGCGAGCTCGGGCGACTTGAGCGTTCCCTTTACCTCTACACCGACCGTAACCTGCGCGCCCGCCGTCGTCTGTTGCAACCGCCTGACCGCGCGCGCGTCGATGCCCGGGTTGTCGACGGGTCCGCCGGCGAAGAGCAGGCGGCCGCGTTCGATCTCGAGTTTTTGCCCGTACGCTTCATAACGGCCGCTGCTCACGTTCAGTTCGCCGCGCGCCGTCGTCACCTGTGCGGGCGTGTCGATCAAGGTGATGTTGCCGCTGATGTTGCCGCTGAGACCGAAACCTTAGAACGATACGTTGTCACCGAGCGTGACTTTGACGTCCGCCGTGACCGCCCACGCGGAAGGGCGTTGTTCCGTCGCCGGGCCGCCGTTTTCGATGACGACATCCGGCGACGGCTCGATCGCGGCGCGCTGCGGGCGTGGCGCAAAGCGTGCCTGCGGCATATTGACCTCGCCCTGCACGCTGACCGTTCCGGGAGAGATTCGCAGGCGCAAGTCCGTCGTAACGATAGCGCCGGCCTCCGCAATGTTGACGGCCTGAAATCCGGCGCCGGCCAACCGAACTTCCGCCTGCCAGGACGGTTTCGTGCCGAACGTGACCCGTCCGGATATGCCGACGCCGCCCTCGCCGGAGCGGGCGTAACCGTTCAAGCGCAAGTCGCGCCCATCGGGTGCGGCAACGAGCCGCACCTCTTGCAGCCGAATGCCGAGCGCCGGGATCCCCGCGCTCCCGTCCGTCAGACGTGCGTCGCCGCGCACTTGCGGATCGCCCAGCGTTCCCTGTAGCGAGAGGTTGGCGCGCAACGCTCCTTGCAGCTGCTCGATCTCCGGCACCAGGGCGGCAAACGGCGAAAGGTCGCGCACCGCGAGCGCGATATTCCCGCGCAGGAGCTGATTATCGCCGCGCGGAGTCGGCGCGCTGAACTCGGGCAAGGCGATATCGGCCGAACCGGTATCGCCGTTTTCCAGCTGTACCTCGGCGTGGGCACGCAAGCCGTTGTCGTCCACGCGCATATCGACGGTGGCGCGTTGATACGCGAGCGCGGTGCCGGTGCTCGCCGTGGTCCACCGGAGGCTACCGGGCGCGGATACGAAATGCGCATCGGCTTTGCGTATACGGCCGCCGTGCAGCGCGAGGTCGGCATTCCCGTCGAACCGTCCGCGCAGGCCGAGGGGTTGATCCAGCGCCCGGGCGAGAAGCGCAAGCGGGACGCGCGTCGCGGTCCCCGCCAGCGTGACGTCGCCGTCGGCCGTGCGTCGTACGCGGGCGCAGAGCCGCGCCGCGGCGTTGGAGCTCCAGCATGTTTGCGCAAGATCGATCTCCGCCGCGCTCACGACCAGCGCCGCCCGGGCATCGAGCGTCCAGGTGGCCGGCCCGATCTTCCATTGTCCGCGCGTGAGAGAGCCGCGCCACCGTGCATTACGGTAACCCCCGGTCAGCGCGAGCTGCAGCGCTTGCTCGGCGTGGCCCGCGTTGAGCATGAGCGAATGATTGGAGACGAGACCATCGCCGGTGAGCGCGAGTTGATCGAATTGTTGTTGTCCGACGGCGGCGTCAGCAAGACGCGCGCGGATACGGGAGGATTGCTGGTCCGACATATCGATCTGCACGTCGGCGTCGAGCGTTCCGGCGTAAAACTGCTCGTAAGTAAGCTCGGTGCCCGCGATTTGCGCGTTGACCGTCGGCGTGTCACGCCGCCCGCGGATGGTTCCCGTGCCCCGCAACTGTCCACGGGCATCCGGCCAGAGTGCGGCTAGATCCGGCGCCGCCACCTGCCAGGAAAGATTCCATTCCTTGCGCACGCCGCCGTTCACGTTCACTGTGGCGCTTCCGCTTTGCGCTGTAAGGGCGAGCACCGGATATTCCGTGCCGCGTCGGACGAGTCTCGCCCGCGCGCTCAGCGCGCGTCCGCGCAACTCGCCGGCCACGCGGGAAAGATCGAGGCGGATCTCTTCCGCATTGCCCGCGGCTTCGGCGGCGACGGCGAGCTTTCCCGCCCACTCGGCCCACATCGTGCCGGGGTTCAGTCCTTGTCCCGCGAGCCGCGCGGTCCAGTCGAGGCGCGGCGTCCACTCAACGCGCGCCGTCCCTTGCAACGTCGCCTCCATCGTATTGATCGCGAGCGTGTCGGTGGTGATACGAGCAAGATCGCCGCTGCCCGAAGCGCGCAACGCGGCGGGAGGAATACGTGCGCCGCCCACGTCGGCGGCGAGTGAGAAGCGATAACTCGTCGGCAGGCCGTTCACTTCCATGCGGCCGGTCGGGCTCAGCAGGAACGGCTGGTCGGTCAACGGCCAGCGCAGATCTGCCCAGTGCAACTCCGTCCGAAAAGCGCCTTGGGCAAGATTCCAGTCGCCGCGGGCCGTCACGCGTGCCGGCAGGCCGGGCGCGGTGACGACCATCTCTTCCAACGTCAGTGTCCCCGTCGTCGTCCCACTCAGGCGAAAGGCGCCGCGCGCGCTCGGCCAGCCCGGGTACTGTCCGCGCAGCGTTCCGCTGCTCGCGAAGCGCTCGCGACCGCCGCGGGCGTCCAACTGCAGGCCGGCGCTGCCCTTCGCGTTCGGCTGCAAGCGATGCAAATCAAACTCGGGAATCTCGACCGTCGCCTGCCAGGCGAGTTGTGTCAGCGCGTTTTCGACTTTTGCATGCAGTTGCGCGTTCGTCGGCGCGGTGACATTGATCTCGAGCGTCGCGTCGGACAAGGTGCCGGTGATCACGCCGTGCGCGGCGAGGGCGGGGAAGCGGCCCGCTTCCATGCGCGCGTCGATTTCAAGCCGTTCGGCGCCCGACGATCCCAGCGCGCCGCGCGCGGTGACTTGGAACTGCGCTGCCTGAAGCTTCAGGTTCTCCACCCGCAGCGTCTGCGCGTCGATGCCTCCCGCGAATTCGAGCGTCTGGACTTCATACGGGGTTACGGTGCCACGCTGTACTTGAATATCCTCGGCCGCGAAGTGCCGGATGCGAATTGGAAGCGGCGGCCGGAGATTCGTAGGTCCCGATTCGGCTGTGGCCGGCGAGGGCAACAGCGCGAGGCGCGCGCCGCGCAGCTGGAGCTTTTCGATCTGCAACCGGCCGGCCGCCAAGGCGAGCGGCGACCAGTCGAGCCTAACGTCGCCGACACGCGCGTCGAGCGAGGGGCTGCGATAGCGCAAGCCGCGGATATGGATCGGTCCCATCAGCCGTCCTTCGAGGGCGTCGACGTCGAGTGTGCCCGGGACCATCGATCGCAGCCGCGCGTAACTCCACCGCAGCCCGGATTCGGTCGCGAACAACCATGAGAGCGCGGCTGCCGCGGCAACGAGCAGCAACGCGAGCGGGGCGAGCCAATAGAAGATTTTGCGCCTCACAGGTCC
>JAJPKH010000075.1 GCA_021323795.1 Acidiferrobacteraceae bacterium | reverse complement strand
GGCCGACAACTCGCCCAGATTCGTCGGCTCATCGGGGTCAACCTTGTACTCGGGCTTATTACGGTCATCGTGGCCACCGGGGGCCGTTATCTCGGGGACTACCTGTTCGCGCCCCAATAGTCCGGCCCTTCGACGCGCCCGCCCTCCGCCGTCAACGCTTCTACCGAACTTACGTTATTGTTGGGTACCGGCCGGCCGAGCGGCCGCCATTAATAACATCGGGAGAATCGCATGTATAAACGTACGGCAATGGCCTTGATCGCGTTCGTTACCGTTTCCAGCGTGGCGACCTACGCCGCCGATCCGGAAGTCAAGGGAGATAAACAGGAGCTGCGGCAGGACCGCCGCGAAATCCGTCAGGACGAGCGCGACCTGCACAAGGATAGAAAAGAAACCCGCCACGACCGGCGCCAATTGGCGAAAGAGGTGCGCGAAGGAGACAAGGAAGGCGCCCAAGAGGCGCGCGCGGACTTGAAAGCAGACAAGGCCGGTCGGCGCGACGACCGCAAAGACCTGAACGCCGACCGCAAGGACCGTCGCCATGACCGCCGCGACTTGCAGCGCGATCGTAAAGAAGCGAACGGGGGCTGAACCGCCGATTGCCGGGCGGCCGCGGCCGCCCGGTCCGCTTGTTTCATCGCCGCGGCGACTGATGCGCGCGATAATTCTTTTCGCGCTGGGCCTTGGCGTCGCCGGCACGGTCGCCGCGCGAGCCGCCGACGTCGACGAAACCGGCAAAGCGATCCACGTGCTCGATCGGCTGGCATACGGCCCGGCGCCCGGAGACATCGAGCGGGTGCGAAAGATCGGCGCGCGCGCATACATCGACGCGCAGCTGCATCCCGAACGCATGGCGCTGCCCGAAAACCTGCGCGCCGAATTAGCCGCGCTCGACACGCTGCGCCTCGACCCCGTCGAGCTATTCAAGGAATACGGCCCGCCGCAGGCCCGGCGCGGCGAGAAACCCGATCCCCAAGCGATCAAAGCGGCGCGCGAGCGGGCGCGCGTCATCTCGCAGCAGGCGGCGCAAGCCCGTTTGCTGCGCGCCATCGAAAGCCCGCGACAGCTCGAAGAAGTGATGGTCGATTTCTGGTTCAACCACTTCAATGTGTTTGCGGCGAAGGGATTGGACCATCTATGGACCGGAGCGTACGAAGAACAAGCCATTCGTCCCTACGCGCTCGGGCGCTTTCGCGACCTGCTCGGCGCGACGGCGCATCATCCGGCGATGCTTTTTTACCTCGATAACTGGCAGAACACCGCGCCGCAGAGCCGGGGGGCGCGCGGCAAGCTTCAAGGATTGAACGAAAATTACGCGCGCGAGCTGATGGAGCTGCACACCCTCGTCGTCGACGGCGGCTACACGCAAAACGACGTGATCGCCCTCGCGCGCATCTTCACGGGGTGGGGTCTCGGCGGGCCGCGCCGGCGCGGCAGCAAAGGCGGCTTTTACTTCGACGCCAAGCGGCACGACAACGACGACAAGATATTTCTCGGACAAACGATCCGCGCTTCGGGCGCAGCGGAAGGCGAGCGCGCGCTCGACCTACTCGCGCGTCACCCCGCGACCGCGCGCCACATCGGCTTCAAGCTCGCGCAGTACTTCGTCGCGGATAATCCGCCGCCCGCGCTCGTCGAACGCCTGGCGCGGCGATTCACGGAAACGGACGGCGACATTCGCGCGGTGCTGGCGAGCCTGTTCGAGAGCGCGGAATTCTGGGATCCCCGCTATCAAGGCAACAAGTTCAAGACGCCGTATCACTACGCTGTCTCTTCGGTACGAGCGGCCGGCGCAAAGGTGAACAACATCCGTCCGCTCGCCGGCTGGCTGCTGCAACAAGGAATGCCGCTGTACGGATGTCTGACGCCGAACGGCTACAAGGACACCGAGGAAGCGTGGCTCAACCCGGATGCGATGACGCGGCGTATCAATCTCGCAACCGCGCTCGCGAGCGGCCGGCTGCCGCTCGCTCAATCCGCCGACTTTAACGTCGCGCGCGCCGATACAGCGATGGCCGCCGTCACACCGGCGGACGCGCCGCCGCTCGACTGGAAAGCCGTCGCGCACACGCTCGGCGGACGGTTTTCGCCGCAGACGCGCGCGGCGATCGACGCCGCGCCGGAACGCCTGCGCGCCGCGCTCATCCTCGGCAGCCCCGAATTCATGCGGAGGTAACATCGATGAACCGCCGTCGCTTTCTCCGAACCGCGGGACTCATCCCCGCGCTGACGTTACTCCCGCTGGGCCGTAACGGATGGGCCGCGCGCTTGCCGGAGGGCGGCGGCAAACGCCTCGTTGTCATATTCTTGCGCGGCGCCGTCGACGGCTTGAACGTCGTCGTTCCTTATCACGAGTCGGCGTACTACGACGCTCGCCCCACGATCGCCATACCGGACCGGGGCGAAGGCGCGCTGCTTAGTCTCGACGGCCGCTTCGGTTTGCATCCCGCGCTCGCGCCGCTCCTACCGCTTTGGAAAGACCGGCAGCTCGCATTCGTGCATGCGTGCGGCTCGCCCGACCCCACGCGTTCGCACTTCGATGCTCAGGACTACATGGAAAGTGGAACACCCGGCAGGAAATCCACCACCGACGGCTGGATGAACCGGCTGCTCGCCGCGCTCGGCGGCCACGGTTCATCCGCGCGGGCGGTGAGCTTCGGTCCGACGCTGCCGCGCATCTTCGAAGGCAAGCTGACGGTGTCGAATATCGCCGTCGGAAAACAGATGGCGAAGCCGATGGCGATCGACCGGCCGCCGATCAGCGCCGCCTTCGACCGCATGTACCGAGGCGACGACGCCGTGAGCGTCGCCTACCGCGAAGGGCAAGCGGCGCGCCGGCGCCTGGTCGCGATGCTCGAGCAGGACATGGCGCAGTCGAACAACAACGCCCCGTCCGCGCTCGGCTTTGCCGGCATTGCCGAGCAGGCCGGCCGCGTGCTCGCGCGCGATCCCCGTATCCGTCTCGCCTTCCTGGCCGTCGGCGGTTGGGACACGCACGTCAACCAGGGCGCGGCAAGCGGCCAGCTCGCCAATCATCTGCGCGCGCTCGGCGAAGGATTGGCGATGCTCGCGCGCGCGCTCGGCGCCGGTTTCGCGGACACCAGCGTCGTCGTCATGTCCGAGTTCGGTCGCACGGTCCGCGAAAACGGCAACGGCGGCACCGATCACGGTCACGGCAACGTCATGTGGGTGGCAGGCGGAAACGTGCGCGGCGGAACGATCTACGGCGAGTGGCCGGGCCTCGCAGCGGAGAACTTGTATGAAGGGCGTGATCTGCCGGTTACCACCGATTTCCGCGACGTGCTGAGCACGGTGCTCACTCGGCACTTCGGTTTACCCGCCGCGGACCTCGCCTCGGTCTTCCCGGGCTTCTCGCCCTCCCAAAAACCGGGCGGCAGGCTCGCTTAACCACCCGCACCGGTTGCAACGCGTGCCTGTTAAGGAGATGCTTACCGCACTAATTGTGGGGTCAAGCGCCGATGGTCTATTTGCAGCTGAACACGGCAGCGTTTGCGGTGCTTGTCGTCGCGACCAAGCCAATGACTCGATTTACCGATTTTCGCGAAGCGGCCGGTCGCTGGGGATACATCCGCGCGATATACGCGCTCGTCATGACCCGCCTGTACCGGCATCTCGGTTTCGGGTTTTGCCGGGTCACGGGAAGACCGCTCGCCATCAGGCCGATCCTCACCGCGCCGCGTAATCGCGAATACAAAACACTCACGGAAGCGGAGCTTCTTGGATTCAGCAGGGATCCGGACCTCGACATGATGGAAGATCTCGTCCGTGCAGCCCTCAAGCGCGGAGACGTCTGCGTGGGTGCGATCCAGAACGGCGTGCTGATCGGTTACTCTTGGTACGCTTTCGAAGCCGCGCCCCATCTGGACGGCCTTTGGGTGGCGGTCGCGCGCGAGGCGCGTTACGGCTACAAAAGTTTCGTGCGACCGGAATTTCGCGGCGATCATGTGGCGACCGACATCAGCATCTTCTCTGATGACGTATGCATGAAAAAGGGGAAGACGTTCGCGCTCGGCTTCATCGACACGCACAACTTCGCGTCCTACCGCGCGGCGCGGCGCGCCGGGGCGCGCACGCTGGGATACGCCTGTTATCTGAATTGCGGCAGAATTTTTTTTAGTTGGCACTCCTCGGGCGCCAGGAAGCACGGATTTCGTTTCTACAAACCCGAACCGAGGCGATAGTTTTATCGCGCCTCGCGAGCTGTATTTCCCCGCGCGCCGGACTCGAGCGGCGATGCGCAACCCGGGCCCGCACGAACCCGGCTAGTGAACCAACATGCTCCGCAGCATCCACGCGGTCTTCTCGTGCGCCTGCATGCGGTCGGACACGAGGTTCAACGTCGGCTCGTCCTGCGCGCGTCCGATCGCCGCAAGCAGCGAACGCGCGGTGCGCACGGCGGTTTCATGCCCTTCGAGCAGCCGCTCGATCATCGCCTCCGCGCTCGGCACGCCCGGCTCTTCCTTGATCGAGGCGAGCTTCATGAACTCGGCGTAAGTGCCGGGAGCGGGAAACCCGAGCGCGCGGATGCGTTCGGCGACCGCGTCGACGGCGTCCCGCAGCTCCTGGTACTGCTCCTCGAACATCTTGTGCAAGGTCTCGAACATCGGACCGGTCACGTTCCAATGAAAATTGTGCGTCTTGAGGTAGAGCGTGTAGGTGTCCGCGAGGAAGCGCGCCAGCCCCTCGGCGATTTCTTTGCGATCCCGCTCGTTGATACCGATATTGACGCCGATTTCTCTCACACCAAGGTTTGCCGCCATCATCGTCTCCTTCCCCTACCGGGGCTTGGGTCGTGGAATCTTTTGGTTACGCGGACATACTGGACCGGCGCTTCGATTCAAGCCAACCGATTAAAGCTATATACTCGATAACCATAACTTATGAACGTCGCCGGCCTGACATTGCGGGATCTTCAGTACATCGTCGCCGTCGCCCAGCACGGGCATTTCGGCAAGGCGGCGCGGGCCTGTCACGTGAGCCAGCCGGCGCTGAGCGGCCAGATCAAGAAGATCGAGGACTACCTCGGCGTCACGCTCTTCGAACGCAGCATGCGGCGCGTCGCGACTACCGAGGTCGGGCAGACCATCGTGCAGCAGGCGCGGGTCGTGCTCGAAGAAGCCGAAAAGATTTTGAGCGCCGCCAAGTCGCCGCAGCAACCGCTCGCCGGCCCGTTCCGGCTCGGCGCCATTGCCACGCTCGGGCCTTATCTGGTGCCGCATCTCCTCGGCCCGCTGCGCAAGACCTTTCCGCAGCTCGAGCTGATCCTGCGCGAGGGCCTGACCGACGTACTGCTCGAGGAGTTGCGCGCCGGCCAGCTGGATGCCGTGCTTGCGGCCAGAAGTTTTTCCGAGGAAGGCCTGCACGTGCTGCCGCTTTTTAACGAGCCGTTTCTCGTCGCGCTTCCTCACGATCATCCGCTGCGGCGCAAAAATCCCGTCCGGCTGACCGATTTGAAAGTATCCGACATGGTGCTGTTGGAAGACGGCCACTGTCTGCGCGACCAGACGATCGCCGTGTGCCCGCCGAATCGCCGCGGCAACCTGAAGGAAATGCACGTGACCAGCCTCGAGACCTTGCGCCATCTGGTCGCTTCCGGCGCCGGCTACACGCTCATGCCGATGCTCGCCGTCAACGAAGACAAGCGCCTCAAAAATCTCGTCAGTTACCGGCGGCTGGAGGGCAAGAATACGGGCAGAGCCATCGTGCTGGTTTGCCGCGACCGCTTTCCGCGCAAACGCGAGGTGGAAATCCTCGCCGAGTTCATCCGCGCGCACCTGCCACGGGTCTCCGTGGAGCGGACGGCGCTTTCAGCCGCGGCGACTACGGCAGGTAAATGAGGGCATAAAGGCCGATCACGTCCTGCTCGGTTCGCGGTTGGAATACGCCGAGCCCGAAGCCGACGTTCTGGACGTTGGATTGGTCGAAGCGGTAAGTATCGTAGTAAAGCGTCAGGCCCCAGCGCGGCCGCCCCGCGCTCATGAAGTCGGTGGAAAAGCGCGCAAAGAACGACGGCTTCCCCTTCGGCTCGACCGTGACTTCGTAGAAATGATTGGTGTCGCGCGCGTAAAACGGGTATTTGAAACCGGCCCGCGCTTCATAGCGCGTTGAAGTGTACTCCCAGTGGCCGCCGCCGCCGGCCAGCAAATACATCACCGTCCAGTCTTCGACCACGCCCGCCGTATTGCTGTCTCCCTTGATATCCCGCCGCCAGGTGTCGAAACCGCCGCCGGCGAAGAGATCGGCGCCCGTGCTACGACCAAACCGGCGCGCGAGGGTCGCCTCCGCGGCAATCCCGCGATACTCGGCATCGCTTCGGTAGGGCGTGCAGGATGGGCCGAAAACGTCGCACGCCTGCCCGTCGTAGTCCACGCGGCCGAAGTACCCCGAGCCGCGCAGCTCCAACAGCATTTGCTCCTGCGCGAACCGCTCGCGCCATATTGCACCGGCGCGAAAGAGATGACCGCTCTCTTCCAACAAGCGCCCGGCGGACGTGAATTCCTGCCATTGAAAGCTCTCGGCTCCGGCCGTGATCGCAAATTCCGCCGACGCGGTGGAGACGCACCCGAACAAGAGCGCCACGGAAAGCACGCAAGAGCGAAATCGGATCGGCACGGTTCCTCCCGTTATTTTTGATTTTTCAGCGCGCCACCAGCATGCCGCGATACATCCTCATCTGACAAGTGAACTCGTGCTCACCGGCTGCCGGGGTCAGTGTCACCGTGTACGGTTTGCCGATCGGCAATTCCGCGCTTATCCCCAGATCGTCGAAGCGCACCTGCTCCGCGCAGGGGCTTGGATCTTTGCGCAGGAAACGCAGCGTCACCGGCTTGCCGGCGGCGACCTCGATGCGCGCGGGCGTGTACACGCCCGCGTCCACGAGGATATCGACCGGGAGGCCGCCGGCGACGGTTTGCGCCTTGGGCGTCGATAACCAGAACCACCAGACGATGAACCCGATGACGGCCACGCCGACAAGATTCGCGAGCCACGCACTCATGCGCGCGAATCCCCCGCCCTCAGGAAACGCAGCCGGTTGGCATTGCTGACCACAGTAACCGAAGAGAGCGCCATCGCCGCTCCGGCGATCACCGGATTGAGCAGCACCCCGAAAAAGGGGTAGAGCACGCCCGCGGCGACGGGAATGCCGAGGATGTTGTAAATAAACGCGCCGAAGAGGTTTTGTTTGATATTGCCGAGCGTCGCGCGCGAGATCGCGATCGCATCGGCGACGCCGTGCAGCGAACCGCGCATGAGCGCGACGTCCGCCGACTCGATGGCGACGTCGGTGCCGGTGCCGATCGCATAACCGACGTCCGCCTGAGCGAGCGCCGGGGCGTCGTTGATGCCATCGCCCACCATGCCGACGATTTCACCGCGCGTTTGCAGCGCCTGCACCTGCGCGGCCTTGTCCCCGGGAAGCACGTCGGCGTATACCGCATCGACCCCCACTTGGCGCGCCACCGCGTCCGCGGTGGCACGGTTGTCGCCGGTGATCATGACGACCTTCAATCCGAGCGCGCGCAGGCGCGCGATCGCCGCCTTGGAGTCCGGCTTGACCGGATCGGCCACCGCCACGATGCCGGCGGCGCGGCCGTCGACGGCGAGATACATCGGCGTCTGCGCCTTCGCGGCGAGCGCGGCCGCGCGCGCCGGAAGATCTTGCAGATCGACGCCCTGCTCGTTCATGAAGCGCGCGTTGCCGAAAAGAGCCGCCGTGCCTTCCACCATGCCGCGCACGCCCCGACCCGTTACCGCGTCGAACGCGCTCACCGGCGATAGCACAATGCCCCGCTCCTTGGCCGCATCGACCAGCGCTTGCGCGAGCGGATGCTCCGATCCGGCCTCGAGCGAAGCGGCGAACTGCAGCAACCGGATTTCGCTCATACCGGCCGCGGGAACGAGCGTCGTCACGACGGGCCGCCCGGCCGTCACGGTGCCGGTCTTGTCGAGCACCACGGCGGTGAGCCGGCCCGCTTGCTGCAGCGCGTCCCCGTTGCGGATCAGAATGCCGTACTCGGCCGCTTTGCCGACGCCGACCATGATCGAGATCGGGGTCGCCAGTCCGAGCGCGCACGGACACGCAATGATGAGAACGGTCATTACCGTGACCAGCACGTACGCGCCGCGCGGCTCGGGACCGAGGTTGTACCAGGCGAGAAAGGTGAGCGCGGCGATGATCAGCACCGTCGGCACGAATACCGAGGAAATCGTGTCGGCGAGCCGGCCGATGGCGGGCTTGGTGCTTTGCGCGCGGCGCACCATGTCGATGATGCGCGCGAGCGCGGTCTCGGCGCCGATGCGCGTTGCCCGGAACAGGAATGTGCCGGACTTGTTGAGCGTGCCGCCGACCACTTCGTCGCCGACCTGCTTTTCGACGGGGATCGGCTCGCCGGTCAACATCGATACATCGACGCTCGAATGCCCGTCGATAACGACGCCGTCCACCGGAATTTTTTCCCCCGGCCGCACGCGCACGGTTTCGTCGAGCCCGACCTGCTCGATCGGCACGTCGACCTCGCGGCCGTCGCGCACGACGCGCGCGGTGCGCGGTTGCAGCCCGATCAGCCGGCGGATCGCCTGCGACGTCTTGCCGCGCGCCCGCACCTCCAGCGCCTGACCGAGATTAATGAGCGCGATGATGATCGCGGCCGATTCGAAATAAGCGTGCTGCGCGAGACTCGGGACGATCGTCGGCAGCGCGACCACCAGCATGGAATAGACCCAGGCGGCGCCCGTGCCGAGCGCGATCAGCGTGTCCATGTTGGCGTTGTGAGCGCGGAATGCCTTCCACGCGCCGACGAAGAAATGGCCCCCGGAATACACCAGCACGAAGAACGTCAGCGCGCCGACGGCGAGCCAGAACGCCTGGCCGCCCGGGTCCGGCAGCATCGGCAGCCAGCCGAGGGGATCGGCGACGAAGAGCGGCAGCCCCACCGCCGCCGCAAAAAACGTCTTACGCCATAACGCCCGATAGTGCGCGGCTTCCGCCGCTTCCTGCACCGCGTCTCCGTCCGCGCGCAGCACGACGCCCTGGTAGCCGGCCCGCGCGATCGCGCCGATAAGCGACTGCTCCCCGGCGACGCCGGTCACGGTCGCGGTGCGTTCCGCGAGATTCACCGTCGCGGTATCGACGCCGGGGACCGCCTTCAACGACCGCTCTACGGACGTCACACAACCGGCGCAGTGCATACCGGAAATGGAAAGACGCGTGACGGTCGCCGGCGCAGACATTTCTCACCCCTTCAGCAGACTCCACCCCAACAGCATCACCACGGCCCCCATGACCGCGGTCGCGATCCAGCCGAGCCATTTCAAACGCGGCGAGATCACGAACCGGCCCATGAGGCGGCGTCCCGACGCCATATGCATCGTCACCGCCATCATCGGCACGGAAATCACACCGTTAATGATCGCGCTCCATACCAGCGCTTTCATGGGGGCGATGCCGGAGAAATCCAAAGTCACGCCGAGCAAGGTGGAAAAGGCGATGATAGCGTAGAAACCCTTGCCGGACGCGGGCTTGAGACCGAGTCCCGCCGGCCAGCGCATCGCCTCCGCCACCGCGTAGGCCGCCGATCCGGCAAGCACGGGCAGCGCCAGCAACCCCGTCCCGATGATGCCGAGGGCGAACAGCAGGAAGGCGAAGTCGCCGGCGATCGGCCGCAGCGCTTGCGCCGCTTCGGCGGCGGTCGAAATATCACGCACCCCACCCTCGTGCAGGGTGACGGCCGCGCAAACCATGATGAAAAAAGCGATCAGGTTGGAGAACGCCATCCCTATATAGGTATCGATCTTGATGCGGCGAAACTGCGCCGGCGCGCGGCCCGGGTGCCGGCGGACGGGACGTTTCCCGTTCACGTCCGCGCGCTGTTCCTCGACTTCCAGCGCCGCTTGCCAGAAAAAGAGGTACGGGCTGATGGTCGTGCCGAAGATGGCGACGATGATGGCGACGTAATCGGCGCCCGCGATCCAGCGCGGAAAAATCACGCTCGACAGCACGGCACCCCACGGAACGCGCACGACGAAGAGCACCGCGACGTACGCGAGCAACGCCAGGGTCAGCCACTTCAATAGGCGCACGTAGCGGGCGTACGGAAGAAAGATCTGCAACAGCAGCGAAAGCACGCCAAAGCTTACGGCGAAGAACTGGCTCGGCACGTCGGTGACCAGCTCCGCCGCGTTCGCCATGGCGCTGAGATCCGCGCCGATATTTATAACGTTCGCGGCGAGCAGCAGACCGACGAGCGCATACAAGAACCACGCGGGATAGGCAAGACGGACATTCGCCGCGAGACCGCGGCCGGTGACGCAACCGATGTGCGCGCTGATGATCTGGATGCCGACCATCAGCGGGTAAGTGAAGAACAGCGTCCATAACGTGCCGAACCCGAACTGCGCGCCGCCCTGGGAATAGCTGGCGATGCCGGAAGGATCGTCGTCCGCCGCGCCCGTGATCAGACCGGGCCCGAGCTTGCGGAGCGTTTTTTTTATTCGACCCGCCCGATTCGCGTTGGCGTGCACCCGGGCGCCGCCGCGATTATTGGAGTTCCGGTTTGCGCGCATGCCGGGCCATCGTACCACCGCCTGCGTCCGCCACCGTTTATTCGGGACAGAAGCAGTGTGGCTTTGGGGTTCCGGAGGGACCGACACCAACGGACACGCGCGCGCGACGTGCCGCGGTCGGACCGCGATCGAATTATCGATACTTCAACTCGGCCACTTCCAATCGCGAACCTCGGGCATATCCTCTCCATGCGTGCGTATGTATTCGCGATGCTCGATCAATTTGTCGCGCAAGTATTGCTTGAGATAGGCCGCGCGCGCGGCGAGGCCGGGGACGCGATCGATGACGTCGATCGCGAGGTGATAACGGTCCATGTCGTTGCGAACCGTCATGTCGAAGGGCGTGGTGGTTGAACCCTCTTCCTTGTAGCCGCGCACATGCAGGTTCGCGTGATTCGTGTGGCGATAGGTGAGGCGATGGATCAGCCAGGGATAACCATGGAAAGCAAAAATAATCGGGCGGTCCGCGGTGAACAGCGTATCGAATTCGCGCGTGCTCAAGCCGTGCGGGTGTTCGGGAGCCAGTGTCATGAGATCGACGACGTTGACGACGCGCACCTTGAGCTCGTGCAAATGCTGGTGCAGTAAATCGGCGGCGGCGAGCGTCTCGAGCGTCGGCACGTCGCCGGCGCAGGCGAGCACCACGTCCGGCTCCTGGTCGTGATCGCTGCTCGCCCATTCCCAGATACCGATGCCCGCCGTGCAGTGTTTGACCGCGGCCTCCATGCTCAGCCACTGCGGCTGCGGATGTTTGCCGGCCACGATGACGTTGATGTAATTGCGGCTGCGCAGACAGTGATCCGCGACGGAGAGCAGGCAGTTCGCATCGGGCGGCAGATAGACCCGGACGATATCCGGCTTCTTGTTGACGACGACGTCGAGGAAGCCCGGGTCCTGGTGCGAGAAGCCGTTGTGATCCTGACGCCAGACGTGCGACGTCAGAAGATAATTGAGCGAAGCGATCGGCCGCCGCCATGGCACCTCTTTGCTCACCTTGAGCCACTTCGCGTGTTGATTGAACATGGAGTCGACGATGTGCACGAACGCCTCGTAGCAGGAAAACAGCCCGTGCCGGCCGGTCAGCAGATAACCTTCGAGCCATCCCTGGCACATCTGCTCGGAGAGCACTTCCATCACGCGGCCGTCGGGGCCGAGGTGCTCGTCGTGCGGCTTTAGCTCGGCCATCCATACGCGGTCGGTCACGTCGTAGATGGCGCTCAGGCGGTTCGAGCCGGTCTCATCCGGTCCCACCACGCGAAAGTTAGCGCTCGCTTGGTTCAGTTTCATGACGTCGCGCAGATAGGTCCCGAGCACGCGCGTCGACTCCGTCTCGGCCGCGCCCGGCCGCTCGACGGTCACGGCATAGGCCCGGAAATCGGGGCATTTGAGCGCTTTCAACAACAAGCCGCCGTTCGCGTGCGGATTCGCGCCCATGCGCCGCTTGCCCTTGGGCGCGAGCGCGGCGAGCTCGGGCCGAAGTCGCCCCGCTTCGTCGAACAGCTCCTCCGGGCGATACGTCTTGAGCCACTGCTCGAGGAGCTTGAGGTGGGCGGGGTTCGCGCGCACGTCGCCGAACGGCACTTGATGCGAATGCCAATGGCCCTCGATCACGCGGCCATCCACTTCCTTCGGACCAGTCCAACCTTTCGGAGTGCGCAGCACGATCATCGGCCAGCGCGGGCGTAGCGGCGCGCTCGCGCTCTTCGCGCGCCGGGCGTCGCGCTGGATCGCCTGGATCTCATCGAGGACGGTGTCGAGCGTCGCCGCGAATTGCCGGTGCATCGCGTCCGGCACCTCGCCTTCGACGAAGTACGGACGATAGCCGTAGCCGATGAAAAGATCCTCGAGTTCCTCGCGGCTGATACGCGCGAGCACGGTCGGGTTTTCGATCTTGTAACCGTTCAAATGCAGAATCGGCAGCACCGCGCCGTCGCGCACCGGATTCAAGAACTTGTTCGAATGCCAGGACGTCGCGAGCGCCCCGGTCTCGGCCTCGCCGTCCCCGACGGTGCAAGCGACGATCAAGTCCGGGTTGTCGAAGGCCGCGCCGTACGCATGCAGCAGCGAGTAACCAAGCTCGCCGCCCTCGTTGATCGAGCCCGGTGTTTCGGCGCCGCAATGGCTCGGCATGCCGCCCGGAAACGAAAACTGCCGAAACAGCCGCTCCATTCCCTCCGCATCGGGCGGTACGTCGGGATAGAGCTCGCTGTAACTTCCTTCGAGCCAGGTATTGGCGAAGAGCGCCGGACCGCCGTGCCCGGGGCCGGTCACATGGATCATGTCGAGGTCGCGCGCGCGTATGACGCGATTCAAGTGAACATAAATAAAGTTGAGCCCGGGCGTCGTCCCCCAGTGACCGAGCAGGCGCGGCTTGGCGTGCTCGGGCTTCAACGGCTCTCGCAGCAGCGGATTATCGAGGAGATAGATTTGCCCGACCGAGAGGTAATTGGCGGCGCGCCAGTAAGCGTCGATGCGCTTCAATTCTTCCGGCGCCGGCGCGCGGCGCTCGGTCGGTCTGTCGATGATCAGCTCTTCCATAAAATTCCCTCCGATGCCGCGCGCGATGCGCGCGTCCCTTGTTCGTGGCCCGCGGTTATCTATTACACACGATAAGACTCGCCGCATCCGCAATAGTGCAACCGCGGAGAAAAGGGAACGTCACTTCGAGGGGATTTGCCGAGAGCGGAAGCGAATTTGTTTCGTCGTCGGCTTCGGTGCTTATGGAGCGACGAGAGCGAACCCTCCGGACGGCGGGTCGGCGCCTTAACCGCTCATGGCCCGCACTGCTAACTCCCCGCGCCCGGGTGGGCGCGCTGCCACTTCGCGTAGGTTTCGGGCGGCCACAGCGTCTGAAACCATGCGACCGTGTCGTTGATTTCCGAATCTGTCAGCCGGCCTTTCCATGCGGGCATGATCGGCACGCCGTTGCGCTTGGC
>JAJPKH010000096.1 GCA_021323795.1 Acidiferrobacteraceae bacterium | reverse complement strand
TCGGCGCCGACGACCGCGAATCCCTCCATCAGCAGATGATGCGCGAGCGTGAACCCCGCCGGCCCCATGCCGACGACGAGAGCCTTGAGGCCGTTATACGGTTTCGGCAGCCATTGGCGCGGGCGCAGCGGATTCCAGCGGATCAGCAAGTCGTAAATCTCCACACCCCACGGAAGCCGCAATACGTCGGTGAGGATCCTCGTTTCCGTCTGGGGAATGTTGACCGGTTCCTGCTTCTGATAGATGCAGCCTTTCATGCAATCGTTGCAGATGCGATGCCCGGTCGCGGCGCACATCGGGTTGTCGACGGTGATCATGGCGAGCGCGGCGAGGGGATGCCCGTTCTTCCCCAGGAAATGCATTTCGGAAATTTTTTCATCGAGCGGGCAGCCCGTGAGCGTCACGCCGTGCGCGTTCACTTTGAGTCCGCGCTCCGGTTCGCCTTTCTTTTCCGGAAATCCCTTGGAGCAGAAATCGCCGTCGTGGTCGTGGCAGTAGATGCAGTAATGGATTTCGTTCATCGCCTCACGCCGCGGCATGCGCGGATCGGTGAGCGTGAAACCGTCGCGCCGCCGGCGCTGCGCGGGCGGACCTTGGAGACGGCCGAAGGGATCGTGCGGCACGACCTCGACGGGCACGAGTTTGGCGGGATCGATGGTATGGGGCACGCGCAAGCCGACCCACTTCGCGGTCGCGGCTCGTCCCTCGGGCGAGGTCATGGCGCGCACGCACCAGCCGGTCAGCTTTTCGATCGGTTCCGCGTTGGCCGTCTCGTTCGCGAGAAGGCCGAAGGCGTAGCGCGCCACCGCCAGTTCGCGGTCGGTCGCGTCGAGGCCGGTTCCCGCGAGCGCGCTCGTCAGCCAGCGATCCAACTCGGCGAAGGGGGCGAATTCGTCCTTTTTTGACAAACGGCGGCGCGCGCGCTTGAGCACGAACTGTTTCTTGAAGGCGAAGATCGGGTCGTGCGCGAGCGTTTCGCTTCGGAGCTTCGCGGCCGCGTCCTGAATGCCGAACAGCTCGATGAGCTGTTCCTCGAGCACCGGCGCCCACGCGAGCAGCAGCTCGCTGTGCTCCACCGGCGGGAACGCTTCGCCGTTCCTGTAGCGCAGCAGCTTTTCGTGCAAGCCCTCGTCGCGCGCGCGCAGCCGCGCGCGAAACTCCTCATCGAGTTGCTTCAGGCCACGCTGCTCGAAGAGCTGTGTGAAGGCGAATCCGTTGGCGAATTTGAGTTGAGCGTCGGACATCCGCGGCGGGCCGGTCTAGCGCTGTTGTAACCGGCTGGGTGGACCGGACTTCGGGTCGGGAAATACAGCGCGTATTGTACTGGCTATGCGCCGCCTTTGCATGGACCAGCGGACCGTTGTGATCGGGTACGGTCTGGCGCAACGACCCGGCGCCCGACGTTCTATGTGCGCACCCAGTGGCCGGAGGCGCCGCCCGATTTTTCCAACAAGCGGATATCGGTCAGCGTCATGCCGCGATCGACGGCCTTGCACATGTCGTAAATCGTGAGCAGCGCCACCCCCGCCGCGGTCAGAGCCTCCATCTCGACGCCCGTCTGTGCGACGGTGCGCACGGTCACCAGGCAGCGAATAGCGGCGGGGGCTTGTCGCGGCGTGAACGTGACATCGATCGCCGTTAGCGCGATTGGGTGGCATAGCGGCACGAGCTCCGATGTCTTCTTCGCCGCCTGGATGCCGGCGATGCGGGCGACGCCCAGCACGTCTCCCTTCTTGTGGCCGCCCTCGAGGATCAGCGCGAGCGTTTCCGGCTGCATCAGCACATAACCTTCGGCGAGCGCGCGGCGCTCGGTGACGGCTTTGGCGCCGACGCTCACCATGTGCGCTTCGCCCGCGGCGTTGAAGTGGGTCAGCCGTCCGCGCGGGGATCGGGAGCGCTTGGCGCTTCGGCGCGGCGGCCGGTTGGAACGTTTCTTCGGCATGAGGGAGTCGTTTTCGGTCGTCTATGTTAACCGCAGTACCCGGTTCACCACCAAGTGCCGCGTCGCTGTTAAGATGTAACCGCCGCCATGATGCCTCTCGAACAAGCACAAACCGCGATATTGCAGGCGATACGGCCGGTGTCCGGGGCCGAGACCGTCGCGCTGGCCCAAGCGCACGGGCGCTATTGCGCGGAGGACCTGCAGGCGCATGTCGATCATCCCGGGTTCGACAACTCGTCGATGGACGGGTACGCCGTCAACGTCGGCGACGCCCGCGCGCACGACTGGGTGCTGCCGGTCGTCGGTGTCTCGAGTTGCGGCGACGCGCCGCAAATGCTCGCGCCGGGCACGGCGATGCGCATTTACACCGGCGCCCCGATGCCGCACGGCGCGAACGCCGTCGCCATTCAGGAAGACGTGCAGTTGCAGGACGGGCGCGCGCGCATTCCGCGGACGCTCGAGGCGGGGGAGAACCTGCGGTGCCGCGGCGAGGATTTCCGCGCGGGCGAGGTGCTCTACGGCGCCGGCCGCAAGCTCCGGGCGACGGACATCGCGCTGCTCGCCACCGCGGGAGCCGAGCGCTTGCGCGTCTATCGCCGCCCGCGCGTGCTCGTCGCGTCGACCGGCAATGAATTGGTGATCCCGGGACACGCCCTTGCGCCCGGCCAGATCTACGAGTCGAACGGTTTGACGCTGGCGGTGCACCTCCGCGCCGCCGGCGCGGAGGTGACGGATGCGGGCATCGTGCGCGATGACGTGGAAGCGTTGCGGGCGCTGCTCGCTCGAGGCAAGGACTACGATTTCGTCATCACCACCGGCGGCGCGTCCGTCGGCGAGCGCGATCTCGTGAAGCAGGTGTTCGCGGAATTCGGGACGTTGCAGTTGTGGAAGGTGCGCATCAAGCCCGGCAAACCGCTCGCGTTCGGCCACATCGGGGAGCGCACGCATTTTTTCGCGCTTCCCGGCAATCCGGTCTCCACGCTGGTCACGTACAAACTTTTCATCGAACCCGCTCTCGCCGTCTGGCACCACGGCGAGCCGCAGCAATGGCTGCTCGCCGCGACGGCCGTCAATTCCTTCCGCCGGCAGCCGGGGCGCACGGAATTTCTGCGCGCCCGGCTGCATGCCGAGCAGGGCCGGCTCAAGGCCGAGGCCCTGCACGGACAAGGTTCGCACATGGTCGGTCCGCTGCGCGACACCAACGGGTTCATCCGCGTGGAAGCCGAGAGCGCCGGTTTCGCGGCGGGCGAATTGGTCAACGTGCTGCCGCTGGGTTCTTGGTGAGCGTCGCTCCATGACCGCCACGCCGGACGTCGCGCGCCGCTTCCATCGCGTCCGGCTCGTGGTGTACGGAACGCTTGCGGTGTCGTACATGCTGGTGTTTTTTCACCGCATCGCACCCGGCGTAGTGGCGGCCGATTTGATGCGCGATTTCCAAACGAGCGGCGCCGCGCTCGGCTCGCTCGCGGCGATGTACTTTTATATTTATGCGGTGATGCAGATTCCGGCCGGCGTGCTCGCCGACACGCTGGGTGTGCGGATCGCGGCGGGTATCGGGGCTCTGGTCGCAGGCGCGGGTTCGCTCGTCTTCGCGCTCGCCGACACCTTCGGCGCCGCCGCCGCCGGGCGGTGCCTGGTGGGTCTCGGTGTTTCCGTCGTCTTCGTCGGCTTGATGCGGGCGAACACGGATTGGTGGAGCGAGCGGCGTTACGGCTTCATCAGCGGCCTCACCGTGTTCCTCGGCAACGTCGGCGCCATTCTCGCCGCCGCGCCGCTCGCGGCGATGCTCGCCGTGGCGTCCTGGCGCACCATCTTTGTCGTGATCGGCGCATTTTCCATCGCCGTCGGCGTGTTCACCTTCATCTTCGTGCGCGACCGGCCCGAGGACATGGGCTTTCCTTCGCTGCGGGAAATGGAAGGGAAGAGCGCGCATGCGGCGCGCGCGCAGCACTGGGGGCGCGATCTCCTCGAGGTCCTGCGCAATCGCGCGGTGTGGCCGGGATTTTGGGCGAGCATCGGTTTGTCGGGAACCATGCTCGCCCTCGTCGGGCTCTGGGGCGTGCCGCTGCTGACGGATCTCCATGGGCTGACGCGGGGCGAGGCGTCGCTTTACACCTCGATGACGATCGCCGGTTTCGCCGTCGGGTCGTTGGTCCTCGGAATGGTGTCCGACCGCATGCGCCGGCGCAAACCGGTATTGGTGGCCGCCTGCTTCGGCGCGTGCGCCGTGTGGCTGGCGTTCCTGTTCTTGCCGTGGAGACCCGGTTGGTCGGGTCTGTCGCTGTACGGGTTGCTCGGTTTTTGCGGCGGCGGCTTCATCGTGACCTTCGGCGCGGCGAAGGAAATCGTGCCGCCCGCGATCGCGGGCATGGCGCTCGCGGTGGTGAACACCGGTACGTTTGTCGGCGCCGCCGTTACGCAGCCGTTGTTCGGCGCCATTATGGACCTGACCTGGGACGGAACGGTCATCGGTGGCGTTCGCGTGTACGGCGTGACGGACTACGCCAACGGCCTCTTGCTCTGCTTCGGTCTCGCCCTCGCCGCGGCCATCGCTTCCCTTTATCTGCGGGAAACTTATTGCAGCAACCTTACCGTGAGCGCGGCCGGAAGAGCGGTCGTTTGATCTAGGTCAAACCCTTATTCGGGACGGCGGCGAGAATTAGGGGGAACTTCGACGGGCGTGACCCGACAGAAGAGTAATCAACCGGCTATCGTCCAAGGGAGTCTCGATGGCGAATCTTACGAAGCGCGACATTGCTCGACTGCAACAGCGTTTGCGCGAGCGGCAAGAAGAATTGCGCCGTTACATCGACGGCGCGCTCAAAGAAGCGCAGACCGACGACGCGATCGCCGCCGTCGCGCCGGTGCGCGACGTCGGCGATGAATCTATCGCGGAAGTTGCGGCGAGTACGAACTTGACCATGCTCGATCGGGAGATGAGCGAGCTGCGAAGTATCGAGGCTGCGCTCGAACGCATGCGGGAAGGCACCTATGGGCGGTGCGAGGACTGCGGCGGCGAGATCGAGCGCGAACGCCTCGAGGCTTACCCGACCGCGACGCGCTGCACCGAGTGCGAGCGCCGCCTCGAGCGTAGCCGCAGCGGCGGCGTCGATAAAAGCCCGAGCCTCTAACTCGCCTCCGGGAAAATCTTTCCCGGGTTCAGAATTCCGTTCGGATCGAACACGCGCTTGAGCGCGCGCATGGACGCGAGCGTTTCCGCCGGTATTTCGAGCGGTACGAACGCGCGTTTCTCGTAACCGATTCCGTGTTCGCCGGAGATCGTGCCCTCGAGCGCGAGCACGGTCTCGAATAAGCGCGCGAGCGCGGTGTGCGCCCGCGTCACCTCGTCGCGGTCTTCCGGGTGCACCATGATGTTGACGTGCAAGTTGCCGTTGCCCGCGTGTCCGAAGCTGACGATCGGGAGGCGGTACTCGTCGGCGAGCGTTTCAACGGCGATAACGAGATCCGCGAGCTTGGTCACGGGAACCACCACGTCCTCGTTGATCTTGAGCGGCGCGATGCGTTTGATGGCATAGGACAACGAGCGGCGCGCGGTCCAGAGCGCCTTTACCTCGGAAGCGGCCGTGGCTTCGCGCAGTTCCAGCAATCCCGGGCCAGAAAGAGCGGCACGTAGTTGCGTGAGCGCGCGCGCCACCGCGTCAGGATCCCCATCCGCTTCGACGATCAGCAGCGCGCGCGTGCCTCGCGGCAAGTCGGTCGCCGCGCCCGCCTGTTGGACCGCGGCGATCGACGCCGGATCGAGAAATTCGAGCGCGCTCGGTATCACCGGTTCGCTCATCACGCGCGTCACCGCGGCGCACGCGGCGGCGCCGCTTTCATAGCAGGCGCGCAGCGTGCCGATCATGACGGGAGCGGGTGACAGCTTGAGCGTCGCTTCGGTGATGAGCGCGAGCGTGCCTTCGCTCCCCACCAGCAGCCGCGTCAGATCGTAGCCGACGACGCCTTTGGTAGTGCGGGCGCCGGTGACGAGCGCGCGACCGTCGCCGGCGACCGCGCGCAGCCCGAGGACGTAGTCCCGCGTGACGCCGTACTTGACCGCGCGCGGTCCGGCGGCGTTCATCGCCAGGTTTCCGCCGATGCGGCAATAAGGCGCGCTGCCGGGGTCCGGCGGATAGAAGAGGCCTTGGGTACGGGCCAGCGCGTCGATTTCCGCCGTGGGTATTCCAGTCTCCACGATCACGAGCCGTTCGCTCGGGCTGAATTCGAGCACGCGGCGCATGCATTCGAAGCTCACCACGATGCTGCCGGGTACGGGCAGCGCTCCCCCGACGTTACCCGAACCGCCGCCGCGCGCGACGAGGGGGATCCGAAATGCATTCGCTACCTGGACCAGCGCCGCGACATCTTCGTGCCGCGTCGGGAAAGCCACCGCCAGCGGGGTGCAACGGCGCGGTCCTTCATCGGCGGCGTAGAGCGCGAGCACATCCGGCTCGAGATGCACCCGCGTCGCGCCGAGCGCCTCGATCAACGCGTGGTGCGCCGCGGGCGGTAGGTTGAATACGGAAGCTCGGTTCATGTGGGCTCGGACAAGGGCGGGATGATCGCCCGCCGTGCGCCCGCCTGCAACTCAGCCGATCCCGATATGCCGGCGCGGTCCGGAACCGCGCTGGTGTCCGCCGGACGGATCGTTCCGGGGTAACCTGTTGACGGGCAAATATCTTTACTCCCCAACGCCAGCTTGCACCAAACATGAACTACTCTAAAAAGTAACCGCCACCCGGCATTTTGCGCACCGGCCGATAGTCTTTGGCCGTATGGGTGGCGCTGACAACCAAAGCCAGTGGGTGGCCGCGCCGCGGGGCGTAAAGCCTCCGGAATACTCATGCCAAAAAAATTTACCGCGACAGAGCGATCGCTTGCGCGGGGTGAAGGGAAAACTCGCCTCATACGGGGTGAGCGCTCGAATGACCTCGACGCGTTGCGCGAGGACCAGCGCATGCTTGCCTCCCTGCTGGGCGACCTGCCCGGCATGGTCTATCGCTGCCGCAACGACAAGAGTTGGACGGCGGAATTCGTCAGCGAAGGCTGTCTTGCCTTAACCGGGCGGCCCGCGAGCGATTTGATGAGCGGCGCGGCGATGTACGGCGAGCTCGTGCATCCCGACGATCGCGATCGCGTTTGGAACGACACTCAAAAGGCGCTCGCGGAACATCGGCCGTTTCAAATGGTGTACCGCATCCGCACCGCGGGCGGGGAACAGAAGTGGGTATGGGAGCAGGGACACGGCGTCTTCACGCCGCAAGGCGAGCTTCTCTGTCTCGAAGGATTCATCGCCGACATCACCGAACGTGTCCAGGCCGAGGAGCGTCTGCGCGAGAGCGAGGCCCGCTTTCGCTCGCTCACCAATCTTTCTTCGCACTGGTACTGGGAGCAGGACGCGGAAATGCGGTTCACGCGCTTTGAAGGGCGCTATGTGGAACGCAATAGTTCGGTCTTCGCCCTGTTTGTCGGCAAGCGGCCGTGGGAGTCCGGTATCGACAGCGCCGACGGTTCTTCGCTTCCCGACCTGTACTATCCCGAGCATAAGCCGTTTCAGGACGTGGTGCTGCGGACTCCCTTGCTCGAGGGCCGACGCGTTTACATACAGGTCAGCGGTGAGCCGATTTTCGGCAGCGACGGCCGGTTTCTCGGCTATCGCGGCGTAGGAAGAGACGTCACCAAGCAGAAGCTGGCGGAGCAGGCGACGTCACGCCTCGGGCGCATGTACGCGGCGCTCAGCGCGACGAACGAAGCCATATTGCGCGCGCACTCGCCCGAGGAGCTTTACCAGAAAGTGTGTGACGCCGCGGTGCATGGCGGCAAGTTCATCACCACCGCCGCCATTTTGGCCGATCCGGCGACCGGACAAGTGACAGTCGCCGCATCGACCGGCGTCGGCGCGGCGCTTATGCGTCAGTTCCGTATTTCGGTCGATGCAAACGTCCCGGAAGGACGAGGGACGGTGGGTACCGCGTACCGCACCGGCAAGCCTTGCGTCACCAACGATTATCTCAACGACGAACGCGTGCGGCCCTGGCGAAAAGAAGGAATCGCGCTCGGCGTGGGCGCCGCGGCTTCCATTCCGCTGTTCCTCGGCGGACGCACGATCGGCACCTTGCTGTTCTACTCGAGCGAGAAAGGCGCGTTCGACGATGAGATCGTGCGGCTGCTCGAGCGCCTGGCGGAGAACGTCTCCTTCGCGCTCGATAACTTCGCGCGCCAGACCGAGCAGCAGCGCATCGAGCAGGCGACGCGGCGGCTCAGCAAGATGTACGCCGCGCTCAGCGCCACCAATGAAGCGATCCTGCGCGCGCGCTCGCCCGAGGAGCTTTACCAGAAGGTCTGTGACGCCGCGGTGCACGGCGGCAAATTCATCGCCGCCTCGGGCATGCTGGTGCAACCCGAGTCGGAGTGGATGAAGCTCGTGGTGGTCTCGGGATTCGACGCCGAACAGTGGCGCGGCGTGCGCATCTCGATCGACGCCACCCGGCCGGAAGGACAGGGGCTGGTCGGCACCGCCTACCGCACCCGCAAGCCCGCCGTCACCAACGACTACATGAACGACGCGCGCCTGCGGCCATGGCGGTCGCAAGGGGGTCCGCTCGGCGTCAATGCCGCGGCGGCGATTCCCTTGTTCCAGGGCGAGCAGGTCAAGGGGGTGTTGCTGTTCTATTCGGGCGAGAACGGGGCCTTCGACGCCGATATCGTCAAGCTCCTGGAGCGGATGGCGGAAAACGTCTCGTTCGCGCTCGATAACTTCGAGCGTGAAAAGGAGCGCCGGCGCGCCGAACAGGCGCTGCGGGAAAGCGAGGAACGGTTCAAGAGCCTAACCGAATTTTCCTCGGACTGGTTCTGGGAGCAGGACGAAGAACTGCGCTTCACGATGATCACCTACAGCCAAAAGGTGTCGAACCGCCATCCGGCGGAGAGCATGATCGGCCGGCGGCGCTGGGATCTGCCCTACTACCCGGACATGACCGAAGCCGATTGGGCGCCGCTCAAACAGGCGCTCGCGGCGCGCCAGCCGTTCCGGGATTTTCTGATCAAGCGGCGCGGCCGTGAAGACGAGGTCACGTACAGCGCGGTGAGCGGCGTGCCGATCTTCGACGCGCAAGGCAACTTCAAGGGTTACCGCGGCACCGGACGCGACGTCACCGACCGCATACGCGCCGAGGCGGACATGCGCAAGCTCTCCGGCGCGATCGAGCAGACCGCCGACTGCGTGATGATCACCGACCGCGACGGAACCATCGAGTACGTCAACGCCGCTTTCGAGCGCACCAGCGGGTATGGCGCCGCGGAGGTGCTCGGCCGCAAGCCGAGCGTGCTCAAGTCGGGCGTGCACGGGGGCGCGTTTTACGAGCGCCTATGGAGCACCGTGCTCGCCGGCGATACGTTCAGCGACGTCTTCATCAACCGCAAAAAAGACGGAGCGCTTTATTACGAAGAGCGCACGATCTCGCCGCTGCGCGACGCCGGGGGTCGCGTCACGCATTTCATCGCGACGGGACGCGACATCACCGAGCGCATGCAGGCGCAGGAGCGCCTGCAACACATCGCGCATCATGACGCCCTGACCGGCCTGCCGAATCGGGTCCTGTTTCTCGACCGCTTGAATCAGGCGCTGATCCGGGCGCATTGGCAGAAGCGCGTCGTCGGCGTGATGTTTCTCGACCTCGACCGCTTCAAGAACATCAACGACACGTTGGGACACGACACCGGCGACGCGCTGCTCAAGGCGATGGCGGCGCGCCTGCAGGGATGCGTGCGGGCGGGGGACAGTGTCGCCCGGCTCGGGGGCGACGAGTTCGCGGTGTTGCTCGAGGACGTCGCGCAAGCCGAGGACATCTCGAGCATTGCGAGCAAAATCCTCGGCGCCTTCATGCTGCC
>JAJPKH010000300.1 GCA_021323795.1 Acidiferrobacteraceae bacterium | reverse complement strand
GCGGCGGCGCTCGGGAAGTAACGGCAGTTTTCGCGCTTGGGCGGGCGCACGGTGCAGATGGGCCGGCAATAGATGCGCGTCGAGGAAACCGCCACGAAGAACCGGCCGTCGAAGCGGGTGTCGCGGGCGCGCAGCGCGCGATAACAGGTGGCGGGATCGAGCAACATGGGCGCAATTATGCGCCGCCGGGTGACTGCCCGCTCGCCGTTTTCGGACCTCGGGTTGGAAGGGAGTGCGCGGGGCGATAGAGCCGCGCGTGATTGCGGGAGACTGCTAAGCCAATTGAACGATAGGGTTAGTGGCCGCGAAGTACCTTCATAAACCAGTTAAGAAGCTTTTCCCATGGGCTTCCGAACGATGCATCAACCGGCACATCAAAATGTCGTTCTCGTTCTAAGCGGTCGCTCACGCGACTAGCTTCGATCTGCGTTTTTGACCACTTCGGCGCCAAAACCACTCTGTTTGTGCGTATCCAATAGTGTGATTGGCAAGGTAGGTTCCAACTGCCGATTGACGGATACAGCGTAATCTCGCCGGCTTTATCGGTCAGTTGCCAGCCACCTGGTTTAAGAGGTGTCACAACCTTATTGCCGCAACCACAGCAGCAGAGATGCGTGGCGGTCTTATATTTTCGCGAAATGTACAGAACACCAGACTCTAGCGCGGCCGGGATAAATTCGACGTAGCGAGGTGTAATCCCTTCAATCCGGCTCATGAATGTCTTCGTTCAATAACATATTTGAGCCGATGGTGTAGCTGCTGAAGCGCTCGCGCTTCGAATCAAAGTAGAACTGACGCGTTTTTTTCCACCGTATCACGGCTAGGATCGCATTGAGCGAGTTCAAGTCCGCGATCTGTATATTCTTGTCGTATTCGTTCATGCCGTTGCCATCGGCAAATGATATTCGAGCACGGGCTGCGTCGCGATTATGCACGTCACTTGTAACTACGCACAGGATGCCTCCCACAGTTTCGTTCTTAGTATACAGTCCCATCCCCGTATCAATGAACAGAACACCAAATTCCTCAAGTCTTTCCACGATGTATTTTTTCTCAGCGCCTCCGTCCATGCATAGGAAGACACCGGCCATATCACGCAAAAGATCGATGTTGCTACTGTCAACGTATTGTCCGTGAGCCACAATACCGCGATGCAAGCGCGAATAGATTTCCTTGAAATAATCGACCTTCAGCGGCTGCTCGTTTAACTGTTCCTTGGAAGCTGCTCCCGGTGCTCGGAAGGCGTTGTGGGATGAAAATTTATCGCCGTCAAACAGATGAATTTCTTTAGTGGGCGTTTTGGCCAAGAGATCTAAGACGTAACTGCCCGTTCCGCCCAATCCTACTATTGCGAGTTTCTCGACCGCGAGCTTCGCCGTGATCATATTAATCTCAGCCCGCGACGAGGCGGTGTCGAGATAGTTGAAAGGCGAGTTGTCTTCCTCCGGCTCAACTACGCGATATGTCTGCGCTGTCGCAGAAGGGTCGAGATTGGCTGCGTGACCAGAAAGTATTGCAGCGTACGTCTTAATCTTCTCGTAATAGTTCTCGTAGTACCCACGTGGCGGTTTACTAGAAAACGTGAATTGGGAGCTCAGCGTCTCGCTGAACCGTGTTACTTCTGGCGCCGGTCTTATGGCCTCGAGAACGTTGCCTTCGCTTGTGCACGGACGTTCACCAGCAAACTGAATCGTGTGATTCTGCGGTCGATTTGTAATCTCTCCGTTCAGATCGAGACTCGTTATCAGCACGCCGTCGTATTTCACCTCGCGTTTCTCGTTTACATACGGAATGTCTCTGGCGACGAGATTCGCCCGATAAATATCAATGTTGTAGCCGTCGTCGCGCAGACGACGAAGGTCGTCATTACGACTTATTAGTCTGTGTGACATCGAAGATAGTACCGTGGTGCTTTATCGTGACTTTACCGCCAGCCGCCAGGGTGCCCTGATGCGGCTTGCTATGGGCGTGCTCGAACGTAACTGAAAAAACGATGTTCGGGTCCGTAGGGTGGTTGGGAAAGGCGATATCTACAATTGCTTCAAAGGTCAGAAGGTCGGTCGACACTTTGTGTTCCGTACCATTTACTATGATCGTGAACTCTTTGTCGTGGGCCATGTTTACTCCTGTTAGATTTGCTGTCTGAACGGTTGATGAAACTATTCAATCGTTCTGGCCGAGATCGCTCTCGATTAAGTCATTGAGAGATGTGATTTGGTTCTTTTTCAGAAAGGTTCCTAGTTGCATGTCGCTTCGAACATTGAAATCGCGGTCGTACTTTTTCTCCACAGTACCCATGTGCGTATCGTCTCGCTTATCGCGCAAGCGACCATTGTGGTTGCGGGATCGAATACCTTTCATGCCTAGTGCGTCTTTCGTCATGGCTTTCCCATATGTCAATATATATGACATGTTAGTAGTAGTGACAATAAAGTAGCCGGTTCGTCAAGGAAAGGCAACGTGTCAGTATCATTGACATCAGCTGCCCCTCCGGTTATTCTTCGCGGCGTCCTGCCCGCGAAAAGATCCGAATGCTCGATAGCAATCGACTCTGTAAGTTGATCGGCGAACGAGTTAAGCGAATTCGTGAGACGCAAACGCCTCGCCTAAGCCAGGAAGGCTTGGCCGACGTTCTTGGTTTAACCCGCACCTCCGTTACCAACATAGAGCGCGGCAATCAAAAGCCGACACTCGATACGCTGTATCGGCTCTGCGAACACTTCCGATTAGAAATTCAGGAACTGATACCGACCGTTGCGGAGGTCATACGGACGGATCCTCGATCGATTGTTGTCGGCGGTCGTTCTCATGAAGTTGGTTCAAAAACAGCGAGCGCTGTCAATCGCCTGCGCCCTGCACAGAGGACTCGTCGTTAGTTGGTTTTTATTACAAACTCGGGGGGACTATGAAAAAACGCTACGTTAAACCTGCGCACGATCGTGCGACTGACTTGTTACGCAAATTTAATCTGCTAACAGTACCGGTTGACGTTAAGGCTGTTGCGGAGCGACTTGGCGCGACTGTTGTGTTCGACGAGCTCGATGATGATGTGTCTGGCTTTCTTCTCATAGAAAAGGACGTTATCACTATAGCTGTGAACAAGCTTCATCATGTGAATCGGCAGCGATTCACGATCGCTCATGAATGCGGCCATCTCCACTTGCACGCTAATCGGGGTGACCATTTGTGGGTTGATAAAGGTTACTTCTTCAGAAACGCAAAATCACATAGCGGTGATCAGTTGCCGGAGATTCAAGCCAATCAGTTTGCTGCCCGCCTGCTGATGCCCGAAGAGCTGCTGTATTCCAGTATCGAAAATGTAGCGGCGATTAGTGATATTGATGTGTTTAGACTTGCGTTGCGTTTTCAAGTAAGCGAGCAGGCAATGACAGTGAGGCTCGTCTCATTGGGTTTAATAGAATCGAACGCCGCTTAATCTTCATAAACCTTAAGGAGAATACTTGTGGATCAGAAACCGGTTGAAACTTGGATCCCCGTTGTTGCGTCGTCAGGATCGTTTTCTTCCGAATATGCTATTTCATTAAAGTTGTTCGATGGGAGCGAGGTGAGTCTCTTCGCAGACAAGTCTCAAGTACGGAATGACGGTAAAAAGGCGTTTCTGCGCGTTACCCTTGTTAATAGCGATCCTGGTCAACACAGACAAACTGTACTACTGCCCACCGAAACGTTTGAAACATCGTCACGGTGGGCTGAAGTTCGTACTGAGTGACGTCTGATGATATTAAGTAACGTTGAGATAATCCGCTGTCTACAGGAGAAACTGTTTACTATTGACCCTATTGAGGGCGCCGACCCTACTAACAAACCGTTTAATACAAGCGCAATCGACCTACGCTTAGGAACCGAGATTACGGTACCGCATAAGGAAGCACCAGCGTCACTCGATCTTCGCAAAGGAAATATTGCAAAGTTTTGGGCGACTCATTCGGACACAGTCACGATAACCGAAGACCAGCCATTCCGCCTTCCTCATGGACGCTTAGTACTAGCAAAAACATTGGAAACTGTGGACTTCCCCCTACGTCAAGATGGACAGTGCTTTGCTGCACGTGTCGAAGGTAAAAGTTCTCTCGCTCGTTGCGGAATAATGGTGCACTTTACTGCTCCCACGATTCATGCCGGCTTTTCTGGAACAATTACGCTGGAGGTTATCAATTTCGGACCGTTCGATTTCCTTTTAACACCTGGTATGTCGATATGTCAGCTTATAATCGAGGAAGTAAAGGGAAAACCGGCCGACAAGCTGAGCCAATTTCATGGCCAAAAGAAACCGGTTGGTGTGATCTAACGCTCGCCGTTCCGCCGCTAAGGTCGTCTAACGCCGCGGCGCCGCTATTGGCGTGAGTGAGATCCACAATCACGCCCGCCTTGTTGTTTGTTGGCTTTGGAATTCGCAAGCTTTTCCGGCCGAGTAGCAGTCCACCAGCGCGTCTTTATGCGCATGCGACCGTCCCTGCACGTCACCTCAAGGGGGGAGGGGGTGGCCAGTACCGCGGAACGTCAAACGTACAAATCGATATATTCGTTCACCGCCATCGCTTCGAGTTTCTTCTGATCAAGCGACACCGCGAGAATCGCGTCCTGCTGTTTTTTCGGAAACCGGCGCGCGAGGTTGGTGCGGAATTTCGCTTCCAGCAGCGGGATGCCTTCCTTGCGCCGGCGCTTGTGGCCGATCGGGTACTCGCAGACGATTTCCTTGAGCTTGGTGCCGTCGCTGAATTCGACGGTCAAGGCGTTCGCGATCGAGCGTTTGCTCGGGTCGTGGTAGTCCTTGGTGAACTGCTTGTCCTCGACGCAGACGATCTTGTCGCGCAGTTGATCGATGCGCGGATCGGCGGCGACGTTGTCTTCGTAATCGGCGGCGGTGAGGCGGCCGAAGAGGATCGGCACCGCGACCATGTACTGCACACAATGATCGCGGTCGGCCGGATTGTTGAGCGGGCCTTTCTTGTCGATGATGCGGATGCACGCTTCGTGCGTGCGATTGGTGATGCGCCTGATGTCCTCCGGCTTCTTGCCGAGCTTCTTCATCTCCTCGTGGATCTGCATGGCACCTTCGACCGCGGTCTGCGCGTGGAACTCCGCGGGAAAGGAAATTTTGAACAGCACGTTCTCCATCACGTAGCTGCCGTACGGCCGCTGGAACTTGAATTCGTTGCCGCGAAAGAGCACGTCGTAGAAGCCCCAGGTCTTCGCGCTCAGCACCGACGGATACCCCATTTCGCCGGTTTTGGCGATGAGCGCGAGACGCACGGCGCGGCTCGTCGCGTCACCCGCGGCCCAGCTCTTGCGCGAGCCGGTGTTCGGAGCATGGCGGTAAGTGCGCAAGCTCTGGCCGTCGACCCACGCCTGGGATACGGCGTTGATGATTTCCTCCCGACTCAGGCCGAGCAACTGCGCCACGACCGCCGTCGACGCGACCTTGACCAGCACGACGTGGTCGAGCCCGACTTTGTTGAAGGAATTCTCGAGCGCGATGCAGCCCTGGATCTCGTGGGCCTTGATCATCGCGGTCAGCACGTCTTTCATCGTCAGCGGTTTCTTGCCGGCCGCTACGGCATTGCGCGACAGCCAGTCCGCCGTCGCCAGGATGCCGCCGAGATTGTCCGACGGATGCCCCCACTCGGCCGCGAGCCAAGTGTCGTTGAAATCGAGCCAGCGGATCATGGCGCCGATATTGAACGCGGCTTGCACCGGGTCGAGCTGGAACGGCGTGCCCGGCACCTTCGCGCCGTTCGGCACCACCGTCCCGGGCACGATGGGGCCGAGCAGCTTGGTGCAGGCGGGATACTCGAGCGCCTCGAGCCCGCAGCCGAGCGTGTCCATCAGGCAGTTGCGCGCCGTCTCGTACGCGAGCTTGCTCGTGATTTTGTACTTGAGAACGTAATCGGCGATGTCGGTCAGGACTTTGTCGGGTTTGGGGCGAACGTTGCTGACGTGGCTCGACATGTAGCGTTATTTCCTGTTTTCGATCGTGACGAATTTGAGATTTTCCGGGCCGACGTAATTGGCGCTCGGCCGGATGATTTTGTTGTCGATGCGCTGTTCGATGATGTGCGCCGACCAGCCGGAGGTGCGTGAAATCACGAACAGCGGCGTGAACATCGCGGTCGGCACGCCCAGCATGTGGTAGCTCACGGCGGAGAACCAATCGAGATTCGGGAACATCTTCTTGACCTCCCACATGACCGACTCGAGGCGCTCGGCGATATTGAAGAGCTTCATGTTGTTCGCCGATTGCGCGAGCCGCCGCGCGACTTCTTTGATGACCTTGTTGCGCGGATCGCCGGTGGTGTACACCGGGTGGCCGAAACCGATGATCACCTCTTTGTTGGCCACGCGGCTGCGAATGTCGCTTTCCGCTTCGTCCGGGTTGTCATAGCGGCTTTGAATCTCATAGGCGGCCTCGTTCGCGCCGCCGTGCTTCGGCCCGCGCAGCGCGCCGATGGCGCCGGTGACGGCGGAGTAGAAGTCCGAGCCGGTGCCGGCGATGACGCGCGCGGCGAACGTCGAGGCGTTGAACTCGTGCTCCGCGTAGAGAATGAGCGAGGTATGCATCGCGCGCACCCACGGCTCGCTCGGCTTCTTGCCGTGCAACAGATGCAGGAAGTGCCCGCCGATCGAGTCGTCGTCGGTCTCGACCTCGATGCGCCGGCCGTGCGTCGCATAGTGATACCAGTAGAGCAGCATCGAGCCGAGCGAGGCCATGAGGCGATCGGCGATGTCGCGCGCACCGGGGGCATTGTGGTCTTCCTTCTCGGGCAGCGCGCAACCGAGCGCCGAGACCGCGGTGCGCATCACGTCCATCGGATGCGCCGAGGCGGGGAGTTGTTCCAACGCCGTCTTCACCGTCGCCGGCACGCCGCGCAGCCGCCGGAGCTTCGCCTTGTACGCGGAAAGCTCGGAACGGGTCGGGAGCTTGCCGTACACCAGCAAATACGCGATCTCTTCGAACTCGCACGCTTCCGCGACGTCCAGAATGTCGTAGCCGCGATAATGCAAATCGTTGCCGCTGCGCCCGACGGTGCAGAGCGCGGTGTTGCCGGCAACGACGCCCGATAGCGCGACCGACTTCTTGGGTTTGAATCCGGCGGGCGTGGCCTGGGTGTCGCTCATTGAGATGTCCTCACATCAAATGTCGTAGGTCGATCACTTGGGTTTTTGTGAAGCGAAGAGCGCGTCGAGCTTGCGCTCGAAGTCGTGGTATCCGATGCGGTCATAGAGCTCGTCGCGGGTTTGCATCGACGCGAGCACGTTCTTCTGGTGCCCGTCGCGGCGGATCGCATTGTAAACCGTCTCGGCCGCCTTGTTCATGGCGCGGAAGGCGGAAAGGGGATAGAGCGCCATCGCGACGCCGGCGCTGCGCAGTTCTTCCAGGGCGAAGAGCGGCGTTTTGCCGAATTCGGTGAGGTTCGCAAGCACCGGGGCCTTCACCGCGTCGACGAAGCGGCGATAGGTCGGCAAATCCGTGACGGCTTCCGCGAAAATTCCGTCGGCCCCCGCCTCGACGCACGCGATGGCGCGGTCGATGGCGGCATCGACGCCTTCGGCGGCGATCGCGTCGGTCCGTGCTATCACGAAGAACTTGTCGTCGCTCTTGGCGTCCACCGCCGCTTTCACGCGATCGGCCATCTCCTGCTTCGGCACGACCTCCTTGCCGGGCCGGTGCCCGCAGCGCTTCGCGCCGACCTGGTCCTCGATGTGGCAGGCGGCGGCGCCGAACTTGATGAGGGACTTCACGGTGCGCGCGATGTTGAAGGCCGACGGGCCGAAACCGGTATCGATGTCGACGAGAATCGGCAGGTCGCAGACATCCGTGATGCGACGCAAGTCGATCAACACGTCATCGAGCGTATTGATGCCGAGGTCGGGCATGCCGAGTGATCCGGCGGCGACGCCGCCGCCCGAGAGATAAATCGCCCGAAAGCCGGCGCGCTTCGCGAGCAGCGCGTGGTTGGCGTTGATCGCGCCGATGATTTGCAGCGGCCGTTCTTCGTTGAGCGAAGCGCGAAACCGCGCGCCGGGGGAGAGTGGTGTCGTCATGAAATTAGCCTTGAGGTTTCGGATAACCGAGCGTCTTCAGCGATTCGCTGATTTCGCCCAGGATGGCGGGATCATCGATCGTCGGGGGCACCTTGTATTCCTGTCCGTCGGCGATCTTACGCATGGTGCCGCGTAGAATTTTTCCGGAACGCGTCTTCGGCAACCGCTTTACCACGGTCGCTTGCTTGAACGCCGCCACCGGCCCGATCTTGTCGCGCACGAGCTGGATGATTTCGCTCACAATCTGTTGATGCGACCGGTTCACGCCGGCCTTGAGCACGATCATGCCGAGCGGCAACTCGCCTTTCAGTTCATCCGCGGTGCCGATAACGGCGCATTCGGCGACATCGGGGTGAGAGGCGAGCACTTCTTCCATCGCACCCGTCGAGAGGCGATGGCCGGCGACGTTGATGATGTCGTCGATGCGGCTCATGATCCAGACATAACCGTCCTCGTCCTTGTAGCCGGCGTCGCCCGAGAGGTAATAGCCCGGGTAGGGATCCAGATAATATTTCTTGTAGCCTTGATCGTTGTTCCACATCGTCGGCAGTGTGCCGGGCGGCAGCGGCAGCTTGATCACGATGCTGCCGATCGTTCCCGCGGAAACTTCCTTGCCTTCGCTGTTCAATACCCGCACGTCGTAACCGGGCACCGGTTTGGTGGCGGAACCGGGTTTGACGGGAAACTTCTCGATGCCGATCGGGTTCGCCACGATCGGCCACCCGGTCTCGGTTTGCCACCAGTGGTCGATCACCGGCACGTTCAATTGCCGTTGCGCCCACAGCAGCGTGTCCGGATCGCAGCGTTCCCCGGCGAGGAACAGGGCGCGGAATTTGTCGCGTGAATAGCGCTTAACGTGCTCGCCGTTAGGATCGTCGCGTTTGATCGCGCGAAAGGCGGTCGGCGCGGTGAACAGCGTGCAGACCCCGTGTTCCGACACGACGCGCCAAAACGCGCCGGGGTCCGGCGTGCCGACGGGTTTGCCTTCATAGAGGATCGTGGTGCAGCCATGCAGGAGGGGCGCGTAAACAATATAAGAATGGCCGACCACCCAGCCGACGTCGGAAGCCGCCCAGAAAACTTCTCCCGGGGCGACGCCGAAAATGTTGCGCATGCTCCATTTGAGCGCCACCGCGTGACCGCCGTGGTCGCGCACCACCCCCTTCGGGATGCCGGTCGATCCCGAGGTATAAAGGATATACAGCGGGTCGGTCGCGGCGACGGGCACGCAATCGACGGGCGTGGCATTCGCCATCGCTTCATCCCAGTCGAGATCGCGGCCCGGCGTCAGCGCCGCCTTCGCTTGCGCGCGCTGCAGAATGATGCAGCGCGACGGCGCGGCGGTGGAAAGCGCCAGCGCTTCATCCAGCAACGGCTTGTATTCGATGACGCGCCCGGGCTCGATGCCGCAGGAGGCGGAGACGATCAGTTTCGGTTCCGCATCGTTGATGCGCTTCGCGAGCTCGTTGCCGGCGAAGCCGCCGAACACGACCGAATGAATGGCGCCGATGCGTGCGCACGCCAGCATCGCGACGACGGCTTCCGGGACCATCGGCATGTAAATGATGACGCGATCGCCTTTTTGAATTCCCTGTTGCCGTAACACGCCGGCGAAGCGCGCCACGGTATCGCGCAGTTGCCGAAAGGTATAGCGCTTTACCGTCCCGATGACGGGGCTGTCGTAGATCAACGCCAACTGCTCGGCGCGCCCGGCCTCGACATGGCGATCGAGCGCGTTGTGGCACGTGTTGAGGACGCCCCCGGCGAACCAGCGGTAGAAGGGCCTGCGCGAATCGTCGAGCACGCGCTCCCACTTGCGCTCCCAATGAATGTCGCCGGCGGCTTGCGCCCAAAAACCTTCCGGGTCTTCGAGCGAGCGGAGATAGAGCGTCTGATAATCGGATGGCATGGTCAGGCTCCCACGCGAGTCGATAGGAAAGGGTTCCGGTTTGCGCTAGGCCGCCGCCCGATCGAGCCATACTTCGAGGCCCTGGGCGTTCAATTCGTAATCGCTGTGCAGCAGCGACTCGATTTCTTCGTCGCGCAACCCGCAGCCGTGGGCGCGCAGTGCGGACGTGATGAAGGCGCGCTGGCCCGCGATCAGCCGCCGGTGCCGTTCGGCGCCGGCGTTGCGCGCGTTTTTGGCGATCGCGACGAACGCGTCTATCGAAGCGTGCATGTCGGCGGCGAGGTGTTCGATCTCGGTCACGCGGCCGAAATGCGTGAGCAGCATCTGCTTCGGCCGATACGTCAGCAGCCGGTCGATGGAAGCGTGCAGCGCCTCGGGCTCGAACTGCACGGGCGTGGTCGTCGGAAAGATGTAGGCGCCGCGCGCGGTGTCGAATTCGCGATACGAAATACCGAAAGTATCGCCGGTGAAAATCGAGCCGCTGCGCGCGTCGAGCACGCAGAAGTGATGGCGCGCATGGCCGGGGGTGTCGACGAACAGCAGCTCGCGGCCGTTCAGGCTCAAACGGAAATTATCGGGCGCTTCGATGACGCGCTCGGCGGGCACCGGCGCCAGCGTCCCGAAGCTGCGCGCCGCTTCCTCCGCGCCGTAGACCTCGAGCACCCCGGCCATCAGTTTGCTCGGGTCGATCAGGTGACGCGCGCCGCGCGGATGCGCCACGAGCCGGGCGTTCGGAAACTGACGCATCATTGCTCCCGCGCCCCCGGCGTGATCCAGATGCACGTGCGTCGGAATCACGTAGCTCACGTGCTCGGGACCGAGCCGGTTGGCGCGCAAGGCGGCGAGCGCGTGCCGGACGGAGTGACTGGTGCCCGTGTCGATGAACGCCGCTTCGTCCCCCTCGACGAGCAGATAGAAGGCCGCGAGGCCGGGCCGGTGATACTCGGAGTCGATGCAGGTGACGCCGTCGCCGAGGTCCAGACACCGGGAAGGAGTGGCTTCTAGGGCAATCATGATGCAGGGTCGGGTTTGTCGGCCGGCTATTGTAGCAGCGGCGGGGAATATCGAGTGACGTTCGGACGACACTTGGTTTCCGCGCGCACCGGAGAGCGCGCCGGGGACGAACCGCGTCGCGTGCGAGGCCCGGCCGCATTGGCAAAGCTCGAACGACCCGCATAGAATGGCGCCGGATTTTTGTCGAGATGCGAGCAAAGGGAACCGGATTGAAACGACCCACCCCCGGCAAGCGCGACGCGAAGGAGAGCCGCCCGCCCGAGCGCGCCGACCAAGCCCTGGTTACCCTCGATAACGTCGTCTTCTCTCGCGGCGAGCGCCGCATCCTCAACGGACTCACGCTGCACGCCGAACGCGGCCGGATTACCGCCATCATGGGCGGCAGCGGCAGCGGCAAGACCACGATTCTCAATCTGATCGGCGGGCGCATCCGTCCGGACGCGGGGCGCGTCGTCGTCGACGGATTGTCGGTGCCCGATCTCGATACCGACGATCTCTACGCGCTGCGCAAGCGCATGGCATTGCTGTTCCAGACGGGCGCGCTCTTTACCGACCTTACCGTATTCGAGAACGTCGCCTTTCCCATTCGCGAGCACACGCGCTTGCCGGAAGATTTGCTGCGCACGGTCGTGCTCATGAAGCTCGAGACCGTGGGCCTGCGCGGCGCGCGCGATCTCGTGCCCTCGGAGCTTTCGGGCGGCATGGCCCGGCGCGTCGCGCTGGCGCGCGCCATCGCGCTCGAACCCATGATCATCATGTACGACGAGCCGTTCACCGGGCTCGACCCGATCTCCAAGGGCGTAATCGCGAAACTGATACAGGAGTTGAATCAAACGCTCGGCATCACGTCGATTGTCGTATCGCATGACGTGGTCGAGACGTGCATGATCTCGGATTACGCCTACATCGTCGGCGAGGGGCGCATCATCGGCGAAGGCACGCCGAAAGAACTGCAGCGTTCGTCTTCCGCGCACGTGCGCCAGTTCATGGAAGGATTGCCGGACGGGCCGGTGCCGTATCAGCATCCGGCGAGTGATTACCTGAAAGATTTGCTGGAGGAGCGCAGCGAGTGAACGCGATTCAACAGTTGGGCGCGGGGGTGCTGAACAGCGTCGAACGCCTGGGGCGCGCGACGTTGTTCCTGTACGACGTGGCGGCGGGTTCGGGCCCGCTGTTCCGGCGTTTCTTCCTCGTGGTGCAGCAGATCTACGCCGTCGGCGTCCTCACGCTGCTTATAATTATGGTATCGGGGCTCTTCGTCGGCATGGTGCTCGGACTTCAAGGCTACAACACCCTCGTGCGGTTCGGCGCCGAGGAGTCCTTGGGTTTACTCGTCGCGCTTTCCCTCGTGCGCGAGCTCGGACCCGTCGTCACCGCGCTGCTGTTCGCGGGTCGCGCCGGCTCGGCCCTCACCGCCGAGATCGGGCTGATGAAAGCGACCGAGCAGCTCGCGGGCATGGAGATGATGGCGGTCAACCCCATCACGCGCGTGATCGCGCCGCGCTTTGCCGGCGGCATTATCGCCATGCCGCTCCTCGCGGCGTTATTTTCGGCGGTCGGCGTGCTGGGAGGGCACATCGTCGGCGTCGGATTGCTCGGCGTCGATGCGGGCGCCTTCTGGTCGCAGATGCAAAGCGGGGTGGATTTCCGCGACGACATCGTCAACGGCGTAATCAAAAGCGTGGCCTTCGGCGTTACCGTAACGTGGATCGCGGTATTCGAGGGCTACGACGCGGTGCCGACGTCGGAGGGCGTGGCGACGGCGACCAACCGCACCGTGGTTTATTCTTCGCTGGCGGTGCTCGGAATCGACTTTATTTTGACGGCGTTGACGTTAGGAGAGGTCTAGTATGTTGCGTAGAAAGACGCTCGAGATCTGGGTGGGTTTATTCGTCGCCGTCGGTATTCTCGCGCTCGCCATGCTCGCCTTCAAAGTCGGCAATCTGACGACCGCCGACGTCATGGATGGTTACCAGGTGCGGGCGAACTTCGACAATATCGGTGGTCTGAAAGTGAAATCGGCGGTGACCATGGCGGGTGTGCGGGTCGGGCGGGTTTCGGGCATCAGCTTCGACAATGAGCGCTATC
>JAJPKH010000023.1 GCA_021323795.1 Acidiferrobacteraceae bacterium | reverse complement strand
CCCAGAATACCAGCGCGTCTCCCGCGCCGCGTCGACTCAACAGATTTTCCGCAAAGTTCAGGCGCGCGTCCGGAAACCACTTGGCCCCCGGCATTTGCTCGCCGTTCGTCAAAACGCGCTCGCCGCGCCTCGCGGAAATGACTTCGCAGAAATCCCACACGGCGGTCCAGAATTGTTCCGGTCGCGCGACGGACCATTCATAAAGCGAGGAGTAATTCAAAAAATTCTTGTCGTAGGTCGCGTTCACGCGCTGCATGAAGGCCGTCATGTTGGACTCCGCGATGCGCGGCGCGGACGGTTGCCAGAGAGGTTGTTCGGACATTGGTCAGTCGATGTGAATATGGGAGATTGTCGGGTTTTCCTCACCCGCCGTTTTACGAGCGAGGCTGATGCGCATTACTGGGCGGTCCAGCCGCCGTCCACGCTCACTGCCGAGCCGCGCATTTGCGCGGCGGCGTCCGAGCATAGAAACACCGCGAGCGCCGCGATCTGTTCTATCGTGACGAATTCCCGCGACGGATGTTTTTCGGACAGCAATCGATCTTTGGCTTCGGCGACGGAAATACGGTCGCGCGCCGCCCAGTCGTCGATCTGCTTTTGTACCAGCGGCGTGCGCACCCAACCGGGGCAGATGGCGTTGCAGGTGACGCCGGTCGTTGCGGTCTCGAGCGCCACCACTTTCGTCAAGCCCACGACCGCGTGCTTCGTGGCGACGTAGGCCGCCTTATTCACAGAAGCGACCAGCCCGTGGGCGGAAGCGATATTAATGATGCGCCCCCAGTTGCGGCTCTTCATCTGCGGCAGCGCGGCGCGGATGGTATGAAAGCAGGCGGACAGATTCACCGCGACGATCGCGTCCCATTTCTCCACGGGAAACTGCTCCACGGGCGCGACGTACTGCATGCCGGCGTTGTTGACGAGCAGGTCCACGCGGCCTAACTCCTCGGTCGTCTGTTCGATCAACGCGGCCGCCTCGGCCGGTTTCGCGAGATCCGCCGGGTGGTAGCCGACTCTCACGCCGAATTCCGCGGAGAGATCGGCGCCGAGCTTGCGGATTTGCGCCGCATCGCCGAAGCCGTTCAGCATGACGGCGGCGCCCTCGGCCGCCAGTCCGCGCGCGATACCGAGCCCGATGCCGCTCGTTGAGCCTGTCACTACCGCTACTTTGTCTTTCAACATGTGACCTCGTTGGCCGGAATTCCCCACCGGCGAAATCCTAGAGAGCCTTTATTGTCGTTACCAGAAGCACGTGGCGTGCGGCCGCGGCCGATTTCCGGTCCGGCTAGTTGCTGAGCAACCTCGATGACAGTAGCCTTACCCGGTAAGCGCCGGTTCGGAAGGACTCGCCTGCGAACCAAGGCGGTAAGTTTAACAAGAATCAGCCGGGCGCCGATGAGCGCCTAACGCTTCCGGTCGGAACGGCGGTCACGCCGGCCGGATGGGTCAGACATAACGATCGGAGGAGAATCATGCAGCGCAGATCATTTTTGAAAAAGGCGGCGGCGGGTGTGGCCGCCGGGGCTATTGCCGCGCCGGCGATTGCCGAGTCGCAGCCGACCATCCAATGGCGCATGGCGGCGAGCTGGCCGAAGAGTCTCGATACGCTGTTCGGCGGCGTCGACCTGATCGCCCGGCGCGTCGCCGAAATGACCGGGGGGAAATTCCAGATCCGCACGTTCGCGGCCGGCGAAATCGTGCCGGCGCTGCAAGTGCTCGACGCCGTGCAGTCCGGCACCATCGAAATGGGACACACCGCCGCTTATTACTACTTCGGCAAGGATCCGGCGTTCGCGCTCGGTACCGCCGTGCCTTTCGGCCCGAACACCCGGCAATCCCATGCCTGGTGGTATTTCGGCGGCGGCGCCGAGGCGATGGCGCCGCTCTTCAAGGACCACGGCTGCGTTGCGCTCCTTGCCGGCAACACCACGTGCCAGATGGCCGGCTGGTTCCGCAAAGAGATCAAGTCGGTGGCGGATCTGAAGGGACTCAAGTTCCGCATCGGTGGCATGGCCGGACTCGTGATGGCGAAGCTTGGCGCCGTCCCGCAGTTGATCGGGGCGCCCGACATCTATCCCGCGCTCGAGAAGGGGACCATCGACGCGGCCGAGTGGGTCGGTCCGTACGACGACGAAAAACTCGGACTCAACAAGGACGCGCAGTACTACTACTACCCGGGATTCTGGGAAGGTTGCGCGATGCTGCACGCGCTCGTGAACGAGAAGAAGTGGAACGAGCTGCCGAAGGAATACCAGGCGGCGCTGACCGCGGCGTGCGGCGAAGTGACGGCGTGGATGCCCGCCAAGTACGACGTGCAGAACCCGATCGCGCTGCGCCGCATGGTCGCCGCCGGCACCAAGCTGCGGCCGTTTCCGAAGTCGGTGCTGGAAGCCGCGGAGAAAGCGTCCTATGAGTTATACGCGGAATTGGGCGCGAGGAGCCCGCACTGGAAACGCATTTATCCCGAGTGGAAGAAGTTTCGCGACGAGCAATTCCTGTGGTTCCGCGTAGCCGAATCGACATACGACAACTACGCCTTCAACTCCAAGCTCGGCGCCGGGAAATAACTTTTCTCGGTCTTCGCTCGAACAAACCCCGCTGCCGCGGGGTTTGTTTCGGTCCTTGTCATGACTCACGTCACCATGCGAAAGTCGCCGGCCGAAGAGTGCTTGTCCCTGTCGTGATCGAGCCAATGAGCGCGCGACCCGCCGCTTCGTCGCCCTAAGTGCGCTCGTCCGTCGGCTGGGGCGATTTGCCGAACAGCTTCGCTAGGCAAACGCCGACATAACTGGATAATGGCGAAGTCGTTTTCGAAAACAACACCAAGATGTCTGCTGCGCAAAAACCGGACGCAGAGCTGGCCCAAATAGCGCCGCTCACCGATCCTCCGTTTCAGGATTTCCTTCCTTACGAGGTGCGCGACGTCTGGGATCGGCTGCTCCCCGCGGCGATCGTTCTTTGTCTCGCGGCGATCACGTTTGCCGCTTTCAGGGGGCGGGTGTTCGCGCCGTTGTGGGAGGCCAGTCGTACCCACGGATGGATGCTGGCGCTGCTGCGCCCCAGCCTGATCTGGATCAGCATGGGCAGCGTGCTGCTGATTTTTCGAACCACCCTTTGGTTTTTTTATCGCCCGTTCGCGCCGGCGACGCGCCAGGACGCGCCGTTCATGACGGTCATCATTCCCGCCTACAACGAAGGCCCGATGGTCGCGCAAGCGATCGACGCGGTCGCGGCCGCCGACTACCCGCGCGAGCGGCTGGAAATCTTCGTCGTCGACGACGGCAGCCGCGACGATACGTGGGAGCACATCGAGCGCGCCGCCCGGCGTCACCCGCAGCTCGTGACGCCGGTGCGATTTCCGGCGAATCGCGGCAAGCGCGCGGCGCTCGCCGAGGGATTCCGCCGCGCGCGCGGCGAGGTCGTGGTCTCGATCGATTCCGACAGCGTCATCGAGCGCTCGGCGCTGCTGGCTATCGCCGGGCCTTTCCGCAACGCCAACATCGGGGCGGTGGCCGGTAAAGTCGCGGTCTACAACCGTCTCGAAGGCCTGATTCCTCGCATGCTGCACGTGCGGTTTATTTTGTCATTCGACATGCTGCGCGCGGTGCAGTCGACCTACGGTACCGTCTACTGTTGCCCCGGCGCGCTGTCCGCGTATCGGCTGTCCGTCGTGCGCCAAGTCGTCGATAGCTGGGAGACGCAGACTTTCCTCGGTACGCCGTCCACCTACGGCGAGGATAGGGCGCTCACCAACTTCATTCTCGATCTCGGTTACGACACGGTTTATCAGAGCAAGGCCGTCGTCCACACGCTCGTGCCCGAAACATACGTGAAGCTCTGCAAAATGTATTTGCGCTGGGACCGCAGTTACATACGCGAGGAAATCCGCTTCGCCCGCATCGTGTGGAAGCGTCCGCTGAAGTCGATGCTGATCGCCTGGCTCGACAGCACCATCACCAATCTTCGTTATCCGGTGGGCTACACGGTGTTGACGCTGTTCGTCACGCTCGCCTTGTCCGACGTGACGGTGTTGTTGCGCATGCTGCTCGCCGTCGGCCTGATGGCGACTTTCTACATGCTTTATTACTTGCGCAGCGAGCGCTCGCTCGATGCGGTTTACGGCGTTCTTTACGCCTACTTCTCTTTCTTCACGCTGTTCTGGATTTTTCCTTACGCGTTACTGACCGTGCGCGCGCGCTCCTGGCTCACGCGTTAGGCCATATGATTCGGCTTGCGCTCGGAGTTGCGGGGCGGGTGGGCCGAACTAGTTCGAGTCCTTGAACAGTTTTTCGAGATCGCCTCCCGCGTCCGTGCCGGGACGGCTCTGATCGGGCGACGGCGGCCGGTTCTCCGGTTCGTTTCCTTTGGGCGCGCCGAAGTCGGGTGCCGCATTGTCGCGTTCCAGCTGTTCGCGTTCGTAGTCCGGCGTTTGAATGTTGAGCTCGATCTTCGACGCGTCGGCGGCGCTCTTTTCCAGCATGCCGGT
>JAJPKH010000099.1 GCA_021323795.1 Acidiferrobacteraceae bacterium | reverse complement strand
GGCCCGAAGATTTTTCCGTTCGCTTCGAGCAGATCCTTGCGTTCCATGCCCGGGCCGCGCGGGCGCGCGCCGACGAGCAGCGCCACGTCCACGTCCTTGAACGCCATCATCGGGTCGGCGGCGGGGATCATGCCGGCGAGTAGCGGGAAGGCGCAATCGTCGAGCTCCATCATCACGCCTTTCAGCGCTTTCTGCGCTTTCTCATCGGGGATTTCCAGCAGCTGCAAAATGACGGGCTGGTCTTTCCCGAGCATCTCGCCGCTCGCGATGCGAAACAGCAGGCTGTAGCCGATTTGGCCGGCTGCCCCGGTCACCGCGACGCGCATGGGCTTTTTCATATTTCAAACTCCTCGAAAGATGTCGATAAGGTCAACGCGGTCAGCAGGCCGTCCGCGCTGACGCGTCAGATTAAGAGGCGCAGCGCCTTGTTCTAGTTTGATCCTGCGATGGGTGAGGTTTTCCGGCGCAGATTATACGCGGCGCAGGGAGACGCAGACAACGCGCGCTGCCATGGCCGCCCGCGGCGATCGCGATTGAGGATGGCCGCGGCCCGCGGAACTTCGACGCGGAGACGCGCGCCGATTACTTCGCGGCCAACTTTTTCTCGACGGACGTTCTGAAAAGCCTGGCCTTGTTGGCGTCGCCGCTGCCGCCGATTTCTTTCGCGAGTGAATCGATCAGCTTTTGGATCGCGCCGGGGCGGGTGATGTCGCCGACCTTCGTCAGCTGTTCCTCCCATATGATGCTCGCCATCGGTCCGAGAAAATCGACGGCTTCGCGCTCGATGATGCTGACCTCCGTTCCCGGTTGTCCCGCCGGACGGATTGAAGACGCGAGCGTTTGGGTAAGGCCCAACATGCGCAGCGTTCCCGCCGTCGGCGGAAGCCCATTGGTCTCCGCCGCCCGCGGCTTGCCTTCGGAGAATTTCAGGCGTCCGGTTCTGCTGCTCGAGCTGAAGAGCTGAATCGCTTCCAGGTTGTGCTTCAGTCCCATGGTCGCCGCCACGATCTCGCCGTTGTTGAACGTAACCTGGAACAACTGGTTATCGTTCGTGGCGACGCGAGCGGTGCCGGTTCTCTTGTCGCGATGGAGCCGTTCGAGCTCCTTCAGGATTTCCTGATGGCTGAGTTCAGAATCGGTGCTCATGGGACACGCCCGTCCGGCGTCAAGCCGACTTTTTCACCGTCAGTCGATCCATCGCCAGCCGTATGCTGGTCCCCATTCGATCGATGGCGCGCGCGAGGTTGCCGATTTCGTCCCGGCGCTCGGCGGCCTGCAAACGGGACACCACCCGGCCGCGGCTCATTTCATCGGCGATCCGCGTCAGATCACGGATCGGGTTCGCCAGGCGCTGCGAGAAGAAATAAGCGACCGCGGTGACGACAACGAGCGTCAGAACGAGCAGGATAAGCGCGTTGCGATTCGCTTCCGCAATCGGCGCATACGCCTCGTCGTAATCCTGCTGGGTGACCATCGTCCATCCCTGCTGCGCGGTCTGGACGTAGGCGATAATCTTCTTGCCGTTTTCTTCATACACCACTTGTTTCTTTCCGCTTTCCGGGCGCGCGAGGAAGGCGGGGTGCTTGCTGAAGTCGGCCATCTTCTCGACGTACTCCGCCTTTTGATGGGCGACGATCTTGCCGTCTTGATCCAGCAGGAAGGCGTACCCGGTCTCGCCGATTCTTATCTTCGTGATGATTTCCGAGATGCTCGTCAGCTGCGCCCCCATCGCGATGGCGCCTACGACGGTTTTCGTGCCTTGCGCCGCGTCTTCTTTGTTGATGGGAACGGCGAGAATCAACGCCGGCCGCCCGTTGGTCTTGCTGATGACGACCTGCTTTCCGTAAGGGTTGCCCTCCATGACTTGCTTGAAATAAATGCGATCGCTGTAGTCGACATTCGGCTTGTCGTCGCTGCGGCCGACGCTCATGCCGGTCGGCGAGAAGGTGAACATAAGGTATGACCAGTCGTACTCGCGCAGCATCGACTTCAGTATCGGGTTTTGTCTGCCGGGCTCCATCGAGATCATGTCGGCCTCGGTCGCATGCTGCCGCAGGGCCTTCATGTTCATGGCCATCCAGCTGTCGAGATGCGCCGTGAGCTTGTCCGATGTATCGCCCAACCGCTGATTCACGCTGTCCGAGATCTGGCGGCTGGCGTTGCGATAGTCGACGTACCAGATGGCGCTCAGCGGCAACAGCGCGACGAGCAGCATCGTGACCAGCAGCTTTTGGAAGATGCTGAAGTTGAAAAGGTTTTTCATGATCCCCTCTTAAATCGGCCGAACGGCCTAGTCGTTATAGATTGCCCCGAAAGCGTAAAAAGAGATGCAAGAACCGTGCTAGTTTTGCGGGGAAAGCGCGCTTTTTGGGAAAAATCCCCCCGGCTCGTTGCCGGAAGAATTCGTCAGCGCTGGGCCTTCGCGACGCCTGTCCGGCCCAGAGGCCGCTGGCGACCCGGTGAAGTCGGTCTATCGCATGGCCAACAGGCAGCGCCATCGGACGTTTAACATGTACCCGTCTGCCTTGCGTCCGCTACGATGAAAAAGTACTCGCGCTCCAGGAGTGGGCCGGATTCGTTCGCTAACCCTGTCATTCCCCGGCCGGTTATTGTTTGCCGCCCCATGAAGCGATCGATCATCAGGATCGGCGTCAGTGTGCTGGCAAGCGCTATCGTCGGCGTATTCTTGACCGTCGTGGGAGTCGGCGAGCTCGCCCCCAACATGTTCATTTCAGCGTCGATCGGCGTCGTCGCCGCGATCTCCACGCACCTGCTGGGTCGGTTCGAGCCGCTGGGCGTCCCTCGCCCGATTATTTATGTGCTCGGTCTTGCCTGCGGCGCCGTGGTCGGCGCGGCGCTGCTCGCGCTGGTGTATCCGGGGCCGCGGTTCTTTCAGCAATCGGTGGTGGTTCTGCTCGCCACCACGCTCGTCTTCGGCGGCGCGATGAGCGCGGTGGCATTCTTGCATAGGCGCAAGAGCCAGCTCGAAGAAGATCTGCATGCGGCCGAGTTGCGCAAGCTCGAGGCCGAACGCAGCGTTACCGAGGCCCGGCTCAAGATGCTGCAGGCGCAGATCGAGCCGCATTTTCTCTTCAATACACTGGCCAATGTCACGGCCTTGATCGGAACCGATCCATCCCTCGCGCGCCGCTTGCTCGACCGGTTGAACGTTTATTTGCGCGCCGCGCTCACACGCACGCGCGCCGGATCCACCACGCTGGGCGATGAAATGGATTTGCTGCGCGCGTATCTCGACATCTGCCGCATCCGCATGGGCGAGCGGCTGCGCTACGCTATCGACGTGCCGCAACCTCTGCTGGCGCGTCCGTTCCCGCCCATGCTGCTCCAGCCATTGGTGGAGAACGCCGTCAAGCACGGACTCGAACCGAAGCTCGGCGACGGCGAGCTGCGCATCGCGGCGAGCAATCACGACACGCGTTTGTACATCTCCGTGGTGGACAACGGCGTCGGTTTTGGCGACAGTCACGGCGGCGGTACCGGGGTGACCAACGTGCGCGCGCGTCTCGCCGCCCTCTATGGCGATGCGGCGCGGCTCACGCTCGAGGAGCGTGCGCAAGGCGGCGTCAGCGCGACGCTGGAGCTGCCGGCGTGACCGCGCGCGCCCTGATCGCGGAAGACGAGGCGCATGTCGCCGTCGACCTGCGTGCGCGCCTCGCGGCGCTGTGGCCGGAGCTCGAGATCGTCGGCGTGGCGCGCAACGGCGCCGAAGCGCTCGAACGGCTCGAGGCGGACAAACCGGATATCGCATTCCTCGACATCAAAATGCCGGGCATGAGCGGACTGGATGTCGTGCGCCAGCTCGAACACCCGTGTCTGATCGTGTTCGTCACCGCGTACGACCAGTTTGCGGTCGAGGCTTTCGAGCGCGCGGCGGTCGATTACCTCGTGAAACCGGTCGCCGACGAGCGCCTTAAGCGGACCGTCGCGCGCCTGCGGGAAGCCGTCAAAAAATCGGTCGCGCCCGATCTTTCGGCGCTCGTTGCCTCTTTGCAGGACGCCATGGGCGCGCATTCCGGGCGCATCAAATGGATCAAGGCCTCGCTCGGCGACACGTTGCGGTTGGTTTCGATCGACGAAGTCTGCTACTTCCAATCGGCCGATAAGTACACCACCGTCCGTACGCGGGACGCCGAGCTGCTGGTGCGCATGCCGATCAAAGAGCTCATCCCGAAGCTCGACCCGCAGCAGTTCTGGCAGATCCATCGGGGCACGGTGGTCAACGCGCGCCAGATTTTGACGGCGACGAGCGACGGTGACGGACATCTCACGCTCAAGCTCCGCGATCGACCCGAGTCGCTCGCGGTCTCGCGTTCCTACGCGCACCTCTTCAAGCAGATGTAATCGCGCTCCGACGGCGCGATGTTGCGCGCTTCCGGATGGAGCGGTTAAAGTCGCGCGCGAAGGTTGAGCGGGAGTGGCGGATGAGCGGCAAGGTATATTGGGAGGATTTTTCCGTCGGGCAGGTGATTAAACTCGGAATGCGCGCCGTGCCGCGCGAAGAAATCATCGAGTTCGCTCGCCGCTACGATCCGCAGCCGTTTCACACCGACGAAGAGGCCGCGAAGAATTCCATCTACGGCGGACTGATCGCGAGCGGCTGGCACACGTGTGCCCTGATGATGCGCCTGTTGTACGACGGCCTGATAAAACGTGCCGCCAGTATGGGCTCGCCCGGCATCGACAATATCCGTTGGCTGAAGCCGGTCCGGCCGGGCGATACGCTGCGGGCGCAGATGACCATCATGGAAACGCACGCGTCGGCGAGCAGGCCCGACCGCGGATTGATAAAGTCGAATTGGGAAGTGTTCAACCAAAACGACGAGCTGGTCATGACCATGGTTGGCGTGGGCATGTATCGCCGGCGCGATTCTACAACGTAAGCCGGGGGTCGCTCCGTACCTTGGCGTCTATCAAAATCATTTTCGGCGGCGGCGTTCGAGCGCACGACGGCGAGGCCGTCGTCGAATTTATCGCAGTTATACGGCGCCCGCAGGTTTGGCTGAGCAGGTGAACCGTCCTTGATCGTTCCCGACCGCAAGCCCCTCGACGCGACGGCGTTCTCGCTCATGACTCTGCTGTGCCTCCTTTGGGGCGTGCAGCAGATCGTTATCAAGCTTACCGCGCCGTATGTCTCGCTGGTGATGCAGGCGGGCATCCGCTCGGTGATTGCCACGGTTCTCCTGGTCGCGTGGGCGCGCGTGCGCGGCATTGCGCTGTTCAATCGCGACGGCACATTCTGGCCCGGGCTCGCTGCGGGGCTGCTGTTCGCGGTCGAGTTCCTTTTCATTTACGCCGGCCTCGCGCATACGAACGCCTCGCGCATGGTGGTGTTCATCTACCTCACGCCGCCGCTGACCGCGCTGGGACTTTCGATGTTCCTGCCGGGCGAGCGCCTGAGCGTCCGCCAATGGGGTGGGGTGCTGGTGTCGTTCGGCGGCATCGCGCTCGCCTTTTCGGAAGGATTTAACGCGGCGCGCGGCTGGACCTGGCTCGGCGATTTATTCGGAATCGTCGCGGCGATTTTCTGGGCGGCGACGACGGTCGTTATTCGCACCACCTCGCTCGCGCGCGCGACGGCCACCAAGACGCTGTTCTATCAGCTCGGCATGTCGGCCGTCCTGCTTGCGCCGGTCTCGCGGCTCATGGGCGAGACCGGTGTAAGCGCGGTGAATTCTTCGGTGATCGCGAGCCTCGCCTACCAGGGCGTGATCGTCGCTTTCGCGAGCTATCTCGTCTGGTTCCGGCTGCTCACGCGTTATCTCGCGGCGCGGCTTTCCGTGCTGTCGTTCATGACGCCGCTCTTCGGCGTCCTCGCCGGGGTGCTCGTCCTGCACGAGCCGCTCACGCCGCTGTTTTTTGGCGCCGCGCTACTCGTCGCCGCCGGCATCGTGCTGGTGAATGGGCGCGCGGCTCCGGCGCCCGACCACGCTGTCGCTGCGGTCACGAAGCCGTAGCGTCGGCGCGAACAACCTCGTCGAAATTGCGCTTGGCCGAGCGTGTTGCGCGCATAGGTCGCTCCGTTCCTGGGATAAAATCGGCGTAGGATTTCGTGACTGCTGACACGGGAGGCGCCATGTCGCAAGAGATCGCCGTGATCGTCGGCGTAGGACCGGGGCTCGGCTGGGCGCTCGCCAGGCGATTCGCGCGCGCGGGGATGCAAACGGCGATTGCGGCGAGAGATCTCGACAAG
>JAJPKH010000174.1 GCA_021323795.1 Acidiferrobacteraceae bacterium | reverse complement strand
TGCACCATGGGCGAATATTTCCGCGACCGCGGCCAGGATGCGTTGATTATTTATGACGACTTGACCAAGCAGGCGTGGGCGTACCGCCAGATCTCGCTGCTGCTGCGCCGGCCGCCGGGCCGCGAAGCCTATCCCGGCGACGTGTTCTATCTGCACTCGCGCTTGCTCGAGCGCGCCGCGCGCGTGAACGAGGAGTACGTCGAGAAGTTCACCAAGGGCGCGGTCAAGGGTAAGACCGGTTCGCTCACGGCGCTGCCGGTGATCGAGACGCAGGCGGGCGACGTGACCGCGTTCGTGCCGACCAACGTGATCTCGATCACCGACGGTCAGATCTTCCTCGAAACCGATTTGTTCAACGCCGGCATCCGTCCCGCCATCAACGCCGGTATTTCGGTGTCGCGCGTCGGCGGCGCGGCGCAAACCAAAGTCATCAAAAAACTCGGCGGCGGCATCCGTCTCGCGCTCGCGCAGTACCGCGAGCTCGCCGCGTTCGCGCAGTTCGCCTCCGATCTCGATGAAGCCACGCGCAAGCAGCTCGAGCGCGGCCGCCGCGTGATGGAGCTGATGAAGCAACCGCAGTACTCGCCGATGTCGGTGTCCGACATGGCGGTGTCGCTGTTCGCCGTGAACAAAGGCTACTTCGATGACGTCGATGTGAAGCGCGTGCTGCCGTTCGAATCGGCGCTGCATCAATACTTGAAGCAAAAGTACGGCGCGCTTTTGAACAAGATCGAATCGACCAAGGACCTCGACGCCGACGCCGAGAAGCAGCTGGATGCGGCGGTCCAGGAATTCAAGCGGACCTGGGCATAGGTAAACGTGTAACTCGATAGAATTGTTATGGCGAGCGGCAAAGAAATACGCACCAAGATCAAGAGCGTGCAGAACACGCGCAAGATCACCAAGGCCATGGAAATGGTCGCGGCCTCCAAGATGCGCAGGGCGCAGGAGCGCATGCGCCACGCGCGTCCGTACGGCGAGAAGATCCGCACCCTCGCCGCCAATCTGTCGTACGCCTACACGGAATACCGGCATCCGTTTCTGATAAAGAAGGACAGGCTCGAACGGGTCGGCCTGATCGTCGTGACGACGGACAAGGGCCTCGCGGGCGGGCTCAATACCAATGTGCTGCGTGTCGCCCTCAATTCCATGAAAGAGTGGGAGGCGAAAGGCGTGCGCGAGATCCGCGTCACCGCGATCGGCAACAAAGGCCTCGGCTTCATGCAGCGCCTCGGCGCCAAATTGGTGTCGCATGTGACCGGCTTGGGCGATGTCCCGCGTCTGGAAAAGCTCATCGGCGCGGTGAAAGTGATGCTGGACGCGTTTCAGGCGGGTGAGCTCGACCGCGTGTTCATCGTCTACACCCGCTTCATCAATACCATGAAGCAGGAGCCGGTGCTGGAGCAGTTGCTGCCGCTGACCGGCGAACGCATGGGCGCGCCGGGCTACAGCTGGGACTACATCTACGAGCCCGATGCGCGCGCCGTGATCGACGAATTGCTGCGCCGCTACGTGGAAGCGCTGGTCTATCAGGCGCTCGCGGAAAACATGGCGTCGGAGCAGTCGGCGCGCATGGTCGCCATGAAAGCGGCGTCGGACAACGCCAAGAACGTCATCGACGAGCTGCAGCTCGTCTACAACAAAACCCGCCAGGCGGCGATCACGAAGGAACTCTCCGAGATCGTCGGCGGCGCGGCAGCGGTGTGACGTGGGCGAGACAATTTAGCGAAGACGAGTATTTAAGCTCTCACCGACCCTTATCGCGGGGTCCTCTTCTCTCAACGAGAGAAGGGACAGGAATGAGAGTTTGTCTAATTGTGAGGATAGCAATGGCTCAAGGCGAAATCGTTCAATGTATCGGCGCGGTCATCGACGTGCAGTTTGCGCGCGCGGACATGCCGAAAATCTACGACGCGCTCACGATGGAAGGCTCGGAGCTCACGCTCGAAGTCGAACAGCAGCTCGGCGACGGCGTCGTGCGCACGATTGCGCTCGGCTCCTCTGAAGGCCTGCGCCGCGGCATGATGGTGAAAAACACCGGCGCGCCGATTTCGGTGCCCGTCGGCAAGGGCACCCTCGGCCGCATTATGAACGTGCTGGGCCAACCGATTGACGAGGCGGGACCGGTGAAAACCGAGGCCAAGCGCTCGATCCACCAGAAGGCACCGACCTTCGAAGAGCTCTCGCCGTCCCAAGAGCTGCTCGAAACCGGCATCAAGGTGATCGATCTGATCTGTCCGTTCGCCAAGGGCGGCAAGGTCGGCCTCTTCGGCGGCGCCGGCGTGGGCAAGACCGTCAACATGATGGAGCTGATCCGCAATATCGCGATCGAGCACTCCGGCTACTCGGTGTTCGCCGGTGTGGGCGAGCGCACCCGCGAAGGCAACGACTTCTATCACGAAATGAAGGAGTCGAACGTGCTCGATAAGGTGGCGCTGGTCTACGGCCAGATGAACGAGCCGCCGGGCAACCGTCTGCGCGTCGCGCTGACCGGCCTCACGATCGCGGAGGCCTTCCGTGACGAAGGCCGCGACGTGCTGTTCTTCGTCGACAACATTTACCGCTTCACGCTCGCCGGCACCGAAGTGTCGGCGCTGCTCGGGCGTATGCCGTCCGCGGTCGGTTACCAGCCGACCCTCGCCGAAGAAATGGGCCGGCTGCAGGAGCGCATCACCTCGACCAAGAAGGGCTCGATCACCTCGATCCAAGCCGTGTACGTGCCCGCCGACGATTTGACCGATCCGTCGCCCGCGACGACCTTCGGGCACTTGGACGCCACGGTCGTGCTGTCGCGCGACATCGCGGCACTCGGTATTTATCCCGCGGTCGACCCGCTCGACTCGACCTCGCGCCAGGTCGACCCGAACGTCATCGGCGACGAGCACTACAACACGACGCGCGCCGTGCAGGCGACGCTGCAACGCTACAAGGAGCTGCGCGACATCATCGCCATCCTCGGCATGGACGAGCTGTCGCCGGAAGACAAGCTCGCGGTGTCGCGGGCGCGCAAGATCCAGCGCTTCCTGTCCCAACCGTTCAACGTCGCGGAAGTCTTTACCGGCCAGAAGGGTAAATACGTCCCGCTCAAGGAGACCATCCGCGGCTTCAAGATGATCGTCAACGGCGAGTGCGATGCGCTACCCGAGCAGGCGTTCTACATGGTCGGCGCCATCGACGAGGC
>JAJPKH010000282.1 GCA_021323795.1 Acidiferrobacteraceae bacterium | reverse complement strand
TCGCGCACCGCCGTGAGATTGTAGGCGCGATTCCAGTGCTCGAGCAGCTCGAGGAATTGGAGCAATTTCGCGCTCCGCTCCGCGTCGACGTCTACGCCCAGGGCGGCGAGTCCCTGGCTCAACTTCTTTTCCAGTTTCATCAGCAGGCGCTGTTCAAGGCGATCGCAGACTCGTGGCGCTTCGCTCGGCCCGTCGGGCGCGAACGGGAAGCGCGCTCAGGCGCGTTTGCGCTTCAAATGAATCAGCAACAGCGAAACCGCCGCCGGTGTAATTCCGGGCAGGCGCGCGGCTTGTCCGAGCGTGACCGGGCGGTGCGCCGCGAGCTTCTGCCGCACTTCGACCGACAGCCCGCGTACGTTGTGGTAATCAAAATCCGCGGGCAATAACGTTTCTTCGTGGCGTCGCTGGCTTTCGATCTCCGCTCGACTGCGCTCGATGTAACCGGCGTACTTCGCCTGTACTTCCACCTGCTGCGCGACCTCACGGTCCGCGGTGCCCGGGCCGGCGCCCGGCAGTTGCATGAGTCGCTCGTAGGACACTTCCGGACGCGCCAGGAGCTCGGCGAGCGTCGCGTCGCGACTCAGCGGAACACCGAGCGCCGCCAGACTTTCCTCGCGCGCGAGTGTCGCCGGGCGCACACGTACGCCTCGCAGGCGCTCCTGCTCGCGAGCGATGGCGTCGCGTTTATCGTTGAAACGGCGCCAGCGCGCGTCGTCAACCAGACCGAGGCCGCGGCCGATCTCCGTGAGCCGAAGATCGGCATTGTCCTCGCGCAACAGCAGGCGATGCTCGGCGCGCGAGGTGAACATGCGGTAGGGCTCGGTGGTACCGCGCGTCGTGAGATCGTCGATAAGAACGCCGATGTAAGCCTGGTCGCGCCGCGGCCACCACGGCTCGCGCTCGAACGCCGAGCGCGCGGCATTAAGCCCCGCGATCAGCCCCTGCGCGGCCGCCTCTTCGTATCCCGTGGTGCCATTGATCTGGCCGGCAAAAAACAGCCGCTCGATCGCCTTGGTCTCAAGGCTCGGCTTCAAATCGCGCGGATCGAAGTAGTCATATTCAATCGCGTAACCCGGGCGGATGAGTACGGCCTGCTCGAAGCCCTTGATCGAGCGCACGAGATCCCATTGGACGTCGAACGGCAAACTCGTGGAAATACCGTTCGGATATACCTCGTAGGTGTCGAGCCCCTCCGGCTCGACGAAAATCTGATGTGAGGTCTTGTCGGCGAAACGCACAACCTTGTCTTCCACCGAAGGACAATAGCGCGGTCCTATGCCCTCGATGACGCCGGTATACATGGGAGAGCGATCGAGCGCGCCGCGGATGATGTCGTGCGTGCGTGCGTTCGTGTGCGTGATGTGGCACACGACTTGGCGCGGGTGCTCGCCGGCCGACCCCATGAAAGAAAATACAGGCGACGGCTCATCTCCCGGCTGTACCCCCATGACCGAATAGTCGAGCGTGCGGCCATCGAGCCGCGGCGGCGTCCCTGTCTTCAAGCGTCCGACGGGCAGGCCCAACGCGCGCAAGCGCGCGGCCAGCGTGTTTGACGGCGGATCACCGGCGCGCCCGCCCTGGTGGTTCTCGAGCCCGATGTGGATGCGCCCGCCGAGGAACGTTCCGGTGGTCAGCACCACGGCACGCGCATATATGCGCACGCCCATCTGCGTGACGACGCCCGCGATTCGCCCGCGCTCGATGATCAGATCGTCGACGGCCTGCTGAAATAGCAGGAGATTCGGTTCGTGCTCGAGCAAACTGCGTACGGCGGCTTTGTAAAGCACGCGGTCGGCCTGCGCGCGCGTGGCGCGAACCGCCGGCCCCTTGCGCGCATTGAGAACGCGGAATTGGATGCCGGCGCGGTCGGTGGCGCGCGCCATGACGCCGCCGAGCGCGTCGATTTCCTTTACCAGGTGGCCCTTACCGATACCGCCAATGGCGGGGTTACACGACATCTGGCCGATCGATTCGAGGTTTTGCGTCAGCAACAGGGTTTTAGCGCCGAGCCGTGCGCTGGCCGCGGCCGCTTCGGTGCCGGCGTGACCGCCTCCGATGACAATGACGTCGAACGTACCGGGGTGATTCATGCAAATAGGTAGGATGCTGGGCTTCGCGCATGATAACACCGGGGATTTGCCCGCGGTAAGCGCGCGGCCGCGCTTGCGCCAGCGGTTGCTAGACTTACTCGGTACACGCGGCCAGCGGGCCGCAGACAAGCGGAGACTCCATGCAGCTTCATCCGGTTCCGAGCCCTAACGTGAACACACACCGCCTGCTCGATGACATTCTCGCGGCCGCCGCGAAGATAGTGCTAGGCAAAGATCACCAGATACGCCTCGCCTTCGCCTGTCTGCTCGCGCGCGGACACCTGCTGATCGAGGACCTCCCCGGCGTCGGCAAGACCACCCTCGCCCACGTGTTGGCGCACGTGCTCGGACTCGATTTCAAGCGTATTCAGTTCACGAGCGATCTGCTGCCGGCGGACATACTCGGCGTTTCGATCTACCAACCGGAAACACAGCGTTTTCATTTCCACCGTGGGCCGGTGTTCGCGCAGCTCGTGCTCGCCGATGAAATCAATCGAGCCACGCCAAAGACGCAGAGCGCGCTGCTCGAGGTGATGGAGGAGCGCCAAGTAACGAGCGACGGCGCGACGTTGAAATTGCCCGAACCCTTCTTCGTCGTCGCCACGCAGAATCCGCATCATCTGATCGGGACCTTTCCCTTGCCCGAGTCGCAACTCGACCGCTTCCTGATGCGCATCGAACTCGGCTACCCCGACGAGAGGGCCGAACGCGCGCTGCTCAAGGGACGTGATCGCCGCGAGGCGCTCGCCGACGTTCCGCGGATCGTCGATGCGGCCACGCTCCTCGCTCTACAGGAACAGGCGGCGCGTCTGCATGCGAGCGACGCTTTGCTCGACTACCTTCAATCGCTCATCGCGGCCACCCGCGAAAGCGCGGCGCTGTCG
>JAJPKH010000229.1 GCA_021323795.1 Acidiferrobacteraceae bacterium | reverse complement strand
GCGCCGAACCGCCCGGGCGGCTGCGCCGCGGTGAGCGTGGCGAGCGTGTTCTGTTCCTTGTGGAAGCGCACGAGCTGGCGGATGTCGATATCGCTCACGCCGTCGCCGTAGGTCATGCAGAACGTTTCGTTGCCGACGTACTCCCGCGCGCGCCGCAAACGCCCGCCGGTCATGGTGTCCACACCGGTATCGATCAAGGTCACCCGCCAGGGCTCGGCGCGGTTCTGATGCACATGCATTTCATTGCGCTGCATGTCGAACGTCACGTTCGACGCATGCAGGTAATAGCGCGCGAAATAATCCTTGATCGCTTCTCCCTTGTATCCCAGACAGACGATGAAATCGTTGATGCCGTGGCTGGAATAAATTTTGAGGATATGCCAAAGGATCGGCCGGCCGCCGACCTCCACCATCGGTTTCGGCTTCACGCCGCTCTCTTCGCTGATGCGCGTGCCGAATCCCCCCGCCAGAATCACCGCTTTCATTGTTACTGTTCCGTGTCGTTGTGCCGCCGCGGAACTTACGTCCGCGGCGGAACTTCCAGGTTATAGGGTTCCTTTTTCGTCGCGCCCATCTCGAGGATCACTCCGTTGTCGTATCCCCCCCGTTCCTCGCGAATCGGGAAAATCCCGCCGCGCGACTTGTCTCGCACCACGTCGCATATGATCGCGGCGTCGATGCGGCGCTTCTGCTCGGCGAAGCCGTATACCAGCGCGGTATCGCAAAGCACGTTGACGAGGCGCGGAATGCCGCCGGTGTAGTAATACACGGCCGCGCACGCCTTGGTTTCGAACAACCCCGCGTCGCCTCCCGCGAGTTTCAGCCGATGACGAATATAGTTCCACGTTTCCTCGAGATTGAGCGGACGCAAGCTGTAGTCGACCGCCACGCGCTGGGCGAACTGTTGCAGCTCCGGAAGCCGCAGCGTTTCGCGCAAGCCCGGCTGCCCGACGAGGATCAGCTGGAGCACCTGGTCCTTGTCCGCGTTGATGTTCGACATCATGCGCAGCTCCTCCAGCGCCTCCGGGCTCAAATTCTGCGCCTCGTCGATGATCAGCACGGTGCGCCGGTCCTGCGAATATTCCTTGACGATGAAATCCGCGAGCGTCTGATACAGCTCGATCTTCTTCTTGTCGCGATATTCCAACCCGAACGCGAGCAGCACCCACTGCATGAGCTCGCCGAAATTCCTGTGCGTGTTCGACACCAATCCGACGCTGATATCATCGCCGACTTCGGACAAGACCTGCCGGATGAGCGTCGTTTTGCCGGAGCCGATTTCGCCGGTCACCACGGTGAAGCCCGCTTGATTGACGATGCCGTATTGCAGCATGGTCAGCGCCAACCGGTGTTTCTCGCTCAGGAACAAGAAGGCGGGATCGGGAAGAAGCGAAAAGGGTTTCTCGCGAAAGTTGTAGAATGATTCATACATATCGAATCTCGCGATCGCTGGTGATCATCCGGCGGATTTGTTGAGGACAGTGCCGATCAAATTATGGTTGGCCGCCTGCAACAACTCGGCGGCGCGCGCCGCCTCGTCACGCAGCGTCCTGCCCTCCTCCACGACGAGCAGCGACGCGTCGAGGTACGGAGAGAAGGCGAGAACGTCGTCGGCCGTCAGCACCGGCGGCAGATCGAACACGACCAGCCGCGACGGGTAGCGCCGCTTGACTTCCTGCACCAGCCGCAGCATGACCGGCGACGAGAGCAGCTCGGAGGAATTCGCGAGCGGCGCGCCGCCGGGCAGAACCACGAGACGGCGGATTTCCGGGTTCACCAGAATCTGCTCGAGCGGCGTCGCTTCCAGCAAGTAATCGCGCAACCCGTATTCCACGTCGAAACCGAAATACGCGTGCACGCTCGGCTGGCGCAGGTCGGCGTCGACCAGCAGCACGGTCTGGTTCGCCTCGAGGGCGAGACTGATGGCGAGGTTGATCGCCGTCAGCGTCTTGCCTTCGCGCGGGCCTGGGCTCGTCACACCGAGGGTGCGCCACCCCTGCTGACGCATGCGCTGCGATACTTGCGTGCGCAGAACCTTGTAGGCGCGCGCATACGCATCGATGACGGCGCCGGTGATGATGCGGTTCTGCCGCAGCCAGCCGGGATACAAGCTCACCTTGCGCGTTTGGGTGTAGGTGATCTCGGCCGGAACGAGCGCCCGCTTCTGCAATCCGACGCCCACGGCCTGACGATCCTGACGTACTTTTTGCAGCGCTTTAGTGATGGGGTCCATCGCGTTGGCTCACTCCCTGCCGTGATTGTTTAGAGCGCAATCCGAGCGCTCGCCTCGTAACCTAACATCTGACCGGAACCCACCCCATCGGGGTAATTGCGTATCCGTCACACTGTTGCCGGTCGGCAACACTCTACTGTCTTTACGTGACGCGCGCCGGCGGATCGATTCCATTTGGAATGTAAGGTATCGCCGCGAGCGGCGGCTCGCGCAGCACGGTGATGACGGCGCGCGGCCCACGCACGGTGCGATCCATGTACTCCGCGAGGCTTCCGTAGCCGATGCCGGTTCCCAAACCGAGTACCAGGCCGAGGAGTATGAACGCGCGCCGGTTCGGCCGCTCCGGATGATCCGGCAGCTCGGCGGACTCGAGTATCGAATAGCGTTCCCCTCGTTGTTCCTTTTCCAGTTCCAGAGCGAGTTGCGCGCCCATCGAATTTTGTTTGATCTCGCGATATTTTTTCATGGCTGCGTCGTAGTCGCGTTGCAGCGCCAGGCCTTCCTGCTCGACCTTGGGAGTTTCAGTGACGCGCGCCTCGTACTCCGCCATGCGTTGCTTGGCGCGATCGCGCTGCTCCTGCATGGCTTTCAAATTCAGATCCACGGTATCGAGCTGCGTCTGCAGCGTCACATAAGCCGGGTTATCCGGCCGCATGGAGAACCCGGTCGGGCCGGCCGGGGCGCGCTTGAGCTTGGCTTCGAGCGACGCGACGGTTTTCTTGAGCTTCACCACGTCCGGGTGGTCGTCGGAATATTTCTCCCGCGCCGCCGCCAAGTCCGCGCTGGCGCGCTTGTACTCGGCCTCGAGCGCGCCGCGGTCGTTGGTCGCGCCGGTCTGCTGCTTGAGACTTTCGATCTCGCGCTTGAGCCGTATGACGTCCGGATGTTCCGGGGAATAGCGGGAAATCGCCGCCAGATATTCCCCTTGCAGCTCGCGCAGCCGTCCGCCGGGGCTGTTGCCGGTGTGCGGATCGACCAGTGCGAGCTGCGATTGCAGCTCGACCTTGCGCTCCTCCAGCGTGTAAATCTGCCGCTCGGCTTCCTCGAGCTCCCGCTGCGTGCGATCGAACATCTGCATGTTCAAATTCATGAGCTCGGGCAAGCGCCCCTGATTCTTCGACTTGTAGGCGGCCAATTTCGATTCCAGCTCGGCAATATGCTTGCTCAGACGCTCCTCTTCCTCGTTCAAAAAGCCCGAGGCGCCGCGCGCCTTCGCGGTTCGCAGCGCCCGGTTCTCCTCGATAAAGAGCGTCGCCAATTCCTGCGCGACTTTCTGCGCCATCTCCGGGGAGGAAGCGTCGTAAGAGACGTTGAACGCCACCGTCGCCGTCACGGAAGCTCCGCTGCGCGGATCCGTGACGTTCGCGTTCACCGTTTCGACCTTGATGTTGTTGCGCATGCGGTTCGCGACCTCGCGCTTGTCCGAGGCCTTGCGCTCATCCGGATAGAGATCGAGCTTCTCCGCCACCTTGGTCAGGTTATCCGGCGTCAGAACCCGCGTCTCGATCACCTTGATGCGCTGATTGATGTACCCGGTCACCGTCGACGGCACCATGTCCTGCGGCACCTCCTGCTCGATCAGGAGCTTCGCGGTCGAGCGGTACACGGGCGGCAATACGACGGCGAGAATGACCGCGATGGCGAAAATCGCACCGGCGACACGCAGTATCTGGCGGCGACGCCGCCGCAGGATCGCAAGGTAATCACTCAAGTGAGTGGTGCCGTCCATAGCCGATCTCCAAAAAAAAGAATGTCGAATTATAGGCCGTAGCTGAGACCCAAAAACACCGCATTACTATCAGCAGATTTTGGATCCGCGTCGTACTTCTGCTTGCGGTAGTGATAGCTGCCGACGATGTAAATATTTTCCAGCCATTGCCAGCGCAGTTGCGGCGACAAATCGTAGTAACGCCGGTTGACCCCCGTCCCCGATCCCTCCAGCGCACGGTTGCGAAACAGCTGCGTCTCTAAAATGAATTCGGTCTCGCTCGACAGCTTGCGCGACCACCAGATGCGCAGCTGATCGGTGCGCAGCGCCTGGCCGGCGCCGCTCGGCGTCACGTCCCGACTAAGGACGCCTTCGAGCGTCGATAGCTCGGAGGTTTGCCGCAAGCTCGCCGTCGTCACGAGCCCGCTCGATCGCTGATCGCCCGTCGGCAAATCCACGGTTGTGCGGCCCGCGCCGATAGCGAACGATCCGCGCAGCGTTTCGGAGAACGCGCGCCCGACGCCGGCGAGCAATTGCTCGGTGTTGGCGTCGTTATCGCCCGTCTCCGGCCGGTAACGCGCTACGTTCGCCGTAAGGTTGAATTCATCGCGCGGGTTCAACTGATGCGCATAGGTGGCGGTCAACAAGTGTTCGCGGTAATCGAAGAGGCCCGTGCCCGCGTCGTTGCCGAACGTCGAATCGGTCAGCCGATACGCGAGACGCATCGAGCTCGCTTCCGTCAACAGCCAGTTCCACCACGGCTGCAACACCCGGTAGTTGCGGCGCACCAAAGCATTGGTGGACAAGCCGATGTCGGTGTCCCGGATGTTGCCCGTTCCCCGCTGCAGGCTGGTCGTGACCGTTTGGAACAGCGCGTCGTGGCGATACTCGCCGTCGAGACCGAGCGTCCCGCGCTCCGACGTCTGCTTCTGCGCGTTGAGCAGGAGCCCTTCTTCGGTCTTATCCGGCACGTCGCCTTTGCTGTATCCGGTGTGAGCCACGAAACCGTTGAAAGTCGTCTTCGACGTCTCGGTGGTGCCCTTGCCGTCGAGCCGCACGGCGCCGACGTAACCGGACGTCGATTGATGCGGGCCGGTCGATAGCTGGATGTTGTCGTCGGAAAACGCGCCGACGTCGAGAGACGGATGCAGCTCCCATTGTGCGGCCGAAACCGGCGAACAGAGACACCATCCCGCGATCCATGCCGCGAGCCGCCGCGGCCCGTTACTCCGGCGCCGCGCCCGCGCTCTTGCCGTTTCCGATCTCATTATTATTCGCATTGCTCCCGCCTTTGTTTTTCTCGCGTCAGGGGACCATGATCACATCGCCCGCCTTAAGCTGGATGTTTTGCTCCAGGCTCCGCCCCTTCTTGACTGCGCTGTAGTCGAAAGGAATCACCTGCTCGCGCCCGCCCTGCTTGCGCAGGATCCGGATATCGCTCTCCTTCGCAAAGGGCGTGAGTCCGCCGGCGAGCGTCAGCGCCTGGATCACGTCGACGTAACGCCCGACCACGTACTCGCCGGGTTTTCCGACCTTGCCGATCACGAACACCTTCAATCCTTGAATCTTCTTCACCGTCACCGTTACGACGGGATCGGGGATGTACTTCTTCAGGCGCGCGGTGATTTCCGTTTGCAGTTGCAACGGCGTCTTACCGGCCGCCTGCACGTTGCCGACCAGCGGAAATGTCAGCCATCCGTCGGGGCGCACCAGCACTTCGCGCTGCAGATCCTTTTCGCGCCACACGGCGATTTCGAGAAGATCCTCGGGACCGATCTGGTAATCGCCGCCGGCCGCGTCGCGAGCGGCATTCGCGGACGCCGGCGCGCCCGCCAGCGCCGCGGCGGGTGTCGCCGACGGCGTAGCACAACCGTGGAGCAGGAGAATCGTGCTGAAACCGATCGACAGGGTTAGTACGGATGGTCGAGGAAGCAGCAAACCGATTATTGTTCTGAACCGTAGTCGCTTCATTGTTGATATTTCGAATTTACCGAAGAGCGCATGAGTATCGCCATTGTCGCCGGCGCTGTCATCTTGCAGTACTGGGGTTATGAAACCACGTTCGCCATCCGGAAACTTTTTTCCGGCGGGCGCTACAATGGAGCGCACAACGCCGGGCGGCGGCGGCACGAACGCACCGCCGTAAACGCCAACGGAGCGGCACGCCGCAAATGGGAATTGAGAAACTGATACGCGTTGGGCACGGAAAGCTCGCCGCTTTTTCGCAGCTCATGGATGCGCTGTTCGTCGCCGGCGCATTGTGGATCGTCACGTGGTGCTACGGCTTCGAGCTGCGCACCGATCAGAGCCTCGCGGCGTTTTGGGCGGTGGCGTTATTCATCTTCTTCGGCCATCTATGCGGGCTCTATCATTCGTGGCGCGGGCTGTCGCTGCGGCACGAATTCGGCCGCTTGATTCTCGTCTGGGCCGCCGTCGTAATGCTGCTCCTCTTCATCGCCTACTCGCTCAAGACATCGGAGCAGTTCTCCCGCCGCGTGTTTCTCACGTGGTTCGTGATCACGCCGCTGATACTGATCATCTGGCGCGGGTGGATCCAAATCATCCTCGGCGCATTGCGCCGACGCGGTTTCAATACGCGCATGGTGGCGATCGCCGGGGCGCGCGATCTCGGCGGCTATCTCGCCCGCTCGATACTGGACACGCCGTGGATGGGGCTGCGCCCCGTCGGGTTCTACGACGATCGGCGGCCGGCCGGATTGCGGCCGCTGGTGCGCGAACCGATCGAGGTCATCGGCAATCTCGACGCCATGGTGCGCCACGCGCGTGAAGGCAAGATCGACATCGTCTACATCACGCTGCCGATGAGCGCGGAGAAACGCATACAGGCGCTGCTCGCCAAGCTTTCGGACACGACGGCGTCCGTCCACCTGATTCCCGATTTCTTCATTTTCGATTTGTTGCACGCGAGCTGGGGGACCATCGGCGAGGTGCCGGTGGTCAGCATTTCGGAGTCGCCGTTCTACGGCGTGGATGGAATCATCAAGCGGCTCGAAGACATGGTGCTCGCCTGCGTCGCGCTCCTCCTGGTCGCGATTCCGCTGATCGTCATCGCCATCGGCGTCAAGCTTTCCTCGCCGGGGCCGATTCTCTTCAGGCAACACCGCTACGGGCTGCGCGGCAACAAGATCGAAGTGTGGAAGTTCCGCAGCATGACGGTGCTGGAAAACAGCGACGACGTCGCGCAGGCGAAGCGCAACGATCCGCGCGTCACGCGCTTCGGCGCGTTTCTGCGCCGCACCTCGCTCGACGAGCTGCCCCAGCTTTTCAATGTCCTGCAGGGACGCATGTCGCTGGTCGGCCCGCGCCCGCACGCGGTGATCCACAACGAGCAATATCGCAAGCTGATCGACCGCTACATGCTGCGCCACAAGGTGAAACCGGGCATCACCGGCTGGGCGCAGGTGAACGGCTGGCGCGGCGAGACCGACTCGCTCGACAAAATGCAAAAGCGCGTCGAGTACGATTTGGCATATATACATAACTGGTCGCTCTGGCTCGATGTAAAGATCCTGTTCCTCACCGCCTTCCGCGCCTTCAACGACAAGAACGCCTACTGAGCGCGCCCGCGCATTTCCACTTTTTTGGTGGGTGCGTGTATCATAGGCGGGTTTCCTGTTGAACTCTGTTGAGGAGCACGCGATGACCTACGTGGTCACCGACAATTGCATCAAGTGCAAGTACACCGATTGTGTCGAAGTCTGCCCCGTCGATTGCTTCCATGAGGGTCCGAACTTTCTCGTCATCGATCCCGACGAATGCATCGACTGCACGCTCTGCGTTCCCGAGTGTCCGGTGAATGCCATCTTCGCCGAGGACGATGTGCCGGAGGACCAGAAGCACTTTCTGCCGTTGAACGCGGAGCTCGCGAAGAGCTGGCCGGTCATCACGGAGAAGAAAGATGCGCCGCCCGACGCGGCCGAGTGGGAAAACAAACCCGATAAGCTCAAGTATCTTGAACGCTGAGCGGCGGCATTTCGCCCGCCCTCGGCGCGTAGCGTTTGGACGCTCGACAGCCACCGACCCGCACACGGACCACAGGCGCTCGGCGTATGGGCGCCGCGGATAATCCTTCGGTGCGCGCGACGCCGGCGCGCGCCGCCCTACGGGTGCGGCGGCTCTAGGCGCATCTCGGCCGTATACACGTGCATCCGCGCGAATTTATCCTCACCCCTTACGGAGCCGATCCTTTAGAAACACTCGCGACGCTGATGCTGGAACGGCATCAACGCGAGCTCCCCGACCTCAGCCGGCACGTCGTCCTCTTTCCCCACCCCGGCGCCATCGGGCATTTCCGGCGGCGATTGCTCGCGGCCGCCGGCGAGCGCGTCTATGGCGGGGTGCTGGCCCCTTGGTGCGGCACGCTGGACCGCTGGCTGCAACAGCACGTCGCCGATGACGCCACCCTGATCGACGAGCCCGAGCGTGATCTCTTATTGCTCGAAGCCCTCGAACCCTATCCCCGGCTGCGCGAGCGTTACGGCACCTGGACGCTGGTCGACAGCTTGCTCGCGCTGTTCGACGAGCTGAACGCTCACCCGCCGGCCATGCCGCAGGATGTCGAAGCATTCGCCGCGCGCCTGGCCGAGGGCTACGGCGTGCGCGCGCCGCCCGCGCCGCTTCACGGCGAAGCGCATTTGGTCCATACGCTTTGGAGCGCCTGGAACGCGCATCTTTCGAGCCAGCGGCTTCAGGACCGCGCCCTGCAGCGGCGCACGGCGTTGGCTAAAGCCGGGGTCCCGGGCGACCACGCATACCATATATATATGGTGGGGCCGGTCGAGCTGTCGGGCGCCGAGGCCGACTGGCTTAAGTCACTACAAAAGCAAGGGTGCGCCACGCTATTACTGCATGGCGGCGTTCGAGCGGGCGAGCGCCACCCTGACGCGGTCTTGCGTCGTTGCCTGGAAATGCTCGACATACCCCCACCCTCGCCTTCCGCTTCCGCTATCCCTTACAGCCGCTTCATCGAGTCCGTGTACGCCGACGATACCGACATCGGCGCGCGCGCGCGTGCTTTCGCCGCCGAATCTCCCGCGAGCCCGTTGTCGGAGCGGCTGCACGTCTTTGCCGCCGGCGACTTCGAGCAGGAGGCGCGCGCCGTCGAGCTCGCCGTGCGACGCTGGTATGCGCGAGGCATTACCGACATCGCGGTCGTCACCCCCGACCGCAAGCTCGCGCGGCGCGTGCGCGCGCTGCTGGAGCGCGCGAATCTCAACTTGCGCGACGCCGCCGGCTGGGCGCTGTCGACGACCAGCGCCGCGACCGCGGTGATGCGCTGGCTCGAGTGCGTCGAACAGGATTTCGCGCAGGCGCCGCTGCTCGATTTTCTGAAGTCCCCCTTCGTCACGCTCGGCTTCCGGCGCGACGAGCTGGAGGCGCTGGTGCACTGCTTCGAGGAGGAGATCGTGCGCACGCACAACGTCGGCGCGGGTCTCGACCGCTACCGGCGTATCGTGCGCGCCGCCGAGGCGCGGCTGACGGCCGGCGGGTCGGCGCTGCTCGACATGCTCGATCGCGTGGCGGCGGCGGCCGAGCCGTTGCTGAAACGCCTCGGCTCCCGCACGCCGCGTTCCCCATTCGAATACCTTTTAGCGCTTCAACGAAGCCTCGAGCAAACCGGCGTCGCCGCCGGCTTGGGCGTCGATGCGGCGGGCAACCAGCTGCTCGCGACATTGCGACCCGACCGGCGCGCGGCGGGCGCGCGCAGAGGAAACTTGACGTGGCCGGAATTCCGTTACTGGCTGCAGCGCGAGCTCGAGCGGCGGCGTTTCCATCCGCCGCTGCCGGAGAGCGGCGTCGAACTGCTCGATCTCGCCGAAAGCCGCTGCCGGCGATTCGATGCGCTGATCATCGCCGGCTGCACGCGCGAAAACCTCCCCGGCCCGCTCAATAGCTCGCCGTTCTTTAACGACGGCGTGCGCCGCCAACTCGGCTTGCCGACGCGATCGGACCGCGTGCTCGCGCCGCTGCATGATTTTCGCCGGCTGCTCGAAGCCGCGCCGCGGGTTCTCCTGACTTGGCACGAAAGCGAAAACGGCGAAGCGATCGTCCCG
>JAJPKH010000135.1 GCA_021323795.1 Acidiferrobacteraceae bacterium | reverse complement strand
GCTGCATTAGCCGCGACTTCGGGAGCTGAAACAGATTGCCCGCGAGCGGCAGTTGCGGCGGACCGGGAATTTCAAGGAACTGAGCGGCCATGTGGGTCCCGAAAAACCGTCAATCGAGCGGGTGACGCCCGCGTGTCGCGCGTCAGGCGCGCATGTTACCCCAAGTGTAGGGCGGGAAGCCTCGGGTTTACCTCCTAACACAACCGCCCGCGCGATAGTTGATACCGCGCTCGCGACACCCTAAGATGCGCTTCGCCTTCCGCAACTGGCGACTCGTGGAGCACCACAGGGGAGCGGAGGGATAACACGCCGTTCGCCTGGGCAACTTCTGAAACGTCCGCTGTACGTGGAGGTTGCCATGCAAGATTTTCGCCGCCTGTTGTCTCAAACCGATCCGGCCGTGTTCGACGCGCTGCTTGGCGAAGAAAAGCGCCAGCGCGAGGGCGTCGAGTTGATTCCCTCGGAGAATTACACCTATCCCGAAGTTCTCGCCGTTCTCGGGTCGGTGTTCACCAACAAGTATTCCGAGGGCTACCCGGGCCGGCGCTACTACGGCGGCCAAACCTACACCGATCGCATCGAGTCGCTCGCGCGCGAGCGCGCGTGCGCCTTGTTTCGCGCGGAGCACGCGAACGTGCAGCCGTTGTCCGGTTCGCCGATGAACCAGGCGGTTTACTTCGCCTGCCTCAAGCCCGGCGATACCGTGCTCGGCATGGAGCTGTCGCACGGCGGGCACTTGACGCACGGCGCGCCGGTTTCGCACATGGGGAAAATTTTCACCTTCGTTCGCTACAAAACGCGAACCGATCGGCAGGGCGCGATCGATTTCGACGAGCTGTCGCGCGTCGCCAAAGAAACCCGACCGAAGATGATTTTGTGCGGTTACAGTTCTTATCCGCGCGATTACGATTACCGCGCCTTCAAGGCGGTCGCGGACGACGTCGGCGCGCTCACCATGGCGGACGTCGCTCACATCGGCGGCCTGGTGGCGGCCGATGTTATGCGCAATCCGCTCGACGGCGGCTTCGACTTCGTGACGACAACCACGCACAAGTCGCTGCGCGGCCCGCGCGGCGGCATGATTCTTTGCCGTGCCGCGCACGCGCGTATCATCGATGCGTCCGTGTTTCCCGGCCTGCAGGGCGGTCCGCACATGAACAACGTCGCGGCGGCGGCGGTGACATTCAAGAAGGCGGCCGAACCCGAATTCAAAGCGTACGCCCGCCAGGTGCTCGCCAATGCGCGCACGCTCGCCGCCGTGTTTCTCGGCGAGCAGGTGTCGCTCGTGACCGGCGGCACCGATAATCACTTGCTGGTGATGGATACCGCGGCGAGCTTCGCGATGGATGGAAAGCGCGCGGAAGAGGTGCTCGACCGCATCGGCATCACCACCAACAAGCAAGTCATTCCCGACGACCCGCGGCCGCCGTTGCGTCCGAGCGGCATCCGCCTCGGCACGCCCGCCTGCACGACGCGCGGCATGCGCGAGCCGGAAATGGAAGCGCTTGCCGGCTGGATCGTCGCGGCGCTGCGCCATGCCGACGACGATGCGCGTCTGGCGCGTCTTGCCGAGCAAGTGAAGGCGCTCTGTTCGCGCTTTCCCGTTCCCGGTCTTGCGCCGGCGCCCGTTTAATTCGATGCAGCGTGCGTTCCACGCACCGTGTTTTCGGTCGGTGCGCCCGGCGCAGTCTAGCCGTGTTTGCGGCGCTCTGGTTCGTGCCTTCTGGCCCGGCCGAGGAGCGCCGCGCGGCTGGCGTTGCGAAAACGTAATACGTATGCTGAACGGACGCCGATGGAAAAACAGTCTTTCTCCACGCATGGACTTTCAAGACGCGATTGGCTGCGGCTCGCCCTCGGCGCCGCGGCGTCGGCGGGGGGCGGTTTGAGCATGGCCGATTCGACTCCTCTACGACGCCCCATCCCCCGTTCGGGCGAATTGCTGCCGGTCATCGGGCTCGGCACCTGGCAGACGTTCGACGTGGGGAGCGCGCCGGCGGAGCGCGCGCCCCTGCGCGAGGTGCTGCGCCGCTTCGTCGAGCTCGGCGGCCGCGTCGTCGATTCATCGCCGATGTACGGAAATTCGGAAGGCGTGCTCGGCGACCTCGCGGTCGAGCTCGGCGTGCGGAAGAAACTCTTTCTCGCCACCAAGGTGTGGACCAGCGGGCGCGAAGCGGGCATCCGCCAGATGGAGCAATCGTTCCGGCGCCTGCGCACGGATCGCATGGACCTGATGCAGGTGCATAACCTGGTCGACTGGCGCACCCACCTCGCGACGCTGCGCGGCTGGAAAGAGCAGGGCAAGGTACGCTGCCTCGGGGTGACGCATTACACCGAGAGTGCGTACGCGGATCTCGCGCGCGTGCTCGAAAGCGAGGAGCTCGATTTCGTGCAGCTCAATTATTCGATCGTCGAGCGCGAGGCGGAACGGCGCTTGCTGCCGCTCGCCGCCGAGCGGCGGATCGCGGTGATCGTGAATCGCCCGTTCGCGCAGGCGTCGTTATTCGGAAAAGTGCGCGGCAAGCCGTTGCCCGCCTGGGCCGCGGACATCGACTGCGTGAGCTGGGCGCAATTCTTTCTCAAGTTCATCGTCTCGCACCCGGCGGTCACCTGCGCGATCCCGGCGACGAGCAAAGTCACGCACCTGGTCGACAACATGCAGGCGGCGTTGGGGCGACTGCCGGACGACGCCGTGCGCGAGCGCATGGCGCGCTACATCGCGGAGCTCTAGCGCGGGGTTATTCCTTCCAGAAGACGCGCAGGCGGCAGTGCGCCGCGCCTTTGCTGCGGCATTCGACGTGCTCGCCGCGGACGTTATTGACGCCGGTCAGCTGGATGCTGCGTTCCGCCCAGCCGAGCACCGATTCGCAGTGCGCCCAGTGCGGCGTTTCGAAGTTGAGGATTTCGAGCTCGATCGTTCCCGGACCCAATTGCGTCGTTTGCAGCTTGCCCGAGGTGTAATAGGAGGTCCACAGCTGCGCCGCCTTGTTGAAGATGTACATGGGCTGCAGGAACTTGAAGAACACTTTGTAGACGGTGGACAAATCGTCTTCGGCCGTCTGCGCCGCCATGGCGCGGTAGAGTTTGCCGTCGCCCTTGCCGACGACGCGATCGATCGTTTCGGTGAAGTCGATAAAGAGGGAAAACGGATACCAGGAGGATTTCAGCACGCCGGTTTCGAGCCGCAGCGCGGCGTCACGGTCTTTGAGCTGCGCCAGCACGGCGCGGAGCTTGTCTTCGCCGTGGTAGCGCACGACGTACTGACGCCGGCCGGCGATGGCCGTTCCCTTGACGTTGACCATGAGAGTTAGTGTAGGTCACGCCGTTGCCTTTGCTAGCAGCGCGCCCGCGGCCGCTTCGGCGTCACATATATATAGTGTCCGGCGTTTCAGCGCTCGAGGATCGCGACCACGCCCATGCCGCCCGCCGCGCAAATCGAGATCAGACCGCGGCCGGAATCCCGCGCCGCGAGCTGTTTCGCCAAGGTCGCGACAATGCGCGCGCCGGTCGCGGCGAACGGGTGACCGAGCGCGATACTGCTGCCCTTGGGGTTGAGCTTGCCGCGGTCGATGGAGCCGAGCGGTTCCTCGCGCCCGAGTTGGGTGCGGCAATATTCTTCCGACTCCCAGGCTTTCAGGGTGCACAGTACCTGCGCCGCGAACGCCTCGTGAATTTCGTAAATGTCGAAGTCCTGCAATTTCAAATGCGCGCGATCGAGCATGTCGGGGACGGCGTAGGTCGGTGCCATGAGCAGGCCCTCGCGCGCGCCGTTGACGCCGATAAAATCAACCGCCGCCGAGGCGTAATACGTGAAGTAGGCCTGAATGGGAAGGCCGCGCGATCTCGCCCATGGCTCGGACGCGAGCAGGACGCACGCGGCGCCGTCCGTGAGCGGCGTGCTGTTACCGGCCGTCAAGGTGCCGCTCGGACTTTTGTCGAAGGCGGGTTTCAGGCCCGCCAGTTTTTCCACGCTCGTGTCCGGGCGCACGTTGTTGTCGACGGCGAGGCCCTCGAACGGAACGACCAGATCGTTGTAAAAGCCTTCTCTCCACGCCGCCGCCGCCTTCAGATGGCTTGCATACGCGAGCTCGTCCTGTTCGCGGCGGCCGATCTTCCATTCCTTCGCCATCAGCTCGCAGTGCTCGCCCATCGTGAGGCCGGTGCGCGGCTCGGTCGCGCCGGAGTACGCGGGCTTCAGATCCTCCGGCCGCAGGCGCAGCCAGGGTTTGATGCGATCGCCGAAGTTCTTGCCGCGCGCGCTTTCGAGCACGATGCGCTGGAACTTCTCGCCGTAGGTGATCGGCACGTCGCTCGCCGAATCCGCGCCGCCCGCGATCGCCGCCTCGATCTCACCGAGCGCGATCCGGTGCGCGAGCTGCGCCACCGCGGTCAGGCTCGTGCCGCAGGCGCGTGTCACGTCGTAAGCGGGCGTGTGCGGATCGAGCCCGCTCGCGAGCGTGGCTTCGCGCGCGAGATTCCAATGGCGCGAGTGCTTGATGACGGCGCCGGCGGCGACTTCGCCGAGCCGCTCGCCGCGCAAGTCGTACTTGTCGACCAGCGCCTTCATCGTGCCCGTCAGCATTTCGAGATTGCCGAGCTGGACATACGCGGTATTGGTGCGCGCGAACGGGATGCGCGTACCGCCGATAACGGCGACACGACGTGGGAAATCCGGCATGAAAACCTCGCAATAACGCTGAGACGGGTGCGCTCTATTCTACGGTCTTGTTGTGGCCGAGCCGAGCGGGCTTCATGACGGGGGCTCGGCGGTCGTGCCCACGGTCTTTCGCGCCAGAGGAAGAGCCGATCCCATGCGCGCGGTTCTTGCCGTTCGCGTCGAACCAGGCGCGAAGCCAATGTGAAGATCAAAGCGCGATGAAATGCTCCCGGAAATCGTAAAATTGGGGGCGGTGCGTCGCGACGGGTTCGACGCGCCCGCGGAAACCTCGCCTTTCCATGCTGCGAATCATGACTTTTCCAGGGTGGCGGTATAGCATGTCGCCCCCTTGGCGAGCAGTTCGACGGAGCATTCGATGGCTGAAATAACGCGCGCCGATGTTGAAGCGGCGCTCAAGCAGGTGACCGACCCCTACGCGGAACAGGATTTCGTCACCGGGAAGACGGTCAAGCAGATTGCGGTGGAAGACGGCCGCGTGACGGTGGACGTGGTGCTCGGTTATCCGGCGCGCGGCGCGGCGCCGACATTGACCGCGACGATCAAGGAAAAGCTGCTGTCGATCCCCGGCGTCAAGGAAGCGCGCGTCAATCTTTCGTGGAAAATCGAATCGCACAGCGTCCAGAAGGGCGTGAAGCCGCTTCCCGGCATCAAGAACATCATTGCGGTGGCGTCGGGCAAGGGCGGCGTCGGCAAATCCACCGTTTCGGTCAATCTCGCGCTCGCGCTCGCCATCGAGGGTGCGAGCGTCGGGATTCTCGACGCGGATATCTACGGGCCGAGCCAGCCGCGCATGCTCGGCGTCAAGCGCAAGCCCGAATCCAAAGACGGCCGCTCCATCGAACCCATCGAGGCGCACGGCCTGCAAGCGATGTCGATCGGTTTTCTGATCGACGAAGAGACGCCGATGATCTGGCGCGGTCCGATGGTCACGCAGGCGCTCGAGCAGTTGCTGAAGGACACCAACTGGAAAGAGCTCGATTACCTCGTGATCGACCTCCCGCCCGGCACCGGCGACACGCAGCTCACACTCGCGCAGAAAGTCCCGGTGTCCGGCGCCGTGATCGTGACGACGCCGCAGGAGATCGCGCTCCTCGACGCGCGCAAGGGACTCAAGATGTTCGAGAAGGTCGACGTGCCGGTGCTCGGCGTGGTGGAGAACATGAGCACGCACGTGTGCTCGCACTGCGGCCACGAAGAGCATATTTTCGGGGAAGGCGGCGGGCGACGGATGGCGCGGGAGAACGACGTGCCGTTCCTCGGCGCGTTGCCGCTCGATTCCCGCATCCGCGAGGAAACCGACAGCGGCAAACCGACCGTCGTCGCGGAACCGGAAAGCCGTATCGCGCTGATCTATCGCGACGTGGCGCGGCGGGTGGCCGCGCGGCTGTCGCTGCAGAAGAAGGACTTCAGCGCCAAGTTCCCGAACATCGTCATCCAGAACACCTAGGGCGGAGCTGTAGGGCGCGTTCCACGCACCAATTTTCGGTCGGTGCGCACGGTGCACCCTACATTATTTAACTAATCAAACCTTCTCGGGGCGTAGCGCCCGCGCTCCCCGCCGTTACCGTTCTACGCGGGAGAGGAGGGCGGGACAGCCGAGGCACTGATGCGATTTTTGATGTTTGCCTTTAAACTGCGCGCATTGCGAAAAAGGCGCTGATTTGCGATGACCATCAAATCCGACAAGTGGATACGCCGCATGGCCGAGAGTCACGGCATGATCGAACCGTTCGAGCCGCGCCAGATCAAAGCGAACGGTAAAGGTCCGGTGGTGTCCTACGGCACCTCGAGCTACGGCTACGATATCCGTTGTTCGAACGAGTTCAAGATTTTCACCAACATCAACTCGGCTATCGTCGATCCGAAGCATTTCGCCGCCAACAGCTTCGTCGACTTTCGCGGCGACGTTTGCATCATCCCGCCGAATTCCTTCGCGCTGGCGCGCACGGTCGAGTACTTCCGCATCCCGCGCAACGTGCTCACGCTCTGCCTCGGCAAGAGCACCTACGCGCGTTGCGGCATTATCGTGAACGTGACGCCGCTCGAGCCCGAATGGGAAGGTCACGTCACGCTCGAATTTTCCAACACCACGCCGTTGCCCGCGCGTATCTACGCGAACGAAGGCGTGGCGCAGGTGATCTTTCTCGAGTCCGACGAAGTCTGCGAAACCTCGTACAAGGACCGCGGCGGCAAGTACCAGGGACAGCAGGGCGTGACGCTGCCGAAGATTTAAAGGCAAAAAAAAACCCCGTCCATAAGGACGGGGGGAATCTCGCTCAGGGGGGAGGCGAGGAGGAACCGGTTAAGTCGCCGCGCGATTGGCGCGGTTTGTCTTCGATCCGCGATTGCCGGCACCGTCTACTTGGCCCGGGAGGCTTCGCCTCATCTTCGCCGTCACTGGCTCAACAGGAGAGGACTTCCTTGTCGCTAAGACCTTCCGTGTCTTGCGCATTCCGCGCGATGAAGACCACGCATTACTACGTTGCAATACACGTGCCGGCCGGGCGATCGCAAAAAATCTGCAAAAAGCCGGGGGAAATTCGCTTCACCGAGTGACGAGGCGCCGGAAAGTCGACACCTCCGCCGAGTTACCGGCATGCGCGACGTTTTCCCGCCGCGAAAATGCGGTAGCACGCGTTAGGGAAAGGTTCCGCGGTGGCGCCGGCGCATGGTTTCGGTCTTGTGCTCTTTGTTCACCCCGAGTCGCTCCTGATTGTTGTGCCGCGGTTCGCGCCCGCGGTCGGCGCCCGGCGGTGCGGTATCGAGCTCTTCTCTTTCCAGTTGGCTGGCGCGCTTCGGGACGTGGAGAGTGCGGGGGCGATTCGGGCTCATGGAGGTCTCCGTTTGTGATATGCCGAATCGACCGCGCCGCTTCGCGCGAGTTCAGGGGTGCGGGCGTCTGAAGTGATTTCCCCGGCGACGCTCGGTGCTCCACCGGATGGAATAAATGCGGGCTTGCGAACCGAGAGGCAATACGCCGTGCGCGAGCCACGACCGCGGCGTCGTCAACTCGGCAGCACGCGCGCGATGAACACCTTGAGATAGGCGGTTTCCGGGATGGCGGGATGTACCGGGTGATCGGGCGCTTGATGACCCTCCTCGAGCAGCGCGAGAAAGCGGTCCAGGTGGCGGCTCGTGCGCAGCAGGACATCGCGCAGCGCGTCGCGCGGCAGGTGATAGGAGCAGGAACAGGAAACCAGGACGCCGTCTTTCGAAAGCACCTGCATCGCCATTTGGTTGATGCGCCGATAAGCGTCTGTCCCCTCCTTGATATCCTTCTTGCGTTTAATGAATGCCGGCGGATCGAGAACCACGATGTCGAAGCGCTTGTGCTCGGCGCGTAAACGCCGCAACAACTCGAACGCGTCGTCCTGCTCCACATGGACGCGTTCGCCGAACCCGTTACGTTCGGCGTTGTCCCGTATGCCCGCCGCGGCGGCGGCGGACGTATCGGCGCAGAGCACGGATTGCGCGCCCGCCGCGGCCGCCTGCAGGCCGAAACCGCCGAGGTAACTGAAGACGTCGAGCACGCGCGCCCCCTTGGCATACGCCCGCAGGCGCGCGCGGTTCATGCGTTGATCGTAGAACCAGCCGGTCTTCTGACCTCCCGCGAGTGGAACTTCGTAGCGCACATCGTTCTCGCTGACCAGCACGGTTTGCGGTACTTCACCGAGTGCGGTTTCGGTGTAGCGCGCCAGCCCCTCGAGCGCGCGTATCGATGAATCGTTGCGCAGCAGAATCGCGCGCGGGCGGATGACTTTCTCGAGCGCCGTGATCACCTCGGTTTTGACCCGCTCCATCCCCGCGGTCGTTAGCTGCACGACGCAGACATCGCCATAACGATCGACGACCAGCCCGGGCAGGCCGTCGGAGTCGCCGAAGGCGAGGCGATAGTACGGCTCGCTAAAGAGACGCTCGCGCAGCGCCAGCGCGACATTGAGGCGGTGCGTGATGAGCGACCGATCGAGGACATGCGCGGGGTCGCGCGACACCAGCCGTGCGCAGATGAGGGCGTGCGGGTTGACGTAGCCGCTGCCGAGCGGGTGGCCCGCGGCGTCCTCGATCAATACCGGTTGCCCGGGCTCGAATTGGGACAGCGGCGTCGCGCGCGCATCGATCTCATTGCTGAACACCCAGACGTGACCGGCGCGCAAGCGGCGGTCTTCGTTCTTGTTCAAGCGTAACGTCGCAAGCGTCATGGTGATTCTCGGAGCGTCTGTTTCATTTTTCGGTGCGCAAGCGGCGTAGTGTAATTGGCTCATTGCCGGAGAGGGTAGTAAGGATGTGACAGCGCGCAGCCCGAGCTCGAGACGCGTTACCGCGACCGCCGTACGCATTGGCGCGGCTCGGGGGGTGAAATATGCCGGCGCCCGTTCTCGGGTCATTTTGCGGTGCCTCCCTCGCGCCATTCATGAGAGCCGGTGATAGTATGCGGCGACGGGGACGGGGCGGGCGCGGGCGTACCAGGTAAAAGAAAGCGTAGTCGATCGCTACGGAAGGCATCGGCATGAGCATAAGTTTCGGGGTGCGCGTCGCCGCGGCAGCGACGCTGGTTGGCCTTTGCGCCTGCGGCGGCGGAGGAAGCGGCGGCGATGCGGGGCAGTCGGCGGGCACGCAGAGCGCGCCGGTGCCGCCGATCGCCGACCTCACCGGCGCCTGGAACGTCGCGGAAAGCGGCGTCAGCAATTGCGCCAATCTCGCGACCTACGCGCTCGATCCTTATCGGCTCATCATTGCCCAAAGCGGCAACGCCTTGACGATCGTCGCGCCCGCCGGAACGTTCGCGGGCAACATCGATGGCGACAAAGTGGCGTGGAGCGGGAGTTATCCGTCGGGCAGCGGCAGGACCACGATCACCTCCATGGCGTTGACGGCCGCGGCGAGCGGCAATGCGATCAGCGGGTCGGCCGGCTGGACTTGGACGGACGGCGCGGCGAGTTGCTCCGGCATGTCGCAATCGATCAACGCGACCCGGGTGCCGGAGGCGGCGCCGGTGCCGCCGGCGCCGAGCGGGCTCAGCGCGAGTGCGCAATCCGCGTCCAGCGTGGGTTTGGTCTGGAACGATAACTCGAATAACGAAAGCGGCTTCAAAGTCGAGCGCCGGCGCGCCGACGATGCGGCTTCCGCGTTCGCGCAAATTACGCTGCTCGCGGCCGATACCACGAGCTTCCTCGACACCGGGCTCGATGCCGCCACCGCGTACGACTATCGCGTGCGCGCGTTCAACGGCGCGGGCGACTCGCCCTATTCCAACGTCTTCACCGTCACGACGCTCGCGCCTCCGCCGCCGGCGCCGAGTCCGCCCTCGGGGCTCGCGCTCACGGTGAATTCCTCGAGCAGCATCACGCTGCGTTGGACGGATAATTCGACGAACGAGACGGCGTTCCGTCTCGAGCGCAGCACCGGCAACGACCGCGGATTCAGCGAAACGGCGACGGTCGCGGCCGACACCACGTCGTATCGGGACACGGGTCTGGCGCCGGCGACGCATTATTTTTATCGCGTGCGCGCCGCCAACGCGACGGGCAGTTCCGCCTACTCGAATACGGCCAACGCGACGACGTCGCCGGACGCGGTCGCGCCGGCGGCGCCGAGCAGTCTCAGCGCGACCGCGTCATCGGTCAGCCTGCGTATCGATTTGCGCTGGACCGACAACTCGACGAACGAGACCGGTTTTCGAATCGAACGCAGCACCAACGCGAACAACGGCTTCACGCAAATCGCAACCACCGCCGCCGGCGTGACGACGTACAGCGACAGCGCCGGGCTCGAGCGCAACACCAAGTATTACTACCGCGTGCGCGCGACGGACGCGACGACCGGGCTCAATTCCGCGTACTCCAACACGGACAGCGCAACGACGGTGCGGCGCGAGCTGGTGAGCGATTGAGACCGACGCGAGCCGCGTCAGCGCACGAAGCGCCAGAAACTGAGGACGCCGAGAACGGCGAGAGCGCTCGACACCAAGAACGCCGCCGTCACTCCGTAGACGCTCCACAAGCCGCCGAGCAAGAGTCCCGCGGGAATGGCGGCGAGCCCGACGACCATGTGAAACCAGCCGAACGCGGTGCCGCGTTCGGCGGGCGCCGCCAAGTCGCGCACCAGCGCGCGCTCGGCGCCCTCGGTGAGACCGAAGTAAAACCCGAGGGCGAGGCTCCACGTCCACAACATCGCGGGCTTATCAACGAAGGCGAGCGCGAAGAGCGTCACCGCGTACACCATCCATCCCGTGATGATGAAGGGGCGGCGCCCGACGCGGTCGGTATGTCGGCCGGCCTGTTCCGACACCGTCACTTTCACCGCGTGCATCGCGGCCCAGAGCAGCAGCAGCTCGACCGTCGACGCGCCGAGCTCGTGTCCGCGCAAGAGCACGAAGGTTTCGGGAATCTTGCCGAGCGTGAAAAGCCCGACGGCAAGCAGGTAGGCGCGCGTGGTCGGCGAGAGCACGGCCGACGCGAGCTGGAATGGTTCGTTGGTCGGCGCGGCCGCGCGCGGCGGCTCTTTGACGCCAAGAGCAATGAGCGCGACCGTGGCGATGCCGGGTATCGCCGAGAGCGCGATCACAATATCGAGCCGCTCGGTGCCGAAGTAAACAATCGCCGCCGCGGCCAGCGCGCCGAGCACCGCGCCGGCGTGATCGAGCGCGCGGGCGAAACCGAACGCCTGGCCGGCTTGACCGTCGGGAACCGTGTCGGCGATCAACGCGTCGCGCGGAGCCGTCCGGACACCTTTGCCGACCCTGTCGGTGACGCGAATGGCGAGCACCGTCGGCCACGAGCCGGAGAAGCCGATGAGCGGGCGCACGAGGTTGGACAGCAGGTAACCGGAAACGACGTAGGTCTTGCGTTTCCCGCCGGTGAGGTCCGAACGCCGCCCGCTCCAGAGCTTGAGCAAATTTGACATCGCGTCGGCGGCCCCCTCGATGAGGCCGAGCGCCACCGGCCCGGCGGCAAGTACGGTGGCGAGAAGGAGCGGAATGAGCGGCACGACCATTTCGCTCGCGAAGTCGTTGAGCAGGCTGACCACGGCGATCACGACGATGGTGCGGGGCAGCGGCGGCGCGGCTCGCGTCGGGCGCTTCACCACGTCGCCGCTCGCTTCTTTTCAGGTCGCCTGTCGTCGGCGTTATATGGCATCGCTATCGACGAAATGAGGGTAGGGTGAAAACCGGCCCATTATTATACAGGGCGTCGCTGTGGCGCCCGGCAATTCCGCCCGCCTGTCGCGGCGCCGGCAACGAAGGGGCTCGCGCGTTACGACAAGGACGACACGATGGTCATGGGATCGCGCTCATGGACCGTCACGGCGCGTAGTCCTTCGCCGTAAGCGCGCTCGATCGCCGCGCGGTTTACTCAGGTAACGCGAATCACATTCATCATTCCGCCTTCCTGGTGCTCCAGGATATGGCAATGGAACATCCAGTCGCCCGGGTTATCGGCGACGAAAGCGACCTCCACGTTTTCGTCCGGACTCAGCAACACGGTATCTTGCCACTCGCGATAGGGCGTGGGCCTGCCGTTGCGACGGATGACCCGGAAGCTGTGGCCGTGTAGATGCATGGGATGATGCCACGCGGTGTCGTTATGCAGCGCGAGCACGTAGCTGCGATCGCGCGTCAAGGTGAGCATCGGCTCGGGAGTGTGGCCGCTCGCGACGACGCCGTTTACCGCCCAGGCCTTGCCGCTTTGCATCATCTGTCGCATGTCGAGCGGCCGGCCATTGAGCGTGGCGCCGGTGAGATCGCCTATCATGCCGCCTTGAAAGTGAATGCGATGGGTTTGCGCGCGCGCGACGTCAGGCTCGCGCAACCGGTTGCGCGGCAACTCGATCGGGCTTTCCGGCGGTTTCGCCCGCAGCGGCTTGTTGCTGTAAGTAAATGACAGCAGCTCGTATGCCATCGTCTTATAGAACATATCGCGCACGACGTAACGGTGGCCCGGGCGACCGACGGCGTCGAGGATCAGGTCGCAGCGCATCGCCGGACCGAGCACCACGCGCCCGTTCGGCGGCGCGTGCGGCGTCACCGGTTGTCCGTCGAGAGCGATGACTATCGGTCGATGATCCGCGAATTCGAGACCGAAGATGCGTGCGTTCGCGGCGTTGATGAGTCGCAGACGAATGCGCTCGCCCCCATGCAGCGCGAACTCATCGAAGAAGACGCCGTTGATCGTAATCGTGTTGCCGATGCGCCCGTTGTGCGCGACGTCGCGCATATTCCCGAAGGTTTCGCTGACGCGTCCCTCGCGCGTCAGCCGCCAGTCATCGAGTATCCAGGTGACGTCGCGATCCACGCGAATCGGCGCGGGCTCTTCCACGATCAAGGCGCCATAGAGGCCGCGATCGACCTGCTCGTAGCTGCGCTGATGCGGGTGATACCAGTACGTTCCCGCGTCCGGCGCCTCGAATTCGTAGGTAAAGCGTTCACCGGGCGCGATCGGTTTCTGCGTGAGGTGCGGCACGCCGTCCATCGCATTCGGCACGCGCACGCCGTGCCAGTGCACGGTGGTTTCCTCGTTGAGGCGGTTTTCCACCGTCACGCGCAGGCGCTCGCCCTGACGCACGCGAAGTTCGGGGCCGGGAACGCGGCCGTTGTAACCCCAGATGGGGACCTTCGGTCCACTCGGGCCAAGCAGCGGCGCTTCACCCGGCTGCGCGATCAGGCGGTGTTCCCGGGTTTGCGCCCGCGCCAAGCCGATCAGAGCGCCGCGCGGCGCGATGGCCCAAGCGCCTGCCGCGACCGCGCCGCCGAGCAGCAGTCGCCGCCGCGTGCGGGAGCAATGGGCTTCGGTCATGGGAAAGCTCTCTTCGTCATATCAACGCTCGTACGGCCGCGTGCTCTGTGTATCACACTACCTGCGAAAGCCGGTAAACGCAGGGACCCACCGCGCGCATCTCAGCGCCGCGCCGCCAAGCGGCGCTTCTGCCAGAGAAAGTAAGCGGCCGGAATCACCGCGAGCGTCAGCACCGCCACGCTCAGCATGCCCCCGACCATCGGGGCGGCGATGCGCTGCATCGCCTCGCTTCCCGTTCCGTGGCTCCACAGGATCGGCAGCAGCGCCGCGATGATCGCCGCTTTCGTCATGGTGACGGGGCGGATGCGCAGCAGCGCGCCCTCGATGATCGCGTCGCGGATGTCCTCCGCCGTGAGGCGGCCGTTGCGCGCCTCGCTGCGGCGCGCCAGCGCGTGATCGAGATAGGCCAGCATGACGACGCCGATTTCGACCGCCACCCCGCCGAGCGCAAGAAAGCCGACCGCCGCGGCGACGGAGAGGTTATACCCCAACGCGTACAGCAGCCAGAAGCCGCCCACCAGGGCGAGTGGCAGTGTGCCGATGATGATGAGCACGCCGCCGGCGTTGCGGAAATTGAGATAGAGCAGCAGCAGAATGACCGCGAGCGTGAGCGGTATGACGAGCTTCAGGCGTTCCATCGCGCGCGCGAGATATTCGTACTGCCCGGACCAGAGCACCGTATAGCCGGCCGGGAGCGCCACCTTCTCCGCCACCGTGCGCTGCAGTTCTTTCACGTAAGAGCCGATGTCGCGACCGCGGTAGTCGACGTAGATCCACCCCGAGAGCCGCGCGTTCTCCGAACGGATCATGTCCGGTCCGTCGGCGATCTGCACGTCGGCGACTTCGGCGAGCGCGACTTGCCCGCCGGACGGCGTAATCAGCGGCAGCCGGCGCACGCGCTCGAGCGAGTCGCGCAATTCCTGCGGATAACGCAGATTGACCGGATAGCGCTCGCGTCCCTCGACGGTCTCGGTGATGTTCATGCCGCCGACGCCGCTCGCGATCGTGTCCTGCACGTCGGCGATGTTGAGCCCGAAGCGGGCGGCGCGGGCACGATCGATGCGCACGTCGACGTAGCGCGCGCCCGTCAGCCGCTCGGCGTAGACGGACGCGGTGCCCGGGACGCGGCGGATCGCGGCCTCGATCGCCTGGCCGATATGCTCGATCGTCGCGAGGTCGGCGCCGGTTATCTTGATGCCGACCGGCGTGCGGATGCCGGTCGTGCGCATGTCGATGCGCGTCTTGATCGGCATGACGAAGACGTTGGACAGGCCGGGGAACTTGGTCGCCTCGTTCATTTCGCGGATGAGCTTCGCCGTCGTCATCCCGTCGCGCCACTGCGATTTCGGCTTGAGTTGAATCGTGGTCTCGAACATCGAGAGCGGCGCGGGATCGGTCGGGGTTTCGGCGCGCCCGGCCTTGCCGAAGACGCGCTCCACCTCGGGAAAGGTTTTGAGGATGCGATCGGTCTGTTGCAGAACCTGCTGCGCCTTGCCGATCGAAAGCCCCGGCGGCGTGGTCGGCATGTAAAGCAAATCGCCTTCGTCCAGATCCGGCATGAATTCGCTGCCGAGCTTGAGCGCCGGGTAGACGCCGGTGACGATAAGCGCGCCCGCTATCCATAGAACCGCGTGCGGCCGCGCGAGCACGCGGTCGAGCAGCGGACGGTACGCGCGCAGCAGGCCGCGGTTGAGCGGGTTGTCGTGTTCCGGGCGGATGCGCCCGCGAATGAAATATCCCATCAGCACCGGCACCAGCGTGATCGAAAGTCCGGCGGCCGCGGCCATCGCATAGGTTTTGGTGAAAGCGAGCGGCGCGAACAGCCGGCCTTCCTGGGCCTCCAGGGCGAACACCGGCAGGAAGCTCACGGTGATGATGAGGAGCGAGAAGAAAAGCGGACTGCCCAATTCCGTCGCCGCGCGGCTCACGATTTCCCAGCGCTCGCCCGGCGTTCCCGCGCGGCGTTCGAGGTGCTTGTGCGCGTTCTCGATCATCACGATGGCGGCGTCGACCATCGCGCCGATCGCGATGGCGATGCCGCCGAGCGACATGATGTTGGCGTTGATGCCTTGCGCCTTCATGATGATGAAGCCGATCAAGATGCCGATCGGCAGCGTGACGATGGCGACGAGCGCCGAGCGCAGATGAAGCAGGAACACGGCGCATACGAGCGCGACGACGATGAATTCCTCGATCAACGTCTGGCGGAGGTTTCCGACCGCGCGCTCGATCAGCGAGGAGCGGTCGTAGGTCGGAACGATTTCGACGCCCGGCGGCAGCGAATGCTTCAACGCGTCGAGCTTGCGCTTCACGCCGGCGATGGTGGCGAGGGCGTTGTCGCCGTGGCGCATGACGATAATCCCGCCCGCGACCTCGCCCTCGCCGTCGAGCTCCGCGATGCCGCGGCGCATCTCCGGGCCGAGGCGTATGTCCGCGACATCCGTCAAGCGAATGGCGCCGCCCGAGGGGCCGACCGCGAGGGCGACGCTTTTCAAATCCTCGATCGAGCGCAGATAGCCGCGCGCGCGGACCATGTACTCCGCTTCCGCCATCTCGATCACCGAGCCGCCCGTCTCCCGGCTCGCGGCCTCGATCGCGGCGCGCACTTGCGCGAGCGTTATCCGGTAGGCGCGCAGCCGCGCGGGCTCGACGACGACCTGGTACTGCTTGACCATGCCGCCGACCGACGCCACCTCGGCGACGCCCGCGACGGTGCGCAGCTCGTACTTTAGAAACCAATCCTGCAGCGCGCGCAGTTGCGCGAGGTCGTGCCGGCCGGTGCGATCGACGAGCGCGTATTCGTAGACCCAGCCGACGCCGGTCGCGTCGGGACCGAGCGCCGGCTTCGCGCCCGGCGGCAGGCGCGACGCGATCTGGGACAGATATTCGAGCACGCGCGAACGCGCCCAGTACGGGTCGGTGCCCTCCTTGAAAAGCACGTAAACGAAGGAATCCCCGAACTGCGAGAAGCCGCGCACGGTCGTCGCGCCGGGGACCGAGAGCATCGCGGTCGCGAGCGGGTAGGTCACCTGATTCTCCACGACTTGCGGCGCTTGGCCGGGATAGCTCGTCTGCACGATGACCTGCACGTCGGAGAGATCGGGAATGGC
>JAJPKH010000237.1 GCA_021323795.1 Acidiferrobacteraceae bacterium | reverse complement strand
GGCGATTCGAAATCGATACGTAAAAGTTGCTGATTGCGCGAGATCACGCGCAGTTTGACGGTCGTGTTGATCAACTTGTCTCGATAGAGCGTGCAATCGATATGATCATCGTGCAGGAGCCGCTCGAGACTGTCGGCTTCGGCATCGTCTCCGGTGACCGAGAGCAAGCGACAGCGCGCGCCCAACGCGCGCACGTTGCGCGCCACGTTCGCGGCGCCGCCGGGGCGCTCGTCGGCTTTGGCGACCGCGACCACCGGTACCGGCGCTTCCGGGGAGATGCGCTCGACGCCGCCGTACCAATAGCGGTCGAGCATGGCGTCCCCAACCACTAAGATACGGACATCACGGATGTTACGAAGCAGTTGTGACAGCATTGTCCTTGGTGTGCGGGCCTCGGCTTGCGGAGCGCAATCCTATCAGGAGCGCCGGTGCCGCTGTAGAGCCGTCATTTGACATCCGCGATTTCGCGCTCGATCGAAAGAAGCGCGGCGGAAGGATCCGCCGCCTGCGTGACCGGCCGACCGATAACCAGCAGATCGGCGCCGCTCGCCAGCGCCTGCGCCGGCGTCGCCACGCGCCGCTGGTCGCCGACGGCGTCGCCGGCCGGTCGAATGCCGGGAGTGACGAGCAAAAAGTTCGGACCGAGCCGGCTGCGCAATACTTGCGCTTCGGTCGGCGCGCACACCACTCCGTCCAACCCGGCCGATCGCGCCAGCTCCGCAAGCGCGAGCGTGCGGCTCGCGATGTCGCCGCTGACGCCGATTTCAAGCGTGTCGCGCGCGTCGAGGCTGGTCAACAACGTCACTCCGATGACGCGCGGTCGAGCCGGTGTGTCGCCCACCCCGCGGCGAGCGGCCTCGAGCATGGCGCGCCCGCCGAGGCAATGTACCGTCAACAGATCCACTCCGAGTGTCGCCGCCTGGCGGCAGGCGCGCTCCACGGTATTCGGAATATCGTGAAATTTGAGATCCAGAAACACGCGAAAACCAAGCTCCTTCAGGCGGCGCACGAACATCGGCCCCGCGGCGGTGTAGAGTTCAAGTCCCAACTTCAGCCAACAGTGCGGCGGCGTAACGCGCGCGACGAACGCGGTGGCTTCCTCCGCGGAAGCGTAATCGAGCGCAACGATCACGCGTGGAGAATTCACCTCACTCCTCCACCACCGGCTTAATGCTGTTCCAACGGGAACAGCTCGGGCACATCCAATGCAAGGACCGGCCCTTGAAACCGCACTGCTGACACGCGTAGCCCTGGTGTTGTTGCCGCAGTTCCTCGATGATGCCCTTGAGCAGAATAAGATCGGTCTTCGCCGTGCCTTGCGCCTGCTCGAGGTTCAACTCGATCAGGTGGTGCAACTCGTGCACATTGGGATGACGGCGCAGCGAGTCGACGATGAACGTCTCGGCCGCCTTCGCCCCCTCGCGGCGTTTGATGATCTCCGCGAACGTCAACGTCATCGAGACCGCCGCGTGGCGCTTCAAGGCGGCGCTGAAGAACTCGTACAGCCCCTCCTCATCGTCGAGACGGCGATAGGCGTCCGCGATGCGGTTCGCCACCTCGCCGAAGTAGTGCGCATCCTGATCCTCCACGCGCCGCCACGCCTCGATCGCCTGGCGAAACCGTCCTTCACGCGCCTCGATATCGCCGAGCACGATGCTCGCGCGCACGCAATTAGCGTCGGCCGCAAACGCCTGCCGCAAAAAATCGCGCGCCGCGCCGAGATTCTTTTTACCGATCGCCTGCTCCGCCAGCTCGCAATAGTACTGCGCGATCACGTCGTCCATGCGCTTGCCCGATACGCGCGCCAGCCGATGTCCGGCTTGAATGGCCTTGTCCCATTCCTTTTCCTGCTGATAGATACTGAGCAGCAAACGCAACGCCTGTTCGCTATGCGCCCGCACCTCCGCCAGCTCGAGGAATAAATTCTCCGCCCGATCGAAGAGGCCCGCTTTGAAATAATCCTGTCCGAGCTCGAGCAACGCATACGTGCGCTGTTCCCGGTTGAGCGTCGGCCGCGCGATCAAATTTTGGTGGATGCGGATCGCGCGTTCCACCTCGCCGCGGCGCCGGAACAGGTTACCGAGCGCGAGATGGGTCTCGACGGTTTCGGAATTCACCTCCAGCACCTGGATGAAGATCTCGATGGCTTTATCGGGCTGTTCGTTGAGGAGGAAGTTAAGGCCCTTGAAATAGGCCGACGGAAGATCGAACGATTTGGCCGCTTGTCGCTTCGCGTCATAGCGCGCGATAAACCACCCCGACGCCGCCGCTAACGGCAGGAGCAGTAAGAGTAGAAGCTGAGGATCGCTAAATGACATCTTTAATGGGCAACGCCCGCAGGTTCATCACTTCCTGCTCGATCTGGCGTACCTCCTTCCGCGCCTGCACCAATTGCCGCTGCATACGGATGACCATGCGTAAACTGGCGAGGTAACCGACCCCGATACCGATGGCGAGCGCCGCGAGCAGCGCGAGCGAAATCGAGCCGCGCCAATGCAAGCCGAAGTAATACGCGAGCTCCACGTCCTGGCGATTCTGGAAAGCGAAGGTAATGCCGAACAGCAGGGTGACGACGATGACGATAAGATAAGAAACGCGCTTCATGCCCCCTCCGTATATGCGCGTGCCGTCGCGGCCCGCGCAGGAATCTTCAAGCCATAAAAAAACGGCATCGGGCGGCCCTAATGCCGTTCTGTTCTCGTGCCGACCTCTCTCGAAGAAAGAGTTCAGCGCGGCGCGCTATCGACGCGTTCGCGTAATTCCTTGCCGGGCTTGAAGTGAGGAACGAACTTGTCCGGGACATGCACCGCGGCGCCCGTCTTCGGATTGCGGCCGATGCGTGGGGGCCGGTAGTGCAGGGAAAAACTGCCAAACCCGCGGACCTCAATGCGTTCCCCGGACGCGAGCGCCGCCGACATCTGCTCCAGCAACTCCTTTACGGCGAGCTCTACGTCGCGATAGTCGAGCTGCGGTTGTGTCGCGGCCAGTGCGGTGATGAGTTCAGACTTGGTCATATCAACTTATCTATAGGAAAGCCGCCCGCCAATTGCAACCCTTCCACCGCCCCGGCGTTTAGTCTTCTGCGTTGTCCTGCGCGTCGAGTTTTTCCCGCAGCTTGCTGCCCAGCGTGGAACCACCGCTCGAGGCCGCCTTGCGCGTGTACTCCTGGACCGCTTCGGTCTCCTCTTCGATATCCTTGGCCCGGACCGACAGCGAGATCTTGCGGTTCTTGCGATCGATAGTCGTGATTTTCGCCTCGACGGCGTCACCCTCTTTTAGCACGGTGCGGGCGTCCTCGACGCGTTCACGTCCAAGCTCGGATGCGCGCAGATATCCCTCGATGTCCTCGCCGAGCTTGATAACCGCACCCTTGGCTTCGACGCTCGTGACCGTCCCTTTGACGATCGCGCCTTTGCCGTTCGCGGCTACGTACACCGAAAACGGATCGCCTTCGAGCTGCTTGATGCCGAGCGAAATCCGTTCGCGCTCGGCGTCGATGGCGAGGATGACGGCCTCGACTTCATCGCCCTTCTTGTAGTCGCGCACCGCTTCTTCGCCCGGACGGTTCCATGACAGATCGGAGAGATGAATGAGTCCGTCGATGCCGCCCTCGAGTCCCACGAACACGCCGAAATCCGTAATGGACTTGATCTTGCCTTTGACCTTCTCGTTCTTGTTGTGGTTGGCGGCGAACTCCTGCCACGGATTCGGCTGGCATTGCTTCATGCCGAGCGAGATGCGGCGGCGCTCGGTGTCGATGTCGAGCACCATCACCTCGACTTCGTCGCCCAACTGCACGACCTTGGTCGGATGCACGTTCTTATTGGTCCAATCCATCTCGGACACGTGCACCAAGCCTTCCACGCCCGGCTCGATTTCGACGAACGCGCCGTAGTCGGTGATATTCGTCACCTTGCCGAACAGGCGCGTGCGTTCCGGATAGCGCCGCGTGATATCGACCCACGGATCATCGCCCAACTGCTTGAGGCCGAGCGACACGCGATTGCGCTCGCGGTCGTAGCGCAGCACTTTCGCTTCGATTTCGTCGCCGATCTTCAACACTTCGGACGGATGCTTTACGCGCTTCCACGCGAGATCGGTGATATGCAACAGGCCGTCGATGCCGCCGAGATCGACGAACGCGCCGTAGTCGGTCAGGTTCTTGACCACGCCCTTGACCACCTGACCTTCTTCGAGATTGGAGAGCAGCGCCTGGCGCTCGGCGGAAATTTCCTTCTCGACCACCGCGCGGCGCGAGACGACGACGTTCGAGCGCTTGCGGTCGATCTTGATGACTTTGAATTCGAGTTCCTTACCTTCGAGATAGCTCGGGTCGCGTACCGGACGTACGTCGACGAGAGAACTGGGGAGGAAGGCACGCACGCCATTGATAGCGACGGTGTAGCCGCCTTTGACTTTACCGGTCATGACACCGGTGACGATGGATTGATCCTCGAACGCCTTCTCGAGATCTTCCCACGCTTTGACGCGGCAGGCTTTTTCGCGCGAGAGCAGGGTTTCGCCGGTGCCGTCCTCGATGGACTCCACGACCACTTCGACGCGGTCGCCCACTTTTACGTGGAGACTCCCCTGCGAATCCTTGAATTGGATCGCCGGGATGACGCCTTCGGACTTCAGGCCCGCATTGACGATCACGACATCGTCGTCCACATGCACGACCTCGCCCGTGATCAGCTGCCCCGACTGCATGCGCAGCTTGTTCAGGCTCTCTTCAAATAGTTGCGCGAAACTCTCTGCCATAACTCTCCGCTATTGCATACACGATAGACCGGCTCGCGGCGCCGCGAGCCCCAACAGATCATTACTATTATTGACCAGCGCGGCCGCCTCCGCCCCACTGCCGGCGGAGCAGGCTTTCGATGCGATCGACCACCTCGGAAATACTTAACTCGGAGGTATCCAGTAAATGGGCGTCCGCAGCGGGCTTGAGCGGCGATGCAGCGCGCGCCGCATCGCGGGCATCGCGCTCACGTATCTCGTCCAAAAGCCGCGGAAGGTTAACATCGAACCCCTTTCCCTTCAACTGTTTATACCGACGGTTGGCCCTCACCTCCGCGCTCGCCGTCAGGAAGACCTTTACTATAGCGTCCGGAAAGACGGTGGTTCCCATATCCCTGCCATCCGCTACCAAGCCGGGCGGCCGGCGCAGGGCGTGCTGTTTGTGCAACAGCGCCTGCCGGACGGCCGGTATAGCGGCAACACGCGAAGCGGCGTCCCCGGATTCCTCCGTACGCAGTACATCACTGACGTCCTCCCCGCCAAGCAGGACCGCGACGGAGCCGTCCGGCCGCGGCTGGAATTCGACATCGAGCTGTTCGCCGATTGCGGCGAGCCCGCGATCATTGCCAAAGTCGACCCCGGCACGGCGCGCGGCGAGGCCGACCAGCCGGTAAAGGGCCCCGCTGTCCAGGAAATGCCAGCCAAGGCGAGCCGCCAATTGCAGCCCAACCGTTCCTTTGCCGGAACCGCTCGGCCCGTCAATGGCGACAACCGGTATTTTCGATGACGGCGCCATGCGTCACGCGGCGGTAGGAACCACCTCGATGCCGAGACCCGTGGTGCGCGCGACCCCGGCGAAACCCGGAAACGACGTGTCCACATTCTTACAGTCGAGGATCGTGATCGGTCGGTCAGCGCGCAACGCGGCAACGGCGAAAGCCATGGCGATGCGATGGTCGCCGCGGCTATCGACGATACCGCCCTTGGCGCTACCGCCGCGCACTATCATCCCGTCCGGGGTTTCGCGCGCGTCGATGCCGATGGCGGCAAGACCCGCCGCCATCGCGGCGATTCGATCGCTCTCTTTAACGCGCAGTTCTTCCGCGCCTGTCAGCACGGTCTCGCCCTCGGCAAAAGCGGCCGCGATAAGAATCACGGGCAGCTCGTCGATGGCGAGCGGCACCTGCGCATCGGGAATGTGAATGCCACGCAGGCGAGCGGCGCGCACGCGCAGATCCGCCACCGGTTCCCCGCCCGCCATGCGCGCGTTAACCTGTTCAACGTTCGCGCCCATCTGCCGCAGAATGTTCAACACGCCGATCCGGGTCGGATTGATACCGACACCGCGAAGGGTCAATTCCGGCCCTGGCGCAATGCTTGCGCCGACCAGGAAAAACGCCGCCGAGGAAATATCGGCCGGCACTTGCAGGTCGGTCGCCCGCAGTTGTCCGCCACCCGGTATGCGCACGGTGGCGCCCGAAATCTCGACCGGATAGCCGAACGCCCGTAACATCCGCTCGGTATGATCGCGTGTCGGCGCCGGCTCGGTTACCGATGTACCGCCGTCCGCGTACATGCCGGCAAGCAGTACCGCCGACTTTACCTGGGCGCTCGGCACCGGTAGTCGATAGTCGATCCCCTTAAGCTTCCGCCCTCCTCGGATATGCAACGGGGGGCGGCCTTCTTCCCCGGTTTCAATCATCGCCCCCATCAGGCGAAGCGGGTCGGCCACGCGTTTCATCGGACGCCGAGTCAAGGAAGCATCGCCGACCAACACCGAATCAAACGGCTGCGCCGCCAGAATACCGGCCATGAGCCGCATCGCGGTGCCGGAATTCCCCATGTCGAGCGAGGCGCCGGGCGCCGACAAACCGTTCATGCCGACCCCCGTTATTTTTGCGCGACCAGCGCGCGGACCCTCTACCGGCACGCCCATGCGGCGGAACGCAGCGAGCGTGCACAAGACGTCTTCGCCTTCGAGCAGCCCCTCCACGTGCGTGGTTCCTTGGGCAAGCGCGGCGAACATGACCGCGCGATGTGAAATCGATTTGTCGCCGGGGATCCCTATTTCGCCGCTCAGTCGCCCGCCCGGCGCGACGCGATAATCGATGCGTGCAGGACTAGTCACCGCCGGCACCGTTACCTGCGCCTAACTGTTCCCGCGCGTGCTTCGCGCGGGCGAAGGTTTCCCACAACCAGCGGCCGTCACCGCGCTCGATGGCTTCCATCAGCGCCTGTAGATCGTCTTGATATTGCTGCAACAGAGCCAGCAGCTCGTCGCGGTTGGCGAGAAAAATATCGCGCCACATGGTCGGGTCGCTCGCGGCGATGCGCGTGAAGTCGCGAAAGCCGCCGCCGGCGCAGTCGAAGATCGAACGATGTTCGTCCATGCGTACGATCATATCGACCAGATTGTAAGCCAGTACATGAGGCAGATGGCTGCTCGCCGCCAGAATACGGTCGTGATCGGCGGCCGTCATGGCGCTGACGTCGGCGCCGACGGCCTCCCACATCGCCTGCACGCGCGCTAGCGCCTCCGGGCTCGTCTCCGGTTCCGGCGTCACTATCACGCGCCGGCGCTCGAATAATTCCGGGAAGGACGCCGCCACCCCCGAACGCTCGGTGCCGGCAATGGGATGACCGGGCACGAAGCGGCTGAAGCGCGGCCCCAGGGCGGCGCGGGCGTCCTGCACCACCGAGCCTTTCACGCTGCCGACGTCCGTTATCACCGCGTCCGGCGCGAGCGCGCTTGCTATCTGCGTCAGCACATCCCGGGTGGCCCCGATCGGAACCGCGATCACCACCATGTCGGCGTCGCGAACGGCCGCCGGCGCGGTCGGCTCGACCCCGTCGATGACGCCGAGCCGCACGGCTTCGTTCAGGTTCTCGATCGAGCGGCCGTAGCCGATCACTTCGTGTACAAATTCCTTGGCACGCAATGCCCGGGCGAGGGATCCGCCGATCAACCCCACGCCGATAATGCAAAGTTTGTCGATCATTCCTATCTGCCGGCAGTGGCGGCGCGCTCGCCGTGGTCGCTCGATAGGACGGCCTGCAGCGCGGTGAGGAAACGTTCATTCTCGGCCGGCAGACCGACCGTCACGCGCAGGTGATTCGGCATGCCGTAACTCGCGACCGGTCGCACGATGACGCCTTTGCGCAGCAACGACTCGTACGCGGC
>JAJPKH010000035.1 GCA_021323795.1 Acidiferrobacteraceae bacterium | reverse complement strand
GCGCAGCCGTACTTCTGCTTTAGCTCTTCGGCATATTGAGTCGGCGTGCGCAGCGCAATCGCGATGTCGTTCGTCACCTGATCCCCGGCGATCGGGATGACCGCCGTATGCCGGATAGCGCCTTCGGTATAGACCGATATATCCGTAGTCCCGCCGCCGATATCGATCAGACAAACGCCGAGCTCTTTTTCATCCTCGGTCAACGTGGACATGCTCGACGCGAGCTGCTCGAGGATCACGTCGTCCACCTCGAGCCCGCAGCGCCGCACGCATTTGACGATGTTCTGGGCCGCGCTCACCGCGCCCGTGACGATATGCACCTTGGCCTCCAGGCGCACCCCACTCATGCCGATCGGCTCGCGGATGCCGTCCTGCTTATCGATGATGAATTCCTGCGGCAGGATGTGCAGCAGCTTCTGATCGGTGGGGATCGCGAGCGCGCGCGCCGCTTCGAGCACGCGCTCGATGTCGCCCTGCCCGACTTCCTTGTCCTTAATCGCGACGATGCCGTGCGAATTGAAGCTCGCGATATGCGAACCGGCGATACCGGCGTAGACCGAGTGAATCTCGCATCCGGCCATGAGCTCCGCCTCTTCGACGGCGCGTTGTATCGATTGCACCGTGGATTCGATATTGACGACCACCCCGCGCTTCATGCCGCGCGAGGGGTGATGCCCCACGCCGATGATTTCGACCTCCCCGGTCGGCCCGACCTCCCCGACGATGGCGAGCACCTTGGACGTGCCGATGTCCAAGCCCACCACCAGTTTCGCGTCATCTTTCTTTGCCATGCTCAGCCCTCGTGGCGCGACACGACCGTGTGCGCAACCTGCGCTTGTCCTCCGCCGCGCTGCCATTCAACGGCGAAACCGTTCGTATATCGCAGATCTACCTGTCGAATCGCCCCGGCCTGCTCCGCAAGCGTGGCGCCGTAAACATGGACGAAGCGTTGCAGCCGCAGCCGCGGCTGTTCATGATCGAGCACGAGCGTCAGCGGCCGGGCCTCGGCGTCCTCCACGTCGAGCTTCCAGCTACGGCGCGCCGTGAGCATGAGGCCGGCGAGTTTCAGCTTGAGCGGCGCCAGCGAATCGCGGAACTCCGCGTAGGCGGCGAGCACTTGGGCCGAGGTATCATCCGGCCCGGCCAGCCGCGGGAGATCGCTCGGCAGATCGGCGCCTGTCACGCGCACCACCTCGCCGCTCGTGTTCAGCCAGGCGCCGTCGTTCCAGCGAGCGGCCAGCTGCTCCTCGGTGAATTCGACGCTGATATCGTGCGGAAAGCGCCGGCGCACCGAGGCGCGGTGCACCCACGGCAGCGCTTCGACGCGCTGCTGCACGGCGTCCAGATCCACCAGAAAGAAGTTGCCGCGCACGAGATCGAGCACCGCCACCTCCAGCTCATGCTGGCTGACGCGTTTGAAGGGGCCTTCGAAGCGCACGCGCTCGACGGGGAAGTTTTCCGTCCGCAGCAACCAGTCCGCGGCATACGAAAACGCGACGAACATCCCGAGAGCGATGATCGATCGCAGGACGGTCCAGACAGCGCGGCGGTCAACCATCGGTTTGTTTCCGCTCCCGTATTTCGCTCGTCGCCAGAATGCGCATCACCAGCTCGTCGAAGCCGATGCCCGCCTGCTTGGCGGCCATGGGGACCAGGCTGTGGGCCGTCATCCCGGGCGACGTGTTCACTTCGAGGAAATAAGGCTTGCCCGCGGCGTCCTGCATCACATCCACCCGCCCCCAGCCTTCGCAACCGATGATGCGATAAGCCTGGAGCGCGTCCCGTTGAATGGCGCGCTCGACGTGCTCGGGCAAACCGCTCGGGCAGAAGTACTTGGTGTCGTCGGAAAAATATTTGGCTTGGTAGTCGTAAAGCTCCACCGCCGGCTGGATGCGCACGAGCGGCAGCGCCTCCTCGCCCAGGATCGCCACCGTCAGCTCCTGGCCCGCGATGAATTCCTCCGCCAGAACCAACCGGTCGTACCGCGCGGCGCGCCGATAGGCGTCGGCGAGATCTTTGGCGGCCGCGACTTTGGTCAGGCCGATCGTCGATCCTTCACACGCCGGCTTGACGATGATCGGCAACCCCAGTTTTTTCGCCGCCGCGTCGAAATCGGTTTGCTCCGTCAGCAGCTCGTAGCGCGGCGTGGGAATTCCGATCGCCTGCCAGACGAGTTTCGTGCGCCACTTGTCCATGGCGATGGCGGAGGCCATGACCCCGCTGCCGGTGTACGGGATGCCGAGCAGCTCGAGCGCGCCTTGAATCGTCCCGTCTTCGCCGAGGCGACCGTGCAACGCGATGTGGGCGCGCGCGAATTTCTCCCGCCGCAAGTCCTCGAGCGGACGCGCGCGCGGATCGAAAGCGTGCGCATCGACGCCGCGACGGCGCAGCGCGGCGAGCACCGCGTTGCCGCTCAAGAGCGAAATCTCGCGCTCCGAGGAGTGCCCGCCCATCAATACCGCAACTTTGCCGAAGTCGCGCGTCATGGCGTGTCTCCGATGATGCGTACCTCAGTTTCGAGCCGCACGCCGAAGCGCCGCTCGACGACGGTGCGCACGTGCTCGATCAAACGCTCGATGTCACCCGCGCTGGCGTTGCCGCTGTTGACGATGAAATTGGCATGAAGCTCGGAAACGCACGCGCCGCCGATGCAGTCGCCTTTCAATCCGGCCGCTTCAATCAGTCGCGCCGCGTGATCGCCCGGCGGATTCTTGAAGACCGAGCCCGCGTTCGGAAGTTGCGTCGGCTGCGTTGCGCCGCGTTTGGCGAGCAACGACTTGATCAAGGTGCGGGCGCGCGAATATTCCCCGCGCTCGAGCTTGAGGTGCGCGGCGACAAACCATTCCACCGCCGGCGCCTTCACCGAGCGATAGGCGATGGTGTAATCGGACTTCGGCCGCGTGCGGCGTTCGCCGTGACGATCGATCGTCTCCACGGCTTCGACCAGTTTCCAGAATTCTCCGCCGAACGCACCCGCGTTCATCGCCAGCGCCCCGCCCACGGTCCCCGGTATGCCGGCGAGAAACTCCGCGCCGGTTAGACCGTGCGTCATGCAGAAGCGCGCGACCTTGGCGCTCGGCACGCCGGCCTCGGCGCGCACGCGCTCGGCCTCGATCAATCGCAAGCCGCTGAGCGCGCCGCTCGTGAGTATCACCGTGCCGCGCACGCCGCGGTCACGCACGAGCAGATTGCTCCCGAGTCCGACCCAATGGAGGGGTTCATCCGACGCCAGCGTTCGCAGGAACGCGGCCAGATCGTCGATGTCCGCCGGCACATAGAGCCGGTCCGCCGGGCCGCCCACGCGCCAGCTCGTATGGCGCGCCAGCGGCTCGTCTTTCAGGAGCTGCCCGCGCAATACCGTCTTGGAGAGCGGCATCATCCGACCCTCCGTGCCGCGAGCGTTTCCGCCAGCGTGGCCGCGACTTGGCCGATGTTGCCCGCGCCGAGCGTCAGCACCACGTCGTTCGCGCGCGCCACGTCCTTGATCATCGCCGGCAGCTGCTGCACATCGGCGACAAAGATCGGCTCGATGCGCCCGCGTGCGCGGATGGCGCGCGCGAGCGCGCGGCCGTCGGCGCCGCTGATCGCCGACTCGCCGGCCGGGTAGACTTCCGCCAAGAGCAGCACGTCGACTTCGCTCAATACCGCGCTGAAGTCGTCGAACAGGTCGCGCGTGCGCGTGTAGCGGTGCGGCTGAAACGCGACGACCAGCCGGCGCCCCGGCCAGGCCGCGCGCGCGGCGTCGAGCGTTGCGGCGATCTCGCGCGGGTGATGGCCGTAGTCGTCGACCAGGATCACGTCGCCGCCGTTGACGGTGATCGGGCCGTTCACCTGAAACCGCCGATCGATGCCGGAAAATTCGCACAACGCGCGCGCGATCGCTTCGCGCGGCACGCCGAGCTCGCGCGCGACGCCGATCGCGGCGAGCGCGTTCAGCACGTTGTGCCGCCCGGGATGATTGAGCGTGACGTCAAGCCAATCGGTCTGACCGCGATGCGCCACCGTGAAGCGCATCTGTAAACCGTTGCATGCGATCGCGGTCGCGCGCAGGTCGGCGTCGGGGCGCGTACCGTACGTCAGCACCGGCTTATGCACGCGCGGCACGATTTCGCGCACCACGGGGTCGTCGATGCAGAGCACCGCCAGACCGTAAAACGGCAAGTTGTGCAGGAAATCGACGAACGTTGATTTCAGCCGATTGAAGTCGCCGCCATAGGTATCCATGTGGTCGGCGTCGATATTGGTGACGACGGCAATGAGCGGCTGCAAGTGCAGGAACGAAGCGTCGCTCTCGTCGGCTTCCGCGACAAGATACTCGCCGCGGCCGACGCGGGCGTTGGCGCCGGCGCTCTTTAGGCGTCCGCCGATGACGAAGGTCGGGTCGAGCTTGCCTTCCGCGAGACAGCTCGCGATCAGACTCGTCGTGGTGGTCTTGCCGTGCGTGCCGGCGACGGCGACGCCGCGCTGCAGCCGCATCAATTCGCCGAGCATTTCCGCGCGCGGTATCACCGGTATTTTCGCCGCGCGCGCGGCGACGACTTCCGGATTGTCGCTCGTCACCGCCGAGGAAATGACGACGACATCGGAGCCCGCGATGCGCTCGGCCGCGTGGCCGATGTGCACCGCGACGCCGAGCTGCGCGAGCCGGCGGGTATTCGCGCTTTCGCGCGCATCCGAGCCCGACACCTGATAGCCCTGGTTGTGCAGCACTTCCGCGATGCCGCACATGCCGGCCCCGCCGATGCCGACGAAATGCACGCGCTTGACCCGATCACGCATCGTGCCCCCTCGGGCGGATCCCGCGCGTTGCCTTCGGTGCATTCCCGAGCCGCGCGCGTGCGGTGCACGCGATCGTAATAGGCGATGGCCGATCACGCATGCATCGCCTCCAGGCACAGTCGCGCCACGGTCGCGTCGGCGTCCGGAATACTGCACGCCCGCCCCGCTTCGGCCATGCGCAGCAGCACGGCGCGATTGGCGGCGAATTGCTTCAGGAGCTCGGCGACGCGAGCCGGTGTCAGCTCGGGTTGCGGCAACAAGATCGCCGCACCGCGATCCACCAGGAAACGGGCGTTGGCGGTTTGATGATCATCGACGGCGCGCGGGAACGGCACGAGAATCGCGGCGACGCCGCCCGCCGCCAGCTCGGCGATCGTCATCGCGCCGGCGCGGCACAACACCACATCGGCCCAGGCATAGGCGGCCGCCATGTCGTCGATAAACGGCGTCACGCGCGCGGGCAAGCTGCCGTACGCGCGCTCCACGATTGTCGCCGCATCGCGCCCGCATTGATGCCACACATCGACCGCCGTCCCGTGTTGCGCCAGTTCCTGCACCGCGCGCGGGACCGCCTCATTGAGCGCCGCGGCGCCTTGACTCCCGCCGACGACGAGCAGCCGCAGCGGCCCGCTTCGACCTTGCAGCCGCTCCGCGGGCGCCGGCAGCCGCGCGATCTCCGCGCGCACGGGATTGCCGACTTGTTGCGCGGCCCCGTCGAAGGCAGCGGGAAAGCCGGTCAGCACCCGATCGGCGAGGAGCGCGAGCCATTTGTTGGTCATGCCGGGAATCGCATTCTGCTCATGGATGAGCAACGGAATGCGCGCGAGCCACGCGACCAGGCCGCCCGGCCCGGCGACGAAGCCGCCGAGCGAAAGCACCGCCTGCGGGCGCCGCCGGCGCATCACGCGAAACGCCTGCACCATCGCGCGGGCGAGGCGCCACGGTAGCCACAGCCAGTGCCAGACGCCTTTGCCGCGCACGCCGCGAATGGTGATCCATTCCATCTCCACGTCCGGCGCGAGCGACGGCACCAGACGCGCTTCAAGGCCTTCGCGCGTGCCGAGCCATGTCACCGGCACCTGCGACGCGCGCAGCCGGCGCGCGACCGCGAGCCCGGGGAATACATGCCCGCCGGTCCCGCCCGCCATAATCAGCACGCCGCTCATGCGCGGCCCCACACGAGCCCGCGCGACTCGCGCTCGATCACGAGCAGCAGGCCGATGGCCGCG
>JAJPKH010000057.1 GCA_021323795.1 Acidiferrobacteraceae bacterium | reverse complement strand
TTTATCGGCTGCAACAAGCCGTCGAAGCCGAGCGCCTTGATGCGCGCGGTATCGATGTTGAGATGCTCGGCGCCCCAGCGCACCTCCTCGCCCGTCACCACGCGCTTGCCGTACTTGCCCTGCGCGGTGCGAATGGACTCGACGACGAGCATGGCGCTGATCAGCCCGCGGTTGTAGAGCACGGTTCCCACTTCCTCTTTCTTCGCGGTGCCCTGGCCCTTGTCATACACGTGCTTGATGACGTCTTTATGAATCTGCGCGTCCTTCTCGTCGCTGTGTTGCAGCGCCAAGCCGTTGTATCCCGCCGCGGACGCCTCGGCCGGCAACACGTCCGGCTCGGCCGCGGACCACCACACGCCGTACATTTGCTTGCGCGGATAGCCGACGGCGGTCGCTTCCTTGATGGCCGCGGAGTTCATCACGCCCCAGCCCCACAAGAACACGTAGTCGGGACGTTGCTGGCGCACTTGCAGCCAGGTCGCCTTCTGCTCGACGCCCGGGTGAGTGACGGGAAGCTTGATGAGCTCGTAGCCCATCGTCTTCGCGCGCTCCTCGAGCACGGGAATCGGCTCCTTGCCGTACGGCGAGTCGTGGTACACCAGCGCGATCTTCTTGCCTTTGAGGTTGCCTTTGTTCAATTTGGCGACGTGCTGCAACAGAATATCGGCGGCGTTCCAGTACGTCCCGAGCAGCGGGAAATTCCATTGAAATACGCTGCCGTCCGCGGAGTCCGACCGGCCATAGCCGGTGGTGAAGAGCGGAATCTTGTCGCCCGGCGCCTTGTCCGTCAGCGCGAAGGTGATGCCGGTGGACAGCGGATTGATGGCGACGGGCTTCTTGCTCTTGAGGCGCTCGTAACACTCGACGCCGCGATCCTGCGCGTAACCCGTCTCGCACTCCTCGAAGGCGATCTTGATGCCGTTCACGCCGCCGTCGCGCGCGTTCACCAGCTTCAGATAATCGATGAACCCGTCGGTGAACGGGATGCCGTTCGGCGCGTAAGCGCCGGTGCGGTACGACAACGCCGGCACGAAGATTTCGTCCGCCTGCGCGAGCGCGCCGCAAAGGGCCACGCCCGCGAACGCGGATGCCAGGCGCAAGAGCTGCTGTTTGAAGGTTGCTTTCATGTCTCTGTCCTCATAGTTATGACGAAAATCCGTGCGGCGCGTCAATGCGGAAACGGCCACAGGCGCAGTTTTTCCTTGCCAATCGACCACAAGCGCGCCAACCCATGCGGTTCGACGATCAGAAAAAAGATGATCAGTCCTCCGAAAATCATCGACTCGAGGTGCGAAACCGTCGCGGTCGATAGATGAACGCCGATCGAGGCCGGGATCCGGTTCAGCAACAGCGGCAGAATGACGATGAAGGCTGTGCCGAGAAAATTGCCGAGAATCGAGCCGAGACCGCCGATGATGATCATGAACAGCAGGCTGAACGACAGATTGATGTTGAAGGCGAGCGGTTCCCAGGAGCCGAGATAGACAAAGCCCCACAGCGCCCCCGCGACGCCGAGATAAAACGAGCTCACGCCGAACGCCGTGAGCTTCGCGTACATCGGTCGGATGCCGATGACTTCGGCGGCGACGTCCATGTCGCGCGTCGCCATCCAGGCGCGGCCGACGTGTCCGCGCACGAGATTCTTCGCGCACAGCGCGAACACGAACACCAGCCCGAGCAACAGCAGATACTTCTCGGTCGGGGTATCGATGGCCCAGCCGAACATCGTCAACGTCGGCGTCGATACGGACCCGGACGGCGTGTAATTCGTGAACCAGCCGGCGCGCGAAAACAGCCAGTCGGTGAAGAACTGCGCGGCGAGCGTCGCCACCGCGAGATACAAACCCTTGATGCGCAGGCTCGGGATGCCGAACAACATTCCGACGAACGCCGCGCAGAGTCCGGCCAAAATCAAAACCACGAGGAAGTTGAGCTGCGGAACGCGGATGAAAAAGTTGTACGCGGCATACGCGCCGACCGCCATGATGCCGCCCGCGCCGAGCGAGATTTGCCCGCAGTAGCCGACCAGCAGGTTGAGCCCGATCGCGCCGAGCGAAAGAATCAACGCCGGAATGAGGATGGCGCGGAACATATAGTCGCTCGCCCCAAACGGAACCGCGACCAGGGCCAGCGCCGATAAGCCGAGCATGAACGCGCGGTCCTGCAGGATCGGAAAGATCTGCTGATCCGCGCGGTAGCTGGTTTTGAATTGGCCGTTTTCGCGATAAATCACGGCGCCGCCGTCACACGCGATCGATATGGCGCTCGCCGAACAACCCTTCCGGTCGCACGAGCAGGAACAGCAGCGCCAACACGTACGCGAACCAGTTTTCAATGCCGCCGCCCGCGAGCGCGTACGTTTTCGCGAGCCATTGTCCCAGAAAGACTTCGGCGGTTTTTTCGCCGACGCCGATGATCAAGCCGCCGATGACGGCGCCCGGCACCGAGGTGAGTCCGCCGAGAATCACGACCGGCAGCGCCTTCAGGGCCACCAGCTACAGCGAGAACTGCACGCCGAGCTTCGAGCCCCACACCATGCCGGCCACGAGCGCGACGAAACCCGCGACCGACCACACGATCACCCAGATGCGGTTGAGCGGAATGCCGATCGATTGCGCCGCCTGATGATCGTCGGCGACGGCGCGCAACGCGCGCCCGACCGGCGTGCGCTGGAAGAATACGGCGAGCGCGCCGACCAGCACCGCGGCGGTGACGGCGGCGATGATGTCTTCCTGGCTCACGAGAATACCGCCCTGGAATACGCCATCCAAAATGAGGATGGGCTCCTTGGAGATGCCGAGATCGATGTTGTAGATGTCGCTGCCCCACAGCGTCTGCCCGAAACCGTCCAGAAAATAACTGATGCCGATCGTCGCCATGAGCAGCACCGCGCCGTCCTGATTGACGAGCGGGCGCAGCACCGCCTTCTCGATCGCGAACGCGAGCAACACCATGATGCCGGTCGCGAGCAGCAGCGCGACGAGGAACGGCATGACTTCCGTCATGCGCGCCATCGACAGCGCCGCGAACAGCACCATCGCCCCTTGCGCGAAGTTGAATACGCCGGAGGCCTTGTAGATCAGCACGAAGCCGAGCGCGACCAGCGAATAAAGCACGCCGGCCATGAGACCGCCGAGCAGGACTTCGATGTAAAAACCGACGGGCGCGTCCCCGATCGCGAGCGGCGCCGCGAGTCCCAGCGCCAGCAGCACGGCGAGGGCGGCGACCGGCCATTGGGTAGCGAGGAACTTCATCAGTGCTGCACTCCGAGATAGGCGTCGATGACCGCCTGGTTGTTGCGCACCTCATCCGGCGTGCCGTCGCCGATCTTCTTGCCGTAATCGAGCACCACCACGCGGTCGGAAAGATCCATGACCACGCCCATGTCGTGCTCGATCAGCACGATGGTGGTGCCGAACTCGTCGTTCACGTCGAGAATGAAGCGGCACATGTCCCGGCGTTCCTCGACGTTCATGCCCGCCATCGGCTCGTCGAGCAGCAGCAGCCGCGGCTCCATGGCGAGCGCGCGGCCGAGGTCGACGCGCTTCTGCAAGCCGTACGGCAGGCGCCCGACCGGCGTCTTGCGATACGCCTGGATCTCGAGAAAGTCGATGATGCGTTCGACGTATTCGCGGTGGCGCAGCTCTTCCCTTTCGGCGGGACCGAGGCGAATCGCCTGCGCGAGCAGGCTCGATTTCATCTTCAGATTGCGGCCCGTCATGATGTTGTCGAGCGCGGTCATGCCCTTGAAGAGCGCGAGATTCTGAAACGTGCGCGCGATGCCCTGCTTGGCCGTGCGATGCGGCTCCATGTGGCGGCGCTTCTCGCCGAGGAAAGTAACCGCCCCGCGTTGCGGCTGGTACACGCCGTTGATGACGTTCAGCATCGAGCTCTTGCCGGCGCCGTTCGGGCCGATGATGGCGCGTATCTCGTGCTCGCGCACGTCGAAGCTGACGCCCGCCAACGCCTGCACGCCGCCGAAGGAGAGCGTGATGTCCTCCACCGCGAGAATTCGCTCGCCGATGTGGCGCGCGTTCATGCGGCGGCCTCCTGCCTGCTCCCCGCGAAGGCGGTTTTCTTCTCCGGGAACGTCCGGGCGGTGCGGATTTTCAAATCCGCCCGCACCGTGCCGGTCCGGCCGTCCTCGAATTTGACCTGCGCGTCCATCTCGACATGGTCGGCGTCGGCGTAAAGCGCCTCGACGATCTTCGCGTATTTGTCGCCGATGATGCGCCGGCGCACTTTGCGGGTGCGCGTCAGCTCGCCGTCGTCGGCGTCGAGCTCCTTGTGCAGAATCACGAATCTACGAATCTGCGAACCGCGCAGTTTCGGATCGTGCGACAGATCGAGATTCACTTTCTCCACGCATTCGCGGACGAGCTCGTACACCGGATCTTTCGCCGCGAGATCGGTGTAGCCGGAGTAAGGGAGATTGCGGCGCTCCGCCCAGTCGCCGACCGCGGCGACGTCGATATTGATAATCGCCGCCGCGTGCTCGCGGCCGTTGCCGAACGCGACCGCTTCCTTGATGTAGGGAAAGAACTTGAGCTTGTTCTCGAGATACTTCGGCGCGAATAACGTGTCGTCGCGGAGCCGGCCCACGTCCTTGGCGCGGTCGATGATGCGCACATGTCCGTCGTCGTCGAGAAATCCGGCGTCGCCCGTATGGAACCAGCCGTCGGCGTCCTTCGCCTCCGCGGTCGCCTGCGGATTCTTGTAGTAACCCTGGAACAGGCCCGGACACTTGAGCAGGATCTCGCCGCTCTCGGCGATCTTCACTTGAACGCCTTTCATGGGCAACCCGACGGTGTCGGGCTTCACTTGTCCGTCGGGCTGCATGAACACGAACACCGAGGTTTCGGTCGAGCCGTACAGCTGCTTCAAATTGATGCCGATCGAGCGATAGAACACGAAGAGATCGGGACCGATGGCCTCGCCGGCGGTGTAGGCGACGCGCACGCGGCTCATGCCGAGCGCGTTGCGCAGCGGACCGTACACGAGGTAGTTGCCGAGCGCGTAAAGCCAGCGGTCGCGCCATCCCACGGTCGCGGTGCCGTCGAGGAGCGGCGCGCCCACGCGGCGCGCGTGTTCCATGAAGTAACGAAACATCTTGCGCTTGATCCAGCTCGCGTCCTCCATGCGGATCGTGACTTGCGTCAGCAGCGCTTCGAGCACGCGCGGCGGCGCGAAGTAATACGTCGGGCCGATTTCGCGCATATCGAGCATCACGGTGTCGCCGGATTCCGGGCAGCTCACGCAGAAGCCGGCGATCAGCGCTTGCACGTAGGAGAACAAATTCTGTCCGACCCACGCGAGCGGCAGATACGCCAGCACTTCTTCGTCGGCCGTAAGCCGGTCCATCTCGACGGCGGCGCGGCCGGCTTCGATCAGATTGCGGTGGGTCAGCACCACCCCTTTCGGGTGACCCGTCGTGCCCGACGTGTAGAAGAGCATGGCGATATCGGTCGCGCGGCCCTTGGCGACTGCTTGCGTGAAAAATTCCGGCCGGCTCGAATGGAATTGCCGGCCGAGCTCCTGCAACGACTCGAACGCGCGCAACTGCGGCTGGCGGTAATTGCGCAGGCCGCGCGGATCGTCGTAGACGATATGTTTGAGACGCGGGCACTGCGGAAGAACCTCGAGCAGCTTATCCACCTGCTCCTGATCCTCCACGACGGCGAATTCGATCTCGGCCTCGCGCAGCACGAAACCGATTTCCGGCGCGACCGCGTCTTCGTAGAGTGGGACGGGAATTCCACCGAGCGCCTGCACGGCGTTGATGGAGGCGTAAAGGCGCGGTCGATTCTCGCCGATGATGGCGAGATGCTGCCCGCGTTCGAAGCCGAGCGCCGCGAGACCGGCGGCGATGGCCTTGACCTCCCCCAGCAATTGACCCCAGGTCCAGGTCTGCCAGATGCCGAGATCTTTCTCCCGCAGGGCGGGACGGTGAGGCCGGACGGAAGCGTGCCGCAGCAGTAATCGAGGGAAGGTGTCGGCCATGACGGAGGCGGAGCCGGCGTGATCCGACTCGCCTGCTGCCGACTGCGTGCGTGGCGGATCTATCGCCGCGACGGCTACCCTCGAGCGCATTTAGTGGTTTCAGCCCGTAGTTTTAGTAAGGGCACAGCACCCCGTATACTGGGACGACAGCCTACCCGATGCAATGGGATTCTGTTTGTCATTCAAACGACAATACTCGCCATGCGACTGATAAATTCGACCGCTCGATCCACGCCCGCGGATCAGGCCTCCAAGCTGCAGGAGTTGCTCGCGGTGTCGGTCTGGACCCGTTCGCTCACGCTGGAACAGCGCCGCCGCATCGAATCGGAGACGATCGTGCGCAGTGTGCCGAAAGGCGCTTATATCTGCCGCAAGGGCGAGCGCGTCGAGTACTGGGTCGGCGTGATCGAGGGACTCGGCAAGATGACCAATACCGCGGCGAGCGGCAAGGTCACGACGTTCACGGGCGTGACGACCGGCGGCTGGTTCGGCGAAGGTTCGATACTCAAGGACACGCACCGGCGCTACGATGTGATCGCGCTGCGCGACAGCGAAATCGCCTACATGCCGCGCGCCACCTTCATGTGGCTGCTCGACAGCAGCATCGAGTTCAATCGTTTTCTCTTGGTCCAGCTGAACGAGCGCCTCGGGCAATTCATCGGCATGGTCGAGTACGATCGGCTGCTCGGGCCGGATGGCCGCGTCGCGCATTGCCTCGCGGCGCTTTTCAATCCGACGCTCGCGCCCGGCATTCGACCGTTGATCAAAATTTCACAGGAAGAGATAGGACACCTGGCCGGTCTCTCGCGCCAGCGCGTGAATCATTCCTTGAAAGTTCTCGATGAAGCCGGCCTGGTGCGCTTGGAATACGGCGGTATTACCGTGTTGAATCTGGAAGGCCTCAAGAAATTCGGCGAGTAGTATTTTCGGTTACGCCGCGATCACGGGCCGAATCCACCCGTCCTCCACCACAATCGCTTTCGCCTTCACCAGCTCGTTGACGAGCGCGTCCGCGAGCTGCGCCAGCGGCTGGCCGATGAAACGCTCGTTGACGTCGCGGTAGCAAGGAACGGCGGCGACGTACGACGGGACGTCGCTCAAGCGCATGCGCTGCTTGGCGAGCAGGGAAAACGAAAACAACGCCTTGAGCACGTGCCGCGCGTTTTTGGCCGGATCGTTGGCGAAGGCGTCGAGCCGGCCGCGCGCTCGCGCGACGGCGCTCGTCGCGTCGGTGAAGGCCGCGCCGTGCCCGGGGATGATCCAGCGAGGCGCGAGCGACGCAATGCG
>JAJPKH010000125.1 GCA_021323795.1 Acidiferrobacteraceae bacterium | reverse complement strand
GCCGCTCGTGAACGGCGTCGGTGTATACGCGCGCGCGTTAATGGAACGGTGGCCCGAGATGCCGTTCGAGGAAGAAGGTCGGCTCATGGATCCGGTCCTGCGCGAGAATTTTATAGAACGGGTTTTCGTTTATCATCGTTGGCAGCGGCTCGTGCGCGACGCGCTGACGCCGAAGTTATTGGTCGACTTCCATACCCGTCACGAGTTGATCGTGCTGGCGCACGACGAGAGGGCGTACCGGGCGCTCGGACGAGACGTCGCCGCCGCGGGGCATGGCAAGATCGCCGAACGCGGCGCGCATTACATCCGACAGTTGATGCAGTCCCTGAAGAAGCCGGCCACGCGCGCCCATCACGCCAATGCGCTGCAGCACGCGTTTGGTTTTCTTAAGCGCAATTTGGATCGAGGCGATAACAGCGAAATGCTGGGGCTCATCGAGCGTTATCGCCGGGGGCAGGTCCCCTTGATCGTTCCGATCACGCTGATGCGTCACTATCTGCGGCGATCTCCGCAGCCTTATCTCGAACAGCAGTACTATCTTGCCCAGCATCCGGATGAGTTGCTGCTCCGTAATCTGGTCTGACCCTTTTCCCTCGTCTCGCCGTTTGCCGGCCGAATCGATCCCCTCGGCTGGTGCCTGTATCGGCGCCTTTCGCTTCGTCGTTTCCATGCGGCCTTACATCGGTATCGCCTTGAAGGCTCTTAGGGTGCGGCTAAGACTTTCCGGACGTGGTCGTCCGTTCAGGGCGGCTGGTAGGAGGAAGTCTCATGTTCAAGTTGGGTTTATGGCTCGGAACGCCATCGGTGGTTACTTTTTTGGCCTCTTCGTATTCGGTGCGCCTGGAGAATACCGTGTTGATCTTCGCCTTGACGGTGATCGCTCTGCTGGTCGGGATAGGGCCACGCCTCAGCGGCAAAGACAACGTCAAGTAAGTCCTCGGCACGGCGGGCCGGTCGGCCCGCCTGCCGCTACCTCGTCCCTAGTTCTTACTCCGTGCTGTTCGTGCCCCCCGTTTGGCGGCCGATCCATCGCCTTTTCCTTCCGCGCATGACCCGACTCCTGGCATTCCGCAAGACGGGACGGTAAATTACCGCCCCCTTGTTCGCTCCTTTTTCGATGCCGCGCAAGCTCTACATCAAGACGTTCGGTTGCCAGATGAACGAGTACGACTCGACGCGCATGGCCGATGTGCTCGCCGCGTCGCACGGTTTCGAGCGCACCGAAGATCCCGCGCAAGCCGATCTGCTGCTGCTCAATACCTGTTCCATCCGTGAAAAGGCGCAGGAGAAGGTCTTCAGCGAGCTCGGCCGTTGGCGTCCTTTCAAGGACGCGCGCCCGGGGGTTGTGATAGGAGTGGGCGGCTGCGTGGCGAGTCAGGAGGGAGAAGCGATCATCGATCGCGCTCCCTACGTCGATTTGGTGTTCGGTCCCCAGACGCTGCACCGCGTCGGCGAATTGTTCGACCGCGTTGCCGCCTCCAGGCGGCCGGCGGTCGACGTGTCCTTCCCGGAGATTGAAAAATTCGATCGGCTGCCGGAGCCCTCGGTGACCGGGCCCTGCGCCTTCGTATCGATCATGGAAGGTTGCAGCAAATACTGTACGTTTTGCGTCGTGCCCTACACGCGCGGCGAGGAATTTTCCCGTCCCTTCGACGACGTGCTCGCCGAAGTCGCGGCGCTCGCCGATCGTGGGGTACGGGAGGTCACGCTGCTCGGGCAAAACGTCAACGCCTATCGCGGCGCGATGCATGGCGGCGGCGCGGCGGACCTCGCGCTTCTCATCCGCTATCTCGCCGAGATCGAGGGCATCGGCCGCATCCGCTTCATGACTTCTCACCCCGTTGAATTCGACGATCGGCTGATCGAAATCTACGCGCAGGCGCCGAAGCTTGCTTCGCACTTGCATCTGCCGGTACAGAGCGGCTCCGACCGCATCCTGGCGTTGATGAAGCGCGGGCATACGGTGCGGGAATACCGGGAGAAGATCCGACGTTTGCGCGCGGCGCGCCCGGACATTTCGATCACGACGGACTTCATCGTGGGATTCCCGGGAGAGACCGAAGCGGATTTCGCCGCCACCCTGGCGTTGCTGGAGGATGTGGGCTTCGACGGCGCATTCAGCTTTATCTACAGCGCGCGTCCCGGCACGCCCGCGGCAGAACTCGCGGACGCCACGCCCGTCGAAGTAAAACAGGAAAGGTTGGCGCGCCTGCAACATCGGCTCGCCCACTACGCCAGCCGTGCCCGGCGCCTGCTTGTGGGAACGCGTCAATCAGTCCTGGTGGAGCGCCCGGCCGCGCGCGATGCGATGCAGCTGTGCGGCAGGACGGCGAGCAACCATACGGTGAATTTCGCGGCGGACCAGAGCTTGATCGGGCAATTCCAGGAAGTCGAAATTATCGCCGCTCTGCCGAACTCGCTGCGCGGACGAATCGTCGAAGCGCCGCGGGGACGTGTGCCGTCTCTCCCCCTCCAACGGCATGAGGCCTAGGGTTTCCCGCCTTACGCGTTGCCCGAGCGAAAGGGTAGCTGGGTGCAAAAGTCCCTATTTCGTCGGGCGCTTGATTCAGTTCCCGGCTTACGATCTACTCTTTAAACCTGATTACGTCGTTTTAAACGTTGACTTGAGTTGAGCGCCAAACCCAAGCGCATCGAATTCAGCCTCACCCCCGCCGATAACCGCCGGTTGGCCAGCCTGTGCGGCCAACACGACGAGAACCTGCGTCAAATCGAGGAATACCTCGGCGTCGAGATCGCTAACCGCGGCAACGGCTTTCGCGTGACCGGGCCCGCGGATCGAAGCCGCGACGCCGCGCGCGTGATCAAAGCGCTGTACGACACCACCCGCGGCCGGGAGCCCTTGACCGCCCAGGTCGTCCATTTGGCGTTGCAGGAATCGAGCGCCGGCCGAGGGAACGAGGACGGCGATCAGGAATCGGTGCTGCGCACGCCGAAGCGCATCGTGCGCCCGCGCGGACCGCGCCAGAGCCAGTACGTGCAGAGCATCCTGACGCACGACATCAACTTCGGTATCGGCCCCGCCGGCACCGGCAAGACGTATCTCGCCGTCGCTTGCGCCGTCGAAGCGCTGGAATCGAACCGCGTGCAGCGCATCTTGCTGGTGCGCCCGGTGGTCGAAGCGGGCGAGCGCTTGGGATTTCTCCCGGGCGCGCTCGAGCAGAAGGTCGATCCGTATCTGCGTCCGCTCTACGACGCGCTGCACGAAATGCTCGGGTTTGAAAAAGTGCAGCGGCTGCTCGAGCGTAACATCATCGAGATCGCGCCGCTCGCGTACATGCGCGGCCGCACGCTCAACGAGTCGTTCATCATTCTCGACGAGGCGCAGAACACGACCGCGGATCAGATGAAAATGTTCCTGACCCGCATCGGATTCGGAACCACCGCCGTCATCACGGGCGATATTACGCAGATCGATCTGCGGCGCACGCAGCTGTCGGGCCTGAAGCAGGCGATCGAGATACTGCGCGATGTCGCGGGCATTTCGTTCACTCACTTCACGCCGCAGGACGTGGTGCGCCACGCGCTCGTGCAGAAAATCGTCGAGGCTTACGAGGCGCACGACCGTGCCGGCGAGCTCGACCGCGCCGCGCGGCGATGAAACTCAGCATTCGCGTCGACTACGCCTCGCGTCGGCGCGCGCCCGGACGCGCCGCGATCGTGCGATGGGCCGAGGCGGCGCTGGAAGGACTGCGCCGCTCCGCTGTCTCGATCGGCGTGCGCATCGTCAATGAAGCGGAGAGCGCCGGATTCAACCGCCACTATCGCGGCCGCCGTGGGCCGACCAACGTGCTCGCGTTCGCGTTCGAGAATCCTCCGGGCGGACGCAGCGATACGCTCGGTGATCTCGTCATTTGCGCGCCGGTGGTGAATCGTGAGGCGCGGGCGCAGGGCAAGGCCGCGGCGGCGCATTGGGCGCACATGGTGGTGCACGGTATAATGCATCTGCGCGGCTACGACCATAAAACGCGCCGCGAAGCCGCGCTCATGGAGCGTAAGGAAGCCGCGATTCTGCGGCGTCTGGGATACGCCGATCCTTACTGATTCAGGGTTCCTGCGCTACGTTTCCCCGTATATGAACCGATCCGATGACGACCGCAGCAGTATCGAGGAAGGAACGCCGCACCGCTCGCTGCTCGATCGGCTGAGCCACGCGCTGCTCGGCGAGCCGGGTAGTCGCGAGGAGCTGCTCGAGATATTGCGCGACGCCGGGAGCCGCGGGCTGATCGATTCGGACTCGCTCGACATGATCGAGGGCGTGTTCCAGGTTTCGGAAATGAAAGTGCGCGACATCATGGTGCCGCGCGCGCAAATGGATGTCGTCGACAAGAACAGCGCGCCCGACGCTTATCTGCCGATGATCATCGAATCGGGACACTCGCGGTTTCCGATGATCGACGGCGACAAGGACAAAGTCATCGGCATCCTGCTCGCGAAAGAGCTGCTGCGCTATTTCCAGCTCGACAAGCGCAAGCGCGCGCAATTCGTGCTGGCCGACATGCTGCGCCCCGCGGTGTTCGTGCCGGAAAGCAAGCGCTTGAACGTGCTGTTGCGCGAATTCAAGGCCAACCGCAACCACATGGCGATCGTGGTCGACGAATACGGCGGCGTCGCCGGGCTCGTCACCATCGAGGACGTGCTCGAGCAGATCGTGGGCGAGATCGCCGACGAGTACGACATCGATGAAGGCACGATGATCATGCCGCGCGACAACGGCGAGCACGTGGTGAAGGCGCTGACGCCCATCGCCGATTTCAATTCGTACTTCGGCACGCACTTCAGCGATCAGGAAGTCGACACCGTCGGCGGGCTCGTGCTGACGACGTTCGGCCGGCTCCCGCGCCGCGGCGAACGCATCGCGATCGAGGGGCTCCAGTTCGAGGTGCTGCGCGCGGACAGCCGCCGCGTGCATTTGTTGAAAGTCATTCGCGCCCCCGCCGCCGGGCAACCGGCGGAATAAAATAGATGGCGTTTTCCTCCGCCGCGCATGACGCGCCCGGCGCGCGCCGCCGCCGCGACCTCGCGGCCCTGCTCGCCGGCGCCGCGACGCCGCTCGCCTTCGCGCCGTTCAATTTCTTCCCGCTCGCCCTGCTCGCGCCCGCCGTATTGTTCGTGACGTGGCACGCCGCCGCGCCCGGGCGCGCGGCACGACGCGGTTTTCTCTACGGCCTCGGCCTCTTCGGCGTCGGCGTGTCGTGGGTGTACGTGAGCCTGCACACGTACGGAAACATGCCGGCGCCGCTCGCGGGAATCGCCGTCGCCTTGTTCGTCGCCGGGCTCGCGCTGTTCCCCGCGGCCGCGGGGTGGCTGCAAGCGCGGTTCGCGGGCCTCGGCAGCGGCTGGCACACCGTGCTTTGCATGCCGGCCGCCTGGGTGCTGCTCGAATGGACGCGCGGTTGGTTCCTCACCGGCTTTCCCTGGCTCAACCTGGGTTACAGCCAAACCGACACGCCGCTCGCCGGCCTCGCGCCATGGATCGGTGTTTACGGCATGAGCTTGGCGGTCGCGGTCACGGCGGGCCTGCTCGCGGGCGCGTGGGTGGAGCGCCGGCGCGCCTGGATTGTTTATCTGCCGGTCTGGATCGTGCTCTGGCTCGCGGCGGCCTGGGCCGGGCAGATCTCCTCCGTCCGGCCGACGCCCTCGGCGCTTCGAGTCGCGCTGGTCCAAGGGAATATTCCGCTGTCGATCAAGTGGCAGCCGGACCATCGACAGGCGATCATCGACCGCTATGTCGCCTTGAGCGAGCAGGCGCCGCGCGCGGATCTGGTGATTTGGCCCGAGGCCGCGGTGCCCGGCTACTTCGACAAGATCGCGCCCGGGCTCGAACCGACGCTGAAACGAATCTCGCAGGAACACCGTACCGACTTTCTGATCGGCGCCATCGAGCAGGACGCGCGCGGTCGCTTGTACTACAACAGCGTGTTCGCCCTCGGCAGTCATGACGGCCGCTACCGCAAACAACATCTCGTGCCTTTCGGTGAATTTCTTCCCTGGCCGGTCATGTTCGGCTGGCTGATCGAGCACTTGCAGATCCCGATGTCGAATTTCAGCGTGGGCGAAGCAAACCAGAAGTTGCTCGTCGCCGCCGGACAGACGCTCGGCGTTTCGGTTTGTTATGAAGACGCGTTCGGGGAGGAAGTTATCCGAGCGTTGCCCGCCGCCACGCTGCTCGTGAACGTGAGCGAAGACTCCTGGTTCGGCGACTCGCTCGCGCCGCATCAACGCCTGCAAATGGCGCGCGTGCGTGCGCTCGAAGCCGGGCGGCCGATGCTGCGCGCGGCGAACACCGGCCCGTCGGCGATCATCGACCATCGAGGTAACGTGCTCGCGCGCTCGCCGCAATTCGTTTCGTATGTGTTGACCGGCTCCGTGCAGCCGATGGAAGGCATGACCCTGTATGCCCGCTACGGTAACACCCCGATAGTGCTCGCCGCGTCTTTCGTGCTCCTCGCCGCTTGGGGCTGCGCGCGGCGCAAACGCAAAACCCCTGATCGAAATAGGTAATCTTGCACCGAGAGTGCACGCGTGCGGACGTTTTGAGTAAGATGAAGGCCGCCCGTGACGCTATGAGCGCGTAGCCCGGTGTGAATTATAAAAATTGGTAGAGGGTAGAGCGATACGCCACCAGCGAGGCGGTCGCTTCTCGTGTCGTCTCTTGAGCCATTCGCGTTCACGCCTGGAAGTTTCCTTAATTTAACAGCGAGGCGGCCCGGCTGCCGCAGAGGTTCACGATGTCGAACCGCTTTCGTGGGACAGGAGATGCGCGCACGCGAGTAGCCGCCCGAGGCCGGGAGATTGCCGCGCGCACGGCGGCGCCGGCGCGCCCGCGCGCACGATAAACCAATGCACAATCCCTCACAGCCGTTTTCGCTCGCCGGCGAAACGTCGCAGGAAGCGGCATGGCGGGCGATCGTGGCCCTTACGGCCCTGCCGCTGCGCTGGCTCGACAAGGGGCCGCGCGTGATCGCGCGCAGTCTCGCCACCGCCGTCGACGCCGCGCT
>JAJPKH010000297.1 GCA_021323795.1 Acidiferrobacteraceae bacterium | reverse complement strand
TCTCGTGAAGGTCGGGGACAAGGTCAACCGGGGGGATGCGATTGCGCTCGTCGGGAGCTCGGGGCGCTCGACCGGGCCGCATGTGCATTTTGAGGTGTTGCGGGACGAGCAGCCGCTGAATCCAGGCAGGTATTTGCGCGCTGCTCAGTAGTAGCGGGGCGAGAAGGCTTCCTTAGCCTTCAAGTCCCCTTCCTTTTCCTCCATAATCCACGCTCGATTCTTTCCGTGCACGTCGCGTAGTTCCCGATGATCACCAAAGCACTTACGAAGATATTCGGCAGCCGCAACTCGCGCCTGCTAAAGGCGATGCACTGGCAGGTCGAGCGCATCAACGCGCTCGAGCCGGGCGTCGCCGCGCTCTCCGACGAGGCGTTGCGCGCGAAGACGGCGGAGTTTAGGACGCGTTTATCCCAGGGAGAAGAACTCGACCAGGTGCTGCCCGAAGCGTTCGCCGTGGTGAGGGAGGCCTCCAAGCGCGTGCTCGGAATGCGGCATTTCGACGTCCAGTTGATCGGCGGCATGGTGTTGCACCAGGGCAAGATCGCCGAAATGCGTACCGGTGAAGGCAAGACGCTGGTCGCCACGCTGCCGGCGTATTTGAACGCCCTTTCCGGGCGCGGGGTGCACGTCGTCACCGTGAACGACTATTTGGCGCGCCGGGACGCGGAATGGATGGGGCAGATCTACCGCTTTCTCGGCATGACGGTCGGGGTCGTGGTACCGGGCCAGGACCGCGAGACCAAGCGCGCGGCCTACGCCGCGGATATCGCCTACGGCACCAATAACGAGTACGGCTTCGACTATCTGCGCGACAACATGGCGTTTCGCCCCGAGGACCGGGTGCAGCGCGGCCTCAATTTCGCGATTGTCGATGAAGTCGACTCGATTTTAATCGACGAAGCGCGCACTCCGCTCATTATTTCCGGCCCGGCGGAAGAGAGCACCGATCTCTACGTCAAGATTAACGCCATTATTCCGAAATTGGAGAAACAGGAAACCGAAGGCGGGCCGGGCGACTACAGCGTTGACGAGAAAACGCGCCAAGCGTTCTTGACCGAGGCGGGTCACGAGAAAGTCGAGCGGCTGCTGACGCAGGCCGGACTGCTGGAGGCGGGCGGCAATCTCTATGACGTTTCAAGCCTCGCGCTCATGCATCACTTGAACGCGGCGTTGCGCGCGCACGCCTTGTACCGGCGGGAAGTGGATTACCTGGTTCGCGACCAGCAGGTCATCATCATCGATGAATTCACCGGGCGCATGATGATCGGCCGGCGCTGGTCCGAGGGTCTGCATCAGGCGATCGAGGCGAAGGAAGGGGTTCCGATCGAAAACGAGAACCAGACGCTCGCCACGATCACGTTCCAGAATTATTTCCGGCTCTATCAGAAGCTCTCCGGCATGACCGGCACGGCCGACACCGAAGCATTCGAGTTCCACCAAATCTACGGACTCGAAGTCGTCGTGATACCGACGCACCAGCCGATGATCCGCGACGACATGGGCGATCAGGTGTATCGCACGGCGCGCGAGAAGCACGGCGCGATCATCGCTGATATCAAGGAGAGCCACGAACGTGGCCAGCCGGTGCTCGTCGGGACCATCTCCATCGAAGCCTCGGAGCATCTCTCGCGGCTGCTTGACAAGGAAAAAATTCCCCATCAAGTGCTCAACGCCAAGCAGCACGAGCGCGAAGCGCTGATCGTGGCGCAGGCCGGCCGCCCCGGCGCGGTGACGATCGCGACGAATATGGCGGGCCGCGGAACGGACATCGTGCTGGGCGGGAACTTGACCATGGAGCTCGCCGACGCGGATGCCGACGCGAGCAAGCGCGAACAAATACGACAAGAGTGGGAAAAGCGCCACCGGCAGGTCGTTGCCGCCGGCGGGTTGAAGGTTATCGGTACCGAGCGGCATGAATCGCGGCGCATCGACAATCAGTTGCGCGGGCGGTCGGGACGTCAAGGCGATCCGGGCGCCAGTCGCTTCTATCTGTCGCTCGAAGACAATCTGCTGCGCATCTTCGGCTCCGACCGTGTCGCCGGTCTGATGCAAAAGCTGGGCATGCAGGAGGGCGAGGCGATCGAACATCCGTGGGTGACGCGGGCGATCGAGAACGCGCAACGCAAGGTCGAAGGCCGGAACTTCGATATCCGCAAGCAGCTGCTCGAGTACGACGATGTCGCGAACGAGCAGCGTAAGGTGATTTACGAGCAGCGTAACCGCCTCATGGACGTGGAGGACATCTCCGAGAGCATCCGCGCGGTCCGGCGCGACGTCGTCGAAGCGCTGGTCGGAAATTACATCCCGCCGCAAAGTCTGGAAGAGCAGTGGGATCTCCCGGGGCTCGAGGACAGCCTCGAGCGCGAATTCGGCTTGAAGCTCCCGCTCAAGTCGTGGCTCGATCAAGAGACTAGCCTCGACGAGGAAAAGATACGCGATCGGGTGCTAGCCGAGCTGGAACGCCGCCACCAAGAGAAGACGACAGCGGTGGGACCCGATGTCATGCGTCGACTGGAGAAGGCGGTCATGCTGCAGGTGCTCGATCAGCAATGGAAGGACCATCTCGCCGCCATGGATTACCTGCGCCAGGGAATACATTTGCGCGGTTATGCGCAGAAGAATCCGAAGCAGGAGTACAAGCGCGAGGCGTTTGAGCTTTTCTCCGACATGCTCGCCCGCATCAAGCAGGAAGTGGCGACCTTGCTGGCGCGCATGGAGGTGCAGCCCGCGGAGACTCCTGAAATTTTCGAAGCGCCGCGGCGCGCTCCACGGGAGATGCATTTCTTGCACCCCTCGGCGAACGCGGGGGAGCGTGCCGAGGACAACGACGTGGCCGTGGAGCAACGCCCGGTCGTGCGCAAGCAACCCAAGGTCGGGCGCAATCAGCCGTGCCCGTGCGGGTCGGGCAAGAAGTACAAACATTGCCACGGCCGGCTCGAATGAGCCGCTGGTCGCGCTAGTCCATGACCGTCGGACTTACCGGTCTGCCGCCGTTACTGGTCGTTCCCGGCATTCGTTCGGGTGCCGCCGCCGCCGGGTTACGCAAACCGGGGCGTCGCGACGTCGTCGTGATCGAGTGTGTGCCCGGAACCGAAGCGGCGGCGGTGTTTACGCGCAACCGATTCTGCGCGGCGCCGGTCGTGGTGGCGCGC
>JAJPKH010000062.1 GCA_021323795.1 Acidiferrobacteraceae bacterium | reverse complement strand
GGCGCTGCGCTATCCCTGCTTCGCTTGAAACCCGGGGCTGGCCCCTCCTGGGCCAGCCCGTTCGCCGGCGCGAACACACGTTAAGTGTGTTCGCGAAAGCTCCGGCTCACCCCGCGGTGACGCGCCGGCGCTCGCCCGCCATCACGCGGCTGTACACGGCTTCAATTCCGTCCGCGACATGCGACCACGTGAAGTGGCGCAGTGCGCGTTCGCGTCCGGCTTCGCCGAAGCGACGGCCGAGCTCCGGATCGCGCAGAACTTCGGCGAGGCGCATGGCGAGCGCTTCCGGATTGCGCGGTGGCACGAGAAAGCCCGTGCGCCCATGGCGCACCGTGCTCTTGATGCCGCCGACGGTGGCGCCGATGACCGGCGTTCCGCACGCCATCGCCTCGACCGGCGTGATACCGAACGGTTCGTACCACGGCGTGGTCACGAATACATCGGCCGCGTTGTAGTAGTAACGCAGCATCTGTCGCGGGCGCCGGCCGGTGAAGCGCACGTGCTCCGCCACGCCTTGCGCCTGCGCGATCGCTTGCAGCCGCGCGATTTCCGGATTCGCGATCGGACACGGCTCGTCGGTCTCGCCGCCGACGATCACGAGCGACGCGTCGATCGCGTGATCGCGCCGCAGGCGCGCCAGCGCCTGCACCACGTTGTCGATGCCTTTGCGCGGCACCAGCCGCCCGAGCTGAAGCACGACGCGCTCATTCGGCGCGAAGCCCACCTCGCGCCGCGCCAGGGCGCGCGCGATCGGCCAGAACTCGGCGCTGTCGAAGCCGCAGGGGATGATGCGGATTTTCGCCGGATCGGCGCCGTAGAGACGCAACAAGTCCTCGCGATCCTGCGGGCACTCGGCGATGATGCCATCCGCCGCGGCGATGATGCGCTCTTCGTGCTCCGGCCGCGACGGCGGAAACCGATCCGCTTCGCCTTGGTGCAGCCGCCGCACGCGACCGAGCGCATGGAACGTGACGACGAAGGGCAGTCCGGTCTCGCTCTTCAGCTTCGCGGCGACCACGCCCGACGTCCAGAAGTTGGCGTGAGCGAGATCGTACGGGCGGCGCTGGCGCTGGCAAAACGCCAGCATGTTCTGCGCAAACTCGTCCATGAACGGCAGCAGCTCTTCCTTCGGAACCGGGCGCGGCGGACCCGCCTGCACGTGCACGACGCGCACTCGATTGATGAATTTCACAACTTCCGGAAACGTTTCCTTGTCCCGGCGCGTGTATACATCCACTTGATAACCGCGGGCGGCGAGCTGGTTGGCGAGGCGCGCCACGTAGACGTTTTGGCCCCCGCTATCGACGCCGCCAATCGTTGCCAGAGGAGAGGCGTGTTCACTGATCATCGCGATCCGTGCGACCATGAGAGATCCCTCTCTGTGAATCGATACACCGGGGCGCGCACTGCGGACTTACGCGCCTGATCCCAATTCCAAGTGCGCATTGTGCCGTGGAACGCGGCTGCCTGTGCAATCAGCATTATTACTGACCGCTTCTCGCGCTTCGTGACAAGCAAGCGACATGTAGGCGCTGTGCGACAGGTGCATGTCTTAAAGCGCGCTGCGCGCGGGGTGATTAATGCGGCGGTGTTTGGTAATCTCGCCTCTCGCGTCGCACGGAATTTTTTCTGAGGGAACAGAAAATGGACATCGATCTCGCGCGACTCGCCGATGCATTTGCCGGACTGCGCGCCACGGTGCTCGGCGATCCACTCCTCGACGTTTACCTCGAAGGCCACTGTGAGCGCCTCTGCCGGGAGGCGCCGATTCCCGTCGTGCAGGTCGACAGCGTGCAAGACGTCCCGGGCGGCGCGGCCAACGTAGCGGTGAACGCCGCCGCGCTCGGCGCTCAGGTTCGCTTTATCGGCTTGATCGGCGATGACGCGGAAGGCGCGCGGCTGCGCCGCGCGTTGGAGACGCGCGGCGTCCCGAGCGAGCATCTTGTCACCGTTCCGCGGCGCTCCACCGTCGCGAAGCAGCGCCTGGTCGGCGGCGGGCAAATCCTCGCGCGCTTTGATCAAGGCATCGTGGAAGCCGCCCCGCCGCTCTCCGACGCGCTGCTTTGCGAACGCGTGCGGCGCGCGCTGGAGGAATCCGACGTCGTTATCGTTTCCGATTACGGTTATGGCACGGTATCGGCGGCCGCGTCGGCGCTGCTCGCAAATCGCCCGCGGCGCGAACGTCCGCACCTCGTGGCCGACGGCCGCGACCTGCGCCGGCTCGCGCCGCTGCGGCCGACCGCGGTGAAACCGAGCTACGACGAAGCGACCGATCTCCTCGGTGAAGCGACTGCGCGCGGCGCGACCGGCCGCGTCGAGTGGGTAAGCGCGCGGGCGGACGCGATTCTCGCGCGCACCGGTGCGCGCATGGCCGCCGTTACGCTCGATCGCGACGGCGCGCTCGTGCTCGAACGCCATCGCTCGCCCTATCGCACTTACGCGCGGCCGGCGCATACCTCGCGCTCGACCGGCAGCGGCGATACGTTCGTGACGGCGCTCGCACTCGCGCTTGCCGCCGGCGCGGACACCCCCGAAGCCGCGGAAATCGCCTCGGCGGCGGCCGCGGTCGTGGTGCGTAAAGACGGCACCGCGACCTGCTCCGCGCGCGAGCTGCACGAGGTCATCGCCGGAGACGAAAAGCGCATCGCCGACGTCGCGGCGCTGCGCGAGCGCGTCGCCGCGGCGCGCGCCGCCGGCAAGCGCATCGTGTTCACCAACGGCTGCTTCGACATCCTGCATCGCGGGCACGTCACTCTGCTCAACCGCGCCAAAGGGCTCGGCGACGTGTTGATCGTCGGCATCAACTCGGACGCGAGCGTGCGCCGCCTGAAGGGCGTGACGCGGCCGATCAATTCGCTCGACGACCGCCTCAAGGTGCTCGCCGCGTTGAGCTATGTCGATTACGTCGCCGCGTTCGACGCCGATTCGCCGCGCGAGCTGATCAGCGAAGTGCGCCCGGACATTTACGTGAAGGGCGGCGACTACACGCGCGAGACGCTGCCGGAAACGAGCCTCGTGGAGAGCCTCGGCGGCGCGGTGTGCCTGCTGCCGCTGGTGGAAGAACGATCGACGACGGACCTTATCGCCCGAATTCGCGGCGCTGCTTGATTACTGCGTTGGTGGGAATGACCGCGCTGGTCGACGTGCTCATTGCGACTTATCAACGTGCCGCGGCGCTCGCGGTGACGTTGACGAGCCTGTGCGCGCAAACTTTTCGCGGCTTCAACATCGTCGTTTCCGATCAAAGCGACGATCCCGGCGCGTACGCGGCGCCGGAAGCGCGCGCGGCGCTGCGCGTGCTGCGTGCCCACGGCCATCGCGTCGAGACGCACCGCCATCTTCCGCGTCGCGGCCTGGCGGAGCATCGGCAGTTTCTGCTCGAGCGCGCGCAAGCGCGGTACGCGCTGTTTCTCGACGACGATCTGATTCTCGAGCCCGACACGGTCGCGCGGCTCACGCGCGCGATGGAGCGGGAACGCTGCGGTTTCGTCGGCCAAGCGGTGATCGGGTTGAGTTATATCAACGACGTGCGCCCGCACGAACAGTCGATCGAATTCTGGCAAGAGCGCGTGCAACCCGAGACCGTCGTCCCCGGGTCTCCCGCCTGGCAGCGCCATCGCCTGCACAACGCCGCGAACCTGTATCACGTTCAGCGGCGGCTCCATGTGCCGCGCGGCGAATACCGCGCGTATCGCGTCGCCTGGATCGGCGGTTGCGTGATGTATGACGCGGAAAAGTTGCGCGCCACCGGCGGGTTCGAGTTCTGGCGCGAGCTGCCGCCCGAGCATTGCGGCGAAGACGTGCTCGCGCAAATGCGCGTGATGGCGCGCCACGGCGGCTGCGGCATTATTCCGTCCGGCGTCTATCATCAGGAGTTGCCGACCACGGTCGCCGACCGGCGTATCGACGCCCCGCATGTTCTGAGTCTTGAGTCGGGAGCGCGGCGTGACGCGAGTTGATGTCTTGCTTCCGACCTGTGATCGTCCCCTCGCGCTCACCATGACGCTCGCCGGCGTGGCCGGCCAGTCCCTTCGGGACGTGCGGGTGGTCGTTGCGGACCAGAACGCCGAGAGCCTCCTCGCGCGGCCGACCGTCGCCGCGCTCGTGCGGATTCTGGAGGCGCGCAGCTGTCCGGTCGAATGGCATCATCGGCCCGAGCGGGTGGGCATTGCCGAGCAGCGCGAGTTCCTGTTGCGTCGCGCCACCGCGCCGGCGGTGCTGTATCTCGACGACGACGTGTGGATGGAACCGTGGGTGCTGCACGAACTGGCGGCGGCGTTGACGCGCGAGCGCTGCGGTTTCGTCGGCGCCTTTCCGGCGGGGCTTTCGTTTCGCGGCGACGTGCGCCCGGCGCAGCAACACGTGGAGTTCTGGGACGGACCGGTACGGCCGGAAATGCTCGACCCTGACTCCGCCGAGTGGGAGCGCCGCCGGCATCTGCATCGGGCCGCCAACCTTTATCACGCGACCTTGAAACACGCGCCGGCGCGCGTGCGACTCTATAAAGTGGCGTGGGTCGCGTCGTGCGTGCTTTACGATCGGGCCAAGCTGCTCGAGGTCGGTGGATTCTCCTTCTGGCAGCGCCTGCCCCGCTTTCATTCGGGCGAAGAAGTGCTGGCGCAAAATTTACTGATACGCCGCTACGGCGGCTGCGCCATGATGCCGTCGGGCACCTACCACGCCGAGGAACCGTCAACCGTGTTGAATCCGACCGGCACCGTCGACGGCCACGCGCTCGCGCTGTTGCCGGAAATGGCGAAGCGGGTGGGCGCGCCATGAGCGCGGCGGCGGTTCAGCGACTCCATGCGACGCGGGGAAGTGTTGATGCCGCGCGCAGGATGCGCAGGAGCGGCTGCCGCGGAAGCGATGGGTCGAGCACCCGCAAGTACAATTTATTACTTCGACGAGTTAGTACATCGACCGGGCCACGCAACGGCGTGCCTGGCGCTCGCGCCCCGTCATGATTGAAACCCCGCTCCTCACCCGACTGCCGCCGCCGCACAAAATCGCCGTGCTGCGCGCGTCGCGCCTCGGCGACTTTCTGTGCGCGGCGCCGGCGTTGCGCGCGTTGCGCGCCGCCGCGCCGCAGGCGGAGATCACCATGATCACGCTGCCGCTGCTGCGCGACCTGGTGGTGCGCTCCCCGTACGTCGATCGCTTCGTCGCCTTTCCGGGTTTCCTCGGCATCGCGCAACAATTCTTCAAGGCGCGCCATGCGCTGGAATTTTTCCAGCGCATGCAGGCGGAGCGCTTTGATTTGGCGATACAGCTGCACGGTTCCGGCGTATACGCGAACCCCTTCACGCTCATGCTCGGCGCGGCGGCGAGCGCCGGGTTCGTGCGCGCGGAGGACGATGCGGGCGCGCTGGCCGCCGCACTGGTCTGGCCGGAACGGGGCCACGAGGTTCATCGGCTGCTCGCGCTGATGCGCTCCATCGGCGTCGAGCCACGCGGGGACGAGCTGCTGTTCGTACTACGCGACGAGGACCGGCAAGGCGCCGCGGAGCTGCTCACCGCTTTGCCGCGCCCG
>JAJPKH010000219.1 GCA_021323795.1 Acidiferrobacteraceae bacterium | reverse complement strand
TGTATGGCGCGCCCTAGAGGATTCGAACCTCTGACCTTCAGCTCCGGAGGCTGACGCTCTATCCAGCTGAGCTAAGGGCGCGGATATTCGGGGGCGCCAAGGATACCCGGGGTATGCCTAAGCGTCTATGTGGCAGGCTATACTACGCTGGAATTTCGGGTCCGTCCGTCAGGGCGGGGAATTAACTCCAACTAATTTTAGAAGGTTAAGCAATGAACGACCGGGAATTTTTGAAATTGTTCTCTGGGCTCATCGGCGCGTTAGTCGCGCTCACCATCGTGCTGGTTATCTTGGCCAATGTAGTGGGCGGCAAGCACGTGAAGGAAGTTCCGGACACCAAAGCGGTGGCGGAACGAATCAAACCGATTGGTGAAGTGAATATCGGACAGGCGCCCGCTCCCAGCGGTGGCGGCCTGAGCGTCATCGCGACGGCGAACGCGGCCGGTGAGGACAAAGGCAAAGCCGTTTATGACACTACCTGCGCGGCTTGTCACGCCATGGGGGTTGCGGGCGCTCCGAAGTTCGGCGACAAGGCGGCGTGGAAGGACCGCATCGCCAAAGGTGTTGCGACGTTACATGATCACGCGATCAAGGGATTCCAAGGCAAGGCCGGCTTCATGCCGCCCAAAGGCGGAAACGCCTCTTTGCCGGACGCGGACGTTAAAGCGGCCGTGGACTACATGGTGTCGAAAGCGAAGTAACCGACGTCACGTTGAAGCACCGAAAAGCGGCCTCCCGGCCGCTTTTCTTTTTGTGGATCAATTGACGGTGGGCCGATCAAGCGCGCGATATTGAATCGCTTCGGCGATATGTGACGGCAAGATCGCGTCCGAGCGCGCGAGGTCAGCGATAGTGAGCGCGACCTTGAGGATCCGATGATAGCCACGAGCGCTCAAGCCTAATCGCGCGATGGCCTGTTCGAGCAGCTGCTGCGACTCCCGATCGAGGCGACAATGGTCTTCGATCTGTTTGTTGCTCAGCGCGTGGTTGGCGCCGCCGCGCGCCTGTTGGCGCGTACGCGCGGCGATTACCCGTTCGCGCACGACCACCGAGCTCTCGCCGTCATGCGGCCCGCGCGCGAGGAGCAGCTCGCGCGGCACCGCCGGCACATCGACGTGTAAATCGATTCGATCGAGCAGCGGTCCCGAGATGCGGGCGCGATAGCCGCGGACCCGGTCCTCGGTGCAGCGGCAGCGCCCGCTCGCGTCGCCGAGGAAACCGCACGGGCATGGATTCATGGCCGCGATGAGCTGAAAGCGGGCGGGGAATTCCGCCTGCCGCGCCGCGCGCGAAATGGTGATGGCGCCCGACTCGAGCGGCTCGCGGAGTACCTCCAATACGGCGCGGTCGAATTCCGGCAGCTCGTCGAGAAACAAAACGCCGCGGTGCGCGAGCGATATTTCTCCCGGCCGCGGATGACTGCCGCCGCCCACGAGCGCGACGCCCGAGGCGGTGTGATGCGGCGAGCGGAACGGCCGCTGCCGCCACCGATCGACGGCGAAGCCTCGGTGCGCCGACTGAATAGCGGCGATCTCGAGCGCTTCATCGTCGGTGAGCGGCGGCAGGATGCCCGGCAAACGCATGGCGAGCATCGTCTTGCCTGCGCCGGGCGGGCCGATAAGCAGCAGGCTGTGACCTCCCGCCGCGGCGATTTCGAGCGCGCGTTTGGCGCGCTGCTGTCCCCGAATGTCGCTCAAGTCCGGTGTCTCGGAATGGTCTGCCGCCGAACGGTGGAAGACCACGGGTTCGATCGGCTTGTCTTTCGCGAGGTGGGCCGTGACGTCCAGGAGGTGACGCACGCCGAGCACCGTCACGCCTTCAACGAGCGCGGCCTCGGGTCCGTTAGCCGCAGGAACAACCAAGGTGCGGCCGGTCGCACGGGCAGCTAAAGCGGCCGTCAGCGCGCCGCGCACCGGGCGCAGCTTTCCGGTTAACGCCAGTTCGCCCACAAACTCGTAGCCGTCGAGCTCCGCGGCCGGCATCTGCCCTGAAGCAGCGAGAATACCGAGCGCGATGGGCAGGTCGAAGCGGCCGCCCTCTTTAGGGAGGTCCGCGGGTGCCAGATTGATGGTGACGCGTCGGGCGGGAAACTCGAAGTGCGCATTCAGCAGCGCCGCGCGAACGCGGTCCTTGCTTTCTTTCACCGCAGTTTCGGGCAGGCCGACAATGGAGAGGTTTGGCAAACCGTTGGCGAGATGAACTTCCACGGTGACGGCCGGCGCGTCGATTCCCACTTGAGCGCGGCTATGCACGACGGCAAGAGCCATTCCCTTTCCCCTTTGCGCTTGTGCGTTCTTATTCTTTGGCGGCCGCCCGGCGCTCGAGGGCCGTAACTCTTTGCTCCATTTCTTTGAGGCGCGCGCGCGTGCGCTGAAGCACCGCTTCTTGCACCTCTAGCTCTTCGCGTGTCACGAGATCGAGCCGGTCGAACACCGCGGCGAGCGCGGCCTTTACGTTGCGTTCGAGATCAGCAGGCGAGCGCGGTAACACGCGCGCTACCGCGGAAAAGATTTCATCTGCAAGCTTCGGATTCACCGTGTATTCCCCCGCCCGCGCAGTATAACAGCAGCGCCGACAACGCCGAACCGGGCGGAGCGGTCGGTGACTGTCGTTGCCAAGCGAATACGGAGTGACCGAACAACTCTATGCGTGTTCGGGCCACCTCTCCACAACCCGGGTTCGCCATCATCACACGCTGTGCAAAGACGTGTGCCGGCGGAGCGCGTTCGCGATTGCCGGAATCTGCTCGGACGCGCGATGACTGCGCGCAATCAAAGCCGGGGCGTGCTCCTCACCGGTGCAATCACGATTCCGAGGGAATTCATGTTGGTGCACGATCGAGGCCGAGCCGCGATGGCTCATGCGTAAGTGACTATAGTGGATCGTAAATTTTCCTGGCACAGAAACTGCTCTCCGGCGGGGCAAGCACGAGTAGGTATCTGCGGGGGAAATTGCCACGCGTGCTCGGCAAGAACCGGCGTCCTCGATTATCAAGATGACTGAACCATCCAGGAGAGAACGACAATGAAGCAGCTCAGTAAGAAATTGTTGATGGCGAGCGCGGCCGCCGCCGTCTGGTCCGCCGCCGGCGCGGCCGAAAAAGCGCCCACGCTCGCAGAGGTACTGAAGGCGTCGGGCATCGACGTCACCGGCTACCTCGATGCGACTTACACCAACTTCGATACCAGCCCGCCGATGTACCAGGCGAATACCACGGAGAAGAATGCTTTCACCCCGAACGCGGCCGATCTCGCTGTTTCCTATTTACCGGCGACCGGTGCGGGCGGGATGCTCGAAATGATGGCGGGCAAGGATGTCGAGTTCAATCATGCAAAAGGCTGGAACAGCACCGAGTTCGATTTGCTGCAAGCGTATGCGCAGTATGCGACGAGCGCTGTGACGGTGATGGCCGGAAAATTTACCACTATCGCGGGCGCCGAGGTGCCGCAGGCGCCCAGCAACGCCAACATTTCGCGCTCGCTCCTCTATACGCTCGCTATTCCAGTGACCCATACCGGGCTACGCGCGACCATTCCGGTCAGCGACGCTCTTAAGTTCACGGCCGGTGTCAACAACGGATGGGACGTGGTGAAGGAATCCGCGTCCGGCAATTGCGTCGGTGCGAATTGCGCGGATGCAAAGACGATCGAGCTCGGTGTGGCGGCGAATCCCAGCAAGATGCTGGGATTGACCGCGGCGTTTTACTCGGGCGAAGAGGCCGGAACAACGGCGGTCGGCACGCGCAATCTCGTCGATGTCGTCGGCACCTTCAATGTCACCGATGCCCTCACCTTGGTGCTGAATTACGACAGCGGCGATCAGGAGCACGGAGCGGCAGGCGGCGGCAAGGCCAAGTGGAACGGCGTGGCGGCGTACGCGAACTATGCGTTTACCGACAAGTTGCGCGGTTCGCTGCGCGTCGAGTCGTTTGACGACAAGAACTGTTTCCGCACGAGCTGCACGACCGGTTCGCAAAAACTGAGCGAAAGCACCGTTACCGTCGGCTACATGGTCGCGAAAGGTTTCGAGCTGCGCGCCGAGTACCGCACGGATGATTCGAACAAACAGGTGTTCACGAAGGGTAGCGGCACGACCGACAAGCAAAACTTCTACGGGCTCGAGGCGGTATACAAGTTCTAGTGACGGGCGGGACGCTCGCGTCCTGTTCCTTTGAGGAGAAAGCCAATGAAATTCGTTACGGCCATCATCAAGCCCTTCAAGCTCGATGACGTACGCGATGCACTGTCCGAGGTGGGCGTGCAAGGCGTGACCGTCACCGAAGTAAAGGGTTTCGGGCGGCAGAAGGGCCACACCGAGCTCTATCGCGGCGCGGAGTACGTGGTCGATTTTCTGCCGAAAGTGAAGATCGAAGTCGCCATCGACGACAAGATGCTCGATCGGGTGATCGAAGCGGTCACGAAGGCGGCCCGTACCGACAAGATCGGCGACGGCAAGATCTTCGTGTTCGATCTCGAACAAGTGGTACGCATCCGCACCGGCGAGACCGGCAAAGATGCGCTTTAGGGGGATGCACGAATGAAAATGTTGATCTCAAGAATGGCACTAATGGGTGCCCTGCTCGGGGCGCTGCTCGCCGTGTTGCCGGCGACGGGGTCCGCGACGGACCAACCTCCGAGCCAGGCGCCCGCCGCGGCGCCTGCCGCGGCCACTGCGCCGGCGACCCCGGCGATGAAAGTCGACAAGGGCGACACCACCTGGATGATGGTTTCCACCGTCCTCGTCCTGCTGATGACCGTTCCGGGCCTGGCGCTCTTCTATGGCGGATTGGTGCGCTCGAAGAACGTGCTGTCCACGTTGATGCATGTGTTCGCCGTCTTCTGTTTGATCGGCGTGCTGTGGGTGCTGTATGGATACAGCCTCGCGTTCTCCGCGGGCGGGTCGCTCAACAGTTTCATCGGCGGGTTCGACAAAGTATTTTTGAAAGGAATCACGCCGGATTCGATGTCGGAGACTTTCACCAAAGGTGTCGCCATCCCCGAGCTCGTGTTCGCGATGTTTCAGCTCACGTTCGCGGCGATTACAACGACGCTGATTGCCGGTTCCTACGCCGAGCGCATTAAGTTCTCGGCGGTGCTGGTGTTCTCGGCGCTGTGGTTCACTTTTTCTTACGCGCCGATCGCGCACATGGTGTGGTTCTGGGGCGGCCCGTCTGCCTACGGCGATCCGTCCGGTTTCCTGTTCGGTAAAGGCGCCATCGATTTCGCCGGCGGTACCGTCGTGCATATCAACTCGGGCATCGCCGGGTTGATGGCGGCGATGGCACTCGGGCCGCGCATCGGCTTTCCGCGCACCGCCATGCCGCCGCACAACCTGCCGCTGACGATGATCGGTGCCTGCCTGCTATGGACCGGGTGGTTCGGCTTTAACGCCGGCTCCAACCTGGAAGCCGCCGGCGGCGCGGTTATCGCCCTGGTGAATACGATGTTCGCAACCATGGTCGCCGCACTGACGTGGATGTTTGTCGAGTGGTTGCTGCGCGGCAAGCCTTCCATGCTCGGTGCGGTGTCCGGCGCGGTTGCGGGATTGGTCGCAATTACCCCGGCATCGGGTTTCGTCGGCGTGGGCGGCGCCCTCGTGATCGGCGTTGCCGCCGGCCTCATATGCTTCTGGGCCGTTACCTGGCTCAAGCACAAGTTCGGCTATGACGACGCGCTCGACGCCTTCGGCATTCACTGCATCGGCGGTATCACCGGCGCGATCCTGACGGGCGTGTTCGTCAATCCGGCGCTCGGCGGTACCGGCATCTTCGATTACGAGAAGAACGCGGTCGCCGCCTTCGACGCCACGGGGCAGTTGATCAGCCAACTGTGGGCCGTTGGAACCACGCTCGTTTGGTCCGGCGCGGTGGCCTTCGTGCTCTTCAAGTTGATCGACTGGACCATCGGCCTGCGGCCGGCCGAAGAAGCCGAGCGCGAAGGTCTGGACGTCACGGAACACGGCGAGACCGCTTACAACACTTGATGGGCACGTAGTTGCAAGCAAGCTGGTTCGGGCGCCTGCGGGCGCCCGCTTTTTTATTGCCGCATCTCTGCCGTCCTAGCGTAACAATTCGTCGAGGAACTGCGGAGCCGCGCGCGCGGCGGTGTGAATAGCGCGGTTGTAGTAGCGCGTCGAAACGCGTTTGGCCGCGACGTCGTCTTCACGAAATGTAGCGAGCGGGCGGCCGTTGCCTGCGAGTGTCGCGCTCCACCATCCGGACGGGTAGGTGCATTGGGGAAAGTTGAGCGTCAGGACGTCGCGAAAACCCGCCGAACGCAGGGCGCGGTGCACGGAGCGTATCAGTTCCGCGTGAAATAACGGCGATTCGCTCTGACCGACCACGATGCCGTCCTTGCCGAGCGCCCGCAGGCAGTCGCGGTAGAAAGTCTCCGAGAACAAACCGGCCGCGGGGCCGACCGGGTCCGTGGAGTCGATGATGATGACGTCGTAAGAGCCCGGCGCGGCGCGCGCGACCCATTCGATGCCGTCGGCAAAGTGCAGCCGCGCGCGCGGGTCGTCGTTGGACGCGCAAAGATCGGGAAAGAACTTTTCGGCGACGCGCGTGACGCGCTCGTCGAGCTCCACCTGCTCCGCGAGTTCCACGGTGGAGTGCTTCAAAACCTCTCGCAGCGTGCTGCAATCGCCGCCGCCGATGATCAACACGCGCCGGGGATTCGGATGGGTGAACAGCGCCGGGTGCGACATCATCTCGTGATAAATGAAGTTGTCGCGGTCCGTCACCATCACGAGCCCGTCGAGCGTCATGAGCGTGCCGAAAGTCTCGGTCTCGTAAATCTCGATGCGCTGATAGGTCGATTGTTCGTCGTGCACCTTGTCACGGATCTTGAGCGAGATCGCCGCGCCTTGTTCGGCCCATTGTTCGGTGTACCACGTGTGGTCGAGTGCCATTTCTTTTTGCCAGCGTTCCGATGAAAGGCGTCACGATACCGAAGCGCATGCCGAAGCAAAAGGTCGGGCGGGTTCGCCGCGTCTCGCGCCGTACTGATATGGCGAGAGACGGGATGTCGGGGCGGCCCGCGTTCGCGCTTCGGAGCGTCGGGTTCGTGTATGCATGACAACCAAGAAGCGAATCCGCCGAAAATTTGTCTTTGCACTTTACTGAACGTTTTATTCGCGGTGCGATTTACTCCATAATTTCGCCTTCGCTAAACCGACGCCACCCATGAGCTGGAGCATCTCCAAAGCCCGCGACGCTTATAACATCGCCCACTGGGGCAACGGCTACTTCGACATCAATGAGCGCGGCCATCTCGTCGCGCGGCCCGATCCAAATTCGCCGCAGACCGTCGATCTTTTCGAGCTGACCCGCGAGTTCCGGGCGGCCGACCTGACGCTGCCCGTTCTGGTGCGGTTTTCCGGCATCCTGCAGCATCGGGTGCAGGAACTTTGCGGCGCCTTCGACGCCGCGGCGTCCGAACGCGGGTTTCGTGGTCGCTACACCGCGGTCTACCCGATAAAAGTCAACCAGCAGCGCAGCGTGGTCGACGCGCTGCTCGAGCATGGCGGGGATCGGATCGGGCTCGAGGCCGGCTCGAAGCCGGAACTCCTCGCCGTCATCGCCCGGTCGCGCCCGCACGGCATCATCGTCTGCAACGGCTACAAAGACCGCGAATACGTGCGGCTCGCCCTTATTGGCAAGGCGCTCGGGCATCGGGTGCATATCGTCGTGGAAAAGCTGTCCGAGCTCGAGCTGGTGATTCAGGAGTCGAAGAGCCTCGGGATCGAGCCGCTTCTCGGACTGCGCGTGCGGCTGGCCTCGATCGGCGCCGGCAAATGGCAGAACACCGGAGGCGAGAAGTCGAAGTTCGGGCTCACGGCGTCCGAAGCGCTTCGAGCTTGTGGGCGGCTGCGTGAAGCGGGTTTGGTCGGCGCGCTGCAGATGATTCACTTCCATATGGGTTCGCAGATCGCGAACGTGCAGCACATCCAGTCCGGCATGCGCGAGGCGGCGCGTTACTACGCGGAGCTCCGTGCCGTCGGGGCGGATATCAAAGTCGTGAACGTCGGCGGCGGCCTCGGCGTCGACTACGAGGGTACCCGTTCGCGCAGCTTCTGCTCGACGAACTATTCCGTGGGCGAATACGCGAACAACATCGTGTACGCGTTGGCGGAAATTTGCGAAGAAAAAGACCTGCCGCATCCCGACATCGTGAGCGAGTCCGGCCGGGCGCTCACGGCGCATCACGCGGTGTTGATTACGAATGTGGTCGAGTGCGAGCAGGCGCCGGGCGCCGGCGTGCTTCCGCCGGCGCGCCCGGAGGAGCCGCCGTTGATTCGCGACATGTGGCAGGCCTACGCCAACATCTCCAATCGCTCGGCCATCGAGGCGTATCACGACGGCGCTTACTACCTCTCGCAGGCCCAAGGCATGTTCAATCACGGCGTCTTGTCATTGGCCGAGCGTGCGCGCGTCGAGCAGATCTATTTCGCCATTTGCCGGAAAGTCCGCGAGCTGCTCGAGCCGGGCGCCAAGGCGCATCGGGAGGTACTCGATGAGCTGAACGAGAAGCTTGCGGACAAGTACTTCTGCAACTTCTCGCTGTTTCAATCGATGCCGGACCATTGGGCGATCGATCAGATCTTTCCCGTGATGCCGTTGAATCGCCTGGGCGAGACGCCGACGCGCCGCGCCGTATTACAGGACATCACGTGCGATTCGGACGGACGTATCGATCTCTATGTCAACGCCGAAGGCGTCGACACGACTTTGCCGCTTCATGCGCCGCGCGGGAACGAGCCGTACCTGCTTGGCATTTTTCTCGTCGGCGCGTACCAGGAAATCCTCGGCGACATGCACAATCTCTTCGGTGATACGGATTCGGTCCACGTCGAGCTGCTGCCCGACGGTCGTCATACGCTGGTCGCGCCCCGCCGCGGCGACACCGTGGACTCGGTATTGCGTTACGTGCACTTCGACCCGGAAGATTTGCTCGCGGCCTATCGCGAGAAAGTCGACCGCGCGAGCGGGTTCGATCGCGAGCGTCGTGAGAGCTTCCTCAAAGAGCTGAGCGCGGGTCTCGAGGGATACACCTATCTCGAGGACTGAGGCGGGTTGCGCCGGTCGCGGACGGCGCTCTTATCCGGCGCCCGCGTCTTTCTTGAGCTTCAGGCGAATCGGTTTCAACCCGAGCTTATTCAGCTCCAGACTCGTCGCGTCGAGAGCTTCCAGCCTTTCGTAAGGGCCGAGACGCACCCGGTAGTACTCTCCCCTGCCTTCGATTGTGATCTTTTGGATTTGCGCCTGTAGTCCCTGTAACGCCAGCTTGGCCTTTAGCTGATCGGCTTCCTGAAAGTTTGCAAACGAACCGGCTTGCAGGATGTAGCGCGCGCCCTCCTCCGGGCGTTCGGCCTTGGTCGGCTTGGCGCGTCCACGGTCGGGCAGCACGGTTTCGACTTCGGGCAGCACGGTATAGAAATCGAGCTTGGGTCTGGCGACGGCTGGCTCCGGGCGTTTCGCCGGCTGCTGCTCGACCCGTTTCGCTTTCGCCGCGAATAATCCCGCCAACCCGTCGTTGGAGCCCGAGCGCTTGATAACAAGCTGCGTAATAAGAACAGAGGCGACACCGAGCGCGAGCCCCAGCAGCAAAATGACCCAGCCGGGCAAACGCTTCTTCGCGCCTCTCGCTGCGGCCCGCGCGCGCGCCATCCGCTACATGCTCTGCGGCGCGGACACGCCGAGGAGGCCGAGACCGTTGGCAATCACCTGCCGGGTCGCTTCGATCAGATTGAGCCGCGCGTCGCGCAGGTTCGGCTCCTCGACCAAAAACGTATGCGAGTTGTAATACGTATGGAAATCGTAGGCGACTTCGCGCAGGAAATGGGCGAGCTGATGGGGCTCGTGCGCGAGCGCCGCCGCCTCCACCACTTCCGGGTATCGCGCGAGTCGCCCGATGAGTCCCTTCTCGTGCTCCTCGGAAAGCCGCGACAAGTGGCGGTCGCCGTTTTCGCGGTCGTGCGCGATGCCTTTTTCCTTCATTTGCTTGAAGACGCTGCACACCCGCGCGTGCGCGTATTGGACGTAATACACCGGGTTGTCCGCCGACTCCGACTTGGCGAGATCCAGATCGAAGTCCATGTGCTGCTCGCATTTTCTTAGCACATAGAAAAAACGCGCCGCGTCGTTGCCGACTTCGCGCCGCAGTTCACGCAACGTGACGAATTCGCCCGAGCGCGTGGACATCTGCACCCGCTCGCCGCCGCGGTAAAGAATCGCGAATTGCACCAGCAGCACGTCGAGTTTGGCGGGATCGTCGCCGAGCGCGGCAAGCGCGGCTTTGATGCGCGGCACGTAGCCATGATGATCCGCGCCCCACACATCGATGACCCGGTCGAAGTTTCGGTCGAACTTGTCCATGTGGTAGGCGATATCCGAAGCGAAATAGGTCTTCTGACCGTTCTCGCGCACGATCACCCTGTCTTTCTCGTCGCCGTAATCGGTCGAACGGAACCAGAGCGCGCCTTCGCGCGTGTAAACGTGCCCGCTTTGCTTCAGCCGCTCGATCGCACGGTCGACCAGTCCGTTTTGCGTGAGCGACCGTTCCGAGAACCATTGGTCATACACGACGCCGAATTCTTCCAGATCCTGTCGGATGTCATCGAGGATCACCTGCAGTCCCAAATCGAACACCTCGCCGTAGCGTTGGGAGCCCAGCAACTGTTTCGCGCGGCCGATGAGAGCGTCGATATGTTTTTCCTTATCGCCGCCTTGTGGTTCGTCCGCAGGAATCCCTGGGAATACCATACTGGACGGTTGGCGATACGCGTCGCCGCGTTTTTGGCGCAGCGTCTCGGCGATGTCGTAAACATATTCGCCCTTGTAGCCGTTGCTCGGGAATTGAAACGTCTCGCCGCAGCGTTCGAGATAACGCAGCCATACGCTCGTTGCCAAGATGTCCATTTGGCGTCCCGCGTCGTTCACGTAGTACTCGCGGTGTACTTTGAAGCCGACGGCGTCGAGGAGGTTCGCCACCGTGGCGCCGTAGGCTGCGCCGCGGCCGTGGCCGACGTGCAGCGGGCCCGTCGGGTTCGCCGAAACGAACTCCACCTGTACCCGGCGACCCGCGCCGACCATACTGCGTCCGTAATTAAAGCCTTGCGACAAAATCGAGTTCACGACGTCATGCAAGGCGTCGGGACGCAAGTAAAAATTGATGAAGCCGGGGCCGGCGACTTCAATGCGAGCGATTTGTTCGGAGGGCGAGAGAGCCGCGACGATACGTTCCGCGAGCGCCCGCGGTTTGACGCCGGCCGCCTTGGCAAGGCTGAGCGCAATATTGCAGGCAAAATCGCCATGCTCCTTGGCACGGGTGCGATCGACTTCAACAGCAGGGAGCGGATCGGGGAGCGGCACGCCCTCCTTTCTTAGGTTCCCCAGCGCCTGGGAGATCAGACTCTCAAGATGGTGTTTCAAGTGGTCTTTTCGACAAACGGACGGCGGATTCTACCGGCACGCCGCTACGCCGAGAAGTGATGCTTCACGTTATTCGGCGTCGGGTTTACGGCGCGCCTCCCAGTCGTCACTGGCATCAAGCTTGCTTTAACTCGCGATAACCCCGTGAGCAAAGTAATGAGTCACGCCAATAAGAGTTTCGCCGATCTGCGCCGTGAAGCCCGGGCGTCGGCGTCTATTCGGTTTTCGCGGAAGGAGCTCGCACGTGTCGCCTTACTGAAAGGCGCGCACCAGGAAACGATCGTACCGCTGCTAACCGACTGCCCCGTCCGGGTGCTGGCGACCGGTGAAGTATTGCTGCGCGCCGGCGAATCCTGCCAGACGCTCTATCTCGTGCTGAGCGGCCGCCTGCAAATGCAGGATCCGTCATCCACGGTTCCAGACATGTTTGTCACCGCGGGTGACAGCATCGGTGAACTGTTTCTCCTGCAGGAAGCGGTGGTCAACTGGACCGTATCCGCCGCCGAGCCAACGCGCTTGCTGGTTGTCGACCGTAAGACCGCGTGGGCGCTGATCGGCGCCTCGCATGAAACGGCGCGTAATTGGCTCTCACTCCTGGCGGAGCGTCTTCGCACCGGCGGAACGATCGGTGCGAGCGCGGAGCTCAAGACCTCGTACAAGCGCCACGCGACGCTCGATGAAAGCACCGGTTTGCACAACCGCGTGTGGCTGGACTCAATGCTGCCGCGTCAAATCACGCGCAGCGCCATGGGTAACGCACCGCTCAGTTTGCTGCTTTTGGAGATCGACGGCTACGCGAAATATACGGAAGACTTTGGCCATGCCGCCGGCGATCATGCCCGGTATGCGGTCGCGCAGACGCTGATCAACAGCGTGCGGCCGACGGATTTGATCGCCTGTTATGGACCGGCGCAGTTTGCCGTCGTTTTACCCGAGGCCGACGTGACCGGCGCGTGCCTGGTGGCTGAACGGGTGCGGCACGCGATAAGCGAAGCGGTCGTGCTCATGTCCGATGAAAGCATTCTGCCGTCGCTGACGGTGTCGGTCGGGGCCGCGCAGTTCAAGCCATCGACCGACGCCGCGACTTTTCTAAAGGCGGCGGAAGCGGCGCTTCAAAGTGCCAAGGCCACCGGCGGGAACCGCGTGGGGATGCAGCTATCCACCGGCTAGTCAAGCGAGCAGTTCTTCCATTTCTTTTAGATTAGCGCGTCGCATCGGCCGCCCATCCACGGGGCTGAGCGGCGCCTCTCGCGCCGCGCGTGGGTCGAATACGCAAAGCTCCACGGCCACTTGATCGGCCGTGAAGTGGTAGGTGGCGACATTCCTGTAGCGATCGCCGCCGAAGCGGACACGGCGTTCGCCAAGGCGGTAAGGAATTTTATGCTCCTGGAGAAATAATCCGACTTGTTCCGAGGAGTCCGCGCTCAAGTGGAGCTGGATTTCCGAGGTCGGCGTCACCGTGCCGCTCAAAACCGCGCCCACGAGACGGGGCTCGAATGCCGAAAGAAATCGCATGGCTTCGACGGCGATTTCGCGCAGTCGCCGGGTATTGCGGGCAAGCTCGGCGTTATGAAACAGCTGTAGATGTTCGGAAAGCGCCGCTTGCACTTCCTCGTTGCCGGGCAGATGCCGTATTTCCGAGAGGTTCAAGCGCGCCGCCGCCTTGCGCTTGGCGATTTGGAAATCGCGCACGCCCTCCTCTGCCATGATTCGCGCCGCCTCGGTCGCGATGCGCAAGCGTTTTTGCTCTTCTCCCCGCACCGCCGCCTTGCCGTGGCGCGCACCTGAACGAGCTCCCATCAGAAGAGCTTCTCTCGAAGTTTCTCGGCATCCGGCGGCGCGGGCGGAATGGACGCCGGCGGGGCCGTTTGTACCGTTGCCCCGCCCAGGGAAGCCGGCGTCGTCTCCGTCACGCCTGCCGCATTTCCGCCTTCCGCGCCCTCGATAAAATACTCTTCCATCGTGTTGGGACCGAGCGCCGCTACGCGCGCTCCGGATTCCATGTCGATATAGGACTTCACGATTCCTTCCGGTGGAATCAGCGGCTTTTCCGGAATTCCTTCGAGCGCCACGCGCATATAGTTGATCCACATCGGTAGGGCGGCGCGCCCTCCCGCCTCTCCGCGACCGAGCGGGGTGGATTGATCGAAGCCAATCCAGGCGGTAGCGACGATGTCGCTGTTGAAGCCCGAAAACCACGCGTCGCGGTATTCGTCGGTGGTGCCGGTTTTTCCGGCGAGATCTTTGCGGCCGAGCACCTTCGCCGCGGTTGCCGTTCCCTCGCGAATCACGTCTTGCATCATGCTCGTTATGAGGAAGCTGATTTGCGGGCTTACCACACGGGGCGCTATAGAGGGCTCGGGTTTTTCCGCTGCCTTTGGCTCGGAAGCATTAAGGGTTACTTTGCGAGCGCCGTCATCGCGCGGGACGTCGCAATCCGAGCACGCGACGGGTGGATTAGCCTGCTCCAACAAATTGTGGCGGCCATCCTCCACGCGGCTGATGAAGTACGGCTGGACACGCGAGCCGCCGTTCGCAAACACGGCGAAAGCGGAAACCATTTGCAGCGGTGTAGCCGAGGCATTGCCGAGCGCAATCGAAAGGTTCTTCGGAAGTTTTTCGGCTTCGAATCCGAAGCGTGTCAGGTACTGCGCGGCGTAGGCGGGGCCGATAGCGCGCACCAAACGCACGGACACGAGATTGAGCGAGAGCGCGAGCGCCTTGCGCAGACGCGTCGGGCCAAAAAACTGGCGGGTGTAGTTTTCCGGCCGCCACTCATCTTCGAGGTTTACGTCTTCGATGACGATCGGAGCTCCGCTGACCGTGCTGGCGGGCGTGAAGCCCTTTTCCAAGGCGGCCGCGTAAACGAAGGGTTTCAGACCGGATCCCGGCTGGCGCTCGGCCTGAGTCGCCCTGTTGAAGCTCGTGTGGTAGAAGTCAAAACCGCCCGTAAGAGCGAGAATCGCGCCGTCCTTGGGACGCAGCGACACGAGTGCCCCAGCGACCAAAGGGATCTGAGCCAAGCGCCAACGCGGCTCCGAACCGCCGGCTGCCTCTTCCACCGGTTCGAGGTAAACCACGTCGCCGCGTTGTAAGACGTCGCCCGCGTTTGTGGGGACCGGGCCGAGGGTGTTTTCATTCACGTATCGACGCGCCCACGAAAGACCCGCCCAGTCGATCTCGACCACCGTTCCGTCCTGGGTGTAAACCGACGCGGACCGTTCGGCCACGTCGGTTACGATCCCTGGCAGCAAATCGCCCACCACGCGGTAGTCCTTGAGCGCGTCATCCAACCGATCCATGTCCGGGGCTTCGTGCAGCGAAACGTGCGCCGCCGCCCCGCGGTAACCGTGGCGCCGGTCGTATTCGAGCAAGGCTTGACGCAGTGCCTGATTGGCCGCGCGCTGATGCTTACTTAGGAGCGTGGTGTAGACGTGAAATCCGCCGGCGTACGCCTTTTCGTCATACGTCTGGAACATGTACTGCCGCACCATCTCGGCGACATACGGTGCATCGAGTGAATACCGGACCACATGTCGACTTGCGGTCAACGGCGTTTTGATCGCTTGATCGAGCGTCGCCTCGTCGATGTAGCCAATATTCTGCATGTGCCGCAGCACATAGTCGCGGCGCTCCAGCGCGCTCCGCGGGTTGCTGAGCGGATTGTCCCGCGAAGGCGCCTTCGGCAAGCCGGCGAGCATTGCGATCTCGGGGAGTGTCAGCTTGTCGAGCGTCGTTCCGTAGTAGACCTGCGACGCCGCGGCAAAGCCGTACGCGCGATGTCCCAGAAAAATCTTGTTTATATAGAGTTCGAGAATCTGATCCTTCGAGAGCTCGCGCTCAATTTTGAACGCAAGCAGCAGTTCCTTCAGCTTACGGGTATAGGTTTTCTCGGGACTAAGGAAAAAATTCCGCGCCACTTGCATCGTTATGGTGCTGCCGCCTTGGCCCGAGCTTTTCGTGCGGAAGTTGTACCAAGTGGCGCGCAGCAGACCGAGAATGTCGACGCCGTGATGCTGATAAAAGTTATGATCCTCGGCGGCGAGGATCGCTTGTATGAGCTGCGGCGGCACGGCGTCGATTTTTACCGGAATGCGCTTCTCTTCGCCGAACTCCGCGATCAGCTCGCCGTCCGCCGTGTAGACCCGCAACGGCACCTTGAGCTCGGCGTCGGCCAGCTGAGTGATAGGAGGAAGCGTGGGAAGCAGCGCCAAGGCGATCATCGCGACGACGATGACGCCGGTGGCCAGCAGCCCCAACAAGGCGGCCACGATCAATTGCCACCGTCTGCGGGGCAGATGGGCCGATAGTCGGTCGAACAGGCCGGGGGGACGATCTACGCCGGGGGGGCTATCCATGAGGCGAGACAGTTAAGCAAATTAGGCGGAAAAAACGCACGCTGGGCGAAGTATATATGAAACGCTGAAGCGCCCCGAGTTCATTTGTCACTTCGAAATTCTATGGTCTATAGTTCGTATAGCCATTAACCCACATTATCAATATCCGTTCTAGGCGTCTGAATCGAAGGGGAAAGTCGTGCGAGGACTCGCCGAAATATTGTTCGCGCGAAAACAGCCGCCGCTGGTGGGCATCGATATCAGTTCGTCCGCGGTGAAAGTTCTCGAGCTCAGCAAAGAAGGCGAACAGTATCGCGTTGAACGTTACGCAGTCGAGCCGCTTCCGCAGAACGCCGTCGTCGAGCATGCCATCACCGAGGTCGAGCAGGTGGCTGAAGCGGTCGAGCGCGCGGTTAAGCGTTCGGGAACGCGCCTTAAGCACGCGGCGGTAGCCGTGCCGGCCGCCAACGTTATTACGAAGATCATCAAGATGCCGCCGAACCTGAGCGATCAGGAGCGGAAGATGCAAATCGAGATGGAGGCGGACCACTACATCCCCTATCCGCTCGACGAAGTAAACCTCGATTACCAAGTGTTGGAATCGGCCGAACCGAACCCGACCGAAGTAGACGTCATTATGGCGGCGTGTCGCAAGGAAGTCGTAGACGACTATCTCGCCGTAATACAAGGCCGCGGGTTGACGCCGAGCGTGGTGGACATCGAAACCTACGCGATGGAGCATTCTTATGCTCTCATCGCGAATCATATGCCGGGCGGCGGCATGGAAAAAACGGTTGCCATCGTGGATGTAGGTGCGATGACGACCACCATCAACGTCATGCACAACAATCGCTCGGTTTACACGCGCCATCACACTTTTGGCGGACGCCAGTTAACCGAGGAGATTCAGCGCCGCTACGGTTTGTCCTATGAAGAAGCGGGTCTCGCCAAAAAACAGGGTGGCTTACCCGACAACTTTCAAACCGACGTGCTGCGCCCGTTCATGGAAGCGATGTGTCAAGAAATCATGCGCGCGCTTCAGTTTTTCTACTCCTCGAGCCCCTTCAACAGCGTCGATCAATTGTTGCTCGCCGGCGGCTGTGCACAGATCCCCGGTATCGATGAGCTGGTAGCGGCTCGAATCGGCGTACCGGCGATGGTCGCGAATCCTTTTGCCAATATGTCGATTTCCTCGCGCATCAAGCCGCAGCTTCTCAGTAACGATGCGCCCTCTCTGATGATCGCATGCGGGCTTGCTTTGCGGAGCTTCGACGCATGAGCACTCGTCTTAACCTCCTCCCGTGGCGGGAAATGCGCCGCCGCGAGCAGGACCGGCAGCTGCTCACGATTGCGATCGGCGCCTGGGTCTTGATGATCGTGATCGTCTTTTACGCGCATATACATGTAAGCGCGCTGATCGAAACCCAAACCAAGCGCAATGAGTTTTTGAAGCAGGAGATTGCCAAGGTCGAGCAGCAAATCAAGGAAGTGGCGGAGCTCAAGAAGCGGCGCCAAGACTTGATAGCGCGCATGAATGTCATCCAGCAATTGCAGGCGGATCGGACGCGCGTCGTGCGCGTGTTCGACGAGCTGGTGCGCCGCGTTCCGGACGGGGTGCAGCTTTTGACAATCAAACAGACCGGCGGGTCGAGCATGGCTTTGACGGGCGTCGCGCAGTCGAATGCGCGCGTCTCGGCGCTCATGCGGAACTTCGCCGCTTCAGAGTGGTTTTCGGATCCCGAGCTTGAAGTTATAAACGTTCGTCAGCGCGGCGGCAACCGCGTCAGCGAGTTTTCGTTGAAAGTGAAAAACGTGGCGAAGAAAGAAGCGGCAAGCACGGGCGGGGCGGGCACATGACGCTCGACGAGCTGAGAAATATCGATGTCAAGAACATCGCCGCGTTACCGCTGCCCGTCAAGATTGTCGGCATCGCCGTTATCGCTTTTCTTATTCTCGGCGCCGGCTATTGGTTCGTGATCGCGGACGAGCTGGAACAACGCTCCCGCGCGCAGGACGAAGAGCAAACGCTTCGTGAAACCTATCTCAACAAAAAACTGCTTGCGCTGAACATCGACTTGTACCGCAAGCAGATGGAAGAAATGCAGCAGACGTTCGGCAGCTTGCTCCGCCAGCTTCCAAACACCACGGAAGTCCCGGATTTGCTCGTCGATATCACGCAGGCAGGGCTCGGACGTGGATTGGAATTTAGCTTATTTCGGCCGGAAAAGGAGCAACCGCGGGATTTCTACGCGGAACTGCCGATCAGTCTTCAGGTAACCGGCTCGTACCACGAGCTCGCACAATTCGTGAGCGACGTGGCGGCTTTGCCGCGTATCGTCACCTTCGGCGATATCTCTATTACGTCAGCGCAGGGCGGCCGGCTTTCCATGCAAGCGACGGCACGTACCTACCGCTATCTGGACGCGGGGCAGGTGCAACAGGCGCCGCCGAAACCGCGGCGTGGCGGTAAGTAACGAGGAGGGTGTGGCCACGTCTATGAGAATTACTCGCCTCGCCATGATCGGAATTTTAGGATCCATGCTATCGGCATGTGGGGACGATGGGATGGACGACCTGCGCCAATTTGTCGCAACGGCGCACGCGGGCAAGACTCCCAAGGTGGAGCCGCTGCCGGAGATAAAAACGCAAGAACCGTTTGCTTATGCGGCAGCCAAGCTCGCGGATCCGTTTGCCGCCTTTAATCTCAGGACGCAAGACGCCAAAGCAGTTGCCGGAAACGGCCCAAGACCGGACATGAACCGGCGTAAAGAACCGCTCGAAGAGTTTCCGCTCGACGCCCTCAAAATGGTCGGAACATTGGCGCGCGGCAAACAGGCGTGGGCGGTGATTCAGGCGCCGGATGGCACGGTGCATCGCGCCGGGATCGGCAATCACATGGGTCAGAACTTCGGGACAATCACGCGCATAACCGAAGACAAAATCAATCTGGTAGAGCTGGTACAGGGAACGTTGGGAGACTGGGTTGAGCGCGAGGCCAGCGTCGCGCTTGCCGAACAATAAAGACCGCGACAGGTAGGAATCCAATGCACAGACGAACCATGATTCGAAATATAGGGCGCTCCTATATCGGCTTCTGGTGTTTGCCGCTCGCGTTGCTGGCGCAGCTCGCCGCTGCCGCGGAAATCGAGTCGCTGTCGTGGTCAGCCGGAACGGCGAGCCCCGCGGTAAAAATTTCGTTGAATGGAGACGCGGAATACAAAGTTGAGACGCGCGAAAACGGACAATGGCTGCGGGTCAGTTTTCCTGAAACCAAGCTCGGTTCGCAGGCGTCCGACTTACAGGGGCAGCAATACGTAAAAGGCGTTTATCCGTCAATGGCTCCGGATGGCACCACGGCGAATGTAGACATTGTGCTGGAGCAGCCCGGCCAGTTGCGCCTGGAGAAGGCGCCGTTCGGGTACACTGCAATCGTCGAGCCGGCGGAGACGAAACAAGCGCAAGCCGATGCCGCTCCTCCGGCAGTGGAAGCCAAGGTTCCGGCGCCGCCGCTGAACGAGATCAAAGACATCGTGTACGCCAAGTTGCCGGGTGATCGCATCCAAATCGTGGTGCGAATGGCCAATCGGCCGAGCGAGCCAAGTACGTTTTCGATCACCCATCCCGCCCGCGTCGCGCTCGACTTCCCCGCTACCCGCGTGACGATGCCGAACAAGAGTGTGCCCGTGCGGGAAGGGGCCGTTTCGAGCGTTGCCGCGATCGAGTCCGAAGGCCGCACGCGCGTCGTGTTGAGCTTAATTAAGCCGGTCGGCTATACCGCCGCCATCGACAACAATAATTACGTGATCACCGTCAATGCGCCCGGCGCAGCGGCGGCGGAGTCGGCGAAGACGACGCACTTCGCGAGTACCCGCGTGAGCGGGAAATACAGTTTGAAGAGCATAGATTTCCGGCGCGGACCCCAGGCGGACGGCAAGATCATCATTAAATTGTCGGATCCGACCGTAGGTGTGGATATACGCGAGCAAACGGGCGAAATCCTCGTCGATTTCCTGAACACGTCCGTTCCGAATGATCTTCAACGCCGACTAGACGTGGTGGATTTTGCGACGCCGGTACAAACCATCGACACATTCGGGCAGGGCCGCAATACGCGCATGGTCATCACCCCCAAGGGAAAATATGAGCATGTCGCTTATCAGACAGGAGACGTATTCACTATCAGTATCAAGCCGGTGATAGAGAAGCCGGATGAGAAGAAGGTGGACGAATTCGGCTATTCGGGCGAGAAGCTGTCGCTCAACTTCCAGAATATCGATGTGCGCGCGGCCCTCCAAGTGCTCGCGGATTTCACGGGCCTCAATTTCGTCGTCAGCGATACCGTCAGGGGCAACTTGACCCTGCGTTTGAAAGATGTGCCGTGGGATCAGGCGCTAGACTTGATCGTGGACGCGAAGAATCTCGCGGTGCGACGCAAAGGCAACGTGGTCACGGTCGCACCGGCGACGGAAGTGGCTGCGAAAGAAAAGGCGGCGCTCGAGTCGGCGAAATCGTTTATTGAACTCGAACCGCTGGTATCCGAGCTCGTCCAAATCAACTATGCGAAAGCCGACGATATTGCGACATTACTGAAGTCCATCAAGGCGGTAACAGCCGGTGCCGGGCAGCATCCTGTTTTCGGCGCGAGTGCTACCGGGGGTTCCGTGCAGGCGGCGACGGACTCGAACTCGCTGCTGTCGCCACGCGGTCAGGTCACCGTTGATGCGCGCACGAATTCTCTGCTTATCCAAGACACGCCGGGCAAAATTCGCGAAATCCGCAAACTAATTCTGAAGCTTGATCAGCCGGTCCGACAGGTACTAATCGAAACACGGCTTGTGGAGGCCACCGATAATTTCGCCCGGTCATTGGGCGTACGTTTCGGCGTAAAGAAGGCAAACTTGGGAAATCCAGCGGGACAGCGGGACAGCGCGGTCTCAGGTACCATCGAAGATTCGAGCGGCATAATAACGGCGGGGACGCTGGGCGCTAATGCTACCGGGCTCAACGTAAACCTTGCTTCTACCGGCGTAGGCGGTACCCCCGCCGCGTCTATCGGCTTCACCCTCGCGAAACTCGGATCGAGCGGTGATCTGCTGAACCTCGAGCTGTCCGCATTAGAACAAGAAGGCAACGGCAAGATTATATCGAGCCCGCGAGTTATCACGGCCAATCAAAAGAAAGCCAAGATCGAGCAGGGCCAGGAGCGGGTATTCACAACCTCCGTGCTCGGTGTAGGTTCGGTGGTCACGAAAAAGGCGACTTTAAAACTGGAAGTCACGCCCCAGATCACGCCGGATGACCGCGTCAATCTTGACGTCAACATTACCAAAGACAATTTTGCTGACTCGGTGCAGGGACTGCTCAACGTAAAGGAGATTGACACGAGCGTGTTGCTCGATAACGGCGAAACCGTCGTCATCGGCGGCATCTACGAGCAGGACAAGAACGACACCATCACCAAGGTCCCGTTCTTTGGCGACATACCGCTGCTCGGATGGCTGTTCAAGACCAAGGACGTACGCGACAACAAGACCGAGCTTTTGATCTTTCTCACCCCGCGCATCGTTTCCGAAAACCTAACTCTGCGCTAAAGATAGCGGCGGCGCGCCGCTATCTTGATTTCCCGCCGGCTTGCTGGCATACCGATGCCATGGATAAAGCCGGCCGGGTCTTCTTGATCGGCCCGATGGGCGCGGGCAAATCGACCATCGGGCGACAACTGGCCGAGCTCCTTCACAAAGACTTCCTCGACTCCGATCACGAAATCGAGCGCCGGACGGGTGTCAGCGTTTCCCTGATCTTCGAGATCGAAGGGGAGGAGGGGTTTCGACGCCGCGAATCGGCGGTACTCGAAGAGCTGACTGGCCGCGATAACGTCGTGCTGGCCACGGGCGGCGGTGCGGTGCTCGCCGAACCCAATCGCGCGTTGCTCAAGAAACGAGGTATCGTGGTGTACTTGCAAGCGCCGATCGACGCGTTGGTGGCGCGCACCCATCGAGACCGCAGCCGGCCATTGTTACGCGAGGGTGAACGTAGGGTGAAGTTTGAAGAGATCATGCGCGTACGCGAGCCTCTCTACCTTTCAACCGCGGATGTGGTTGCCGTAACCGATCATCGCGCGCCGCCGATCGTGGCTCACGAAGTCGCGGCCAAGATTCGATCGTGGAAAGGCGATGAGAACGCTACGAGTTGAGCTCGGGGAGCGCAGCTACCCTATTCGCATCGGATCGGGGCTGCTTTCTCGCGCCGATCTGCTGGCGCCGCATCTGGAGCAGCGGCGAGTGGCTATCGTCACGAATGAAACCGTGGCCCCGCTTTACTTGGCGCAGGTGCGATCGGTCGCCGCCGCAAGGCAGCCGCTGGAGGTTATCCTTCCGGACGGGGAACAGTACAAGACGTTGGAAGTTGTCGCGCGCATATTCGACGCGCTCCTGCAGGCGCGTTGCGACCGACGCACGATGATCCTCGCGCTCGGCGGGGGAGTGATAGGCGATATGGCGGGATTCGCGGCGGCCTGCTACCAGCGGGGCGTGCCATTCATTCAGATCCCGACGACCTTGCTGGCGCAGGTCGATTCCTCCGTCGGGGGCAAAACCGGCGTCAATCACCCGCTCGGTAAGAACATGATCGGCGCCTTTTATCAGCCGCAGGCCGTCATCATCGACACCGATACGCTTCGCACGCTGCCTGATCGCGAATTGAAGGCAGGTATCGCGGAAGTCATCAAGTACGGGCTAATCCGGGATGCGGAGTTTTTTGTCTGGCTCGAGAAAAATTTACCGCGCTTGCTGGCGCGCGATTCGGAGGCGTTGAGTTATGCGATCGAGCATTCCTGTCGCAATAAAGCCGAAGTCGTGGCCAAGGACGAAAGAGAAAGCGGTCTGCGCGCGGTACTCAACTTCGGCCACACCTTCGGGCATGCGATCGAGACGGCGACGGAGTACCGTAGCTGGCTGCATGGCGAGGCAATCGCCGCGGGCATGGCGATGGCGGCCGATCTTTCCCGCCGTCTGGGGTGGTTGGCCGAGGACGAGGCGAGTCGAATACGCTCTTTGATCAAAATGGCACAATTGCCGGACCGAGCGCCTCCCGGGATTGATAATGAACAGCTGCGCACCCTCATGGAGATGGATAAAAAGGTGGAGAGCGGCAGGCTGCGGCTTGTGTTGTTGAAGCGGATCGGCGAAGCCGTAGTGACAGCCGACTATCCTTCGCCCGTGTTGGATCAGACCATCGCCGCACACGTTCGGATTCAATAGATGTCATCCGGTACATCATGTCCGCGCTCCATGCCTAACGTCTTGGCGCCTTACGCGGCGACGGAAGCGCACTCGCGCGGACGGGTGCACCCGGAGCCGGCCCCGCGATACAGGAGCGAGTACCAGCGCGATCGTGACCGCATTATTCATTGCGCCGCCTTCCGGCGCCTCGAATACAAAACGCAAGTTTTCGTCAATCACGAGGGCGACCTGTTTCGTACGCGCCTTACCCATTCCATCGAGGTCGCGCAGATTGCGCGCTCGATCGCGCGCGCCTTGGCCCTCAACGAGGATCTGACCGAAGCAATAGCGCTCGCGCATGATCTCGGCCACACGCCGTTCGGGCATACCGGCCAGGATGCGCTTAACGAATGCATGCGCGAGTACGACGGCTTCGAGCACAATCTTCAGTCACTACGTGTCGTCGAAGTGCTCGAGGAGCGATATGCGGACTTCGCCGGCCTAAATCTCACGTTTGAAACCCGTGAAGGAATTCTGAAGCACTGTTCCGTCAAGCACGCGCGCCTGCTGGGCGAACTCGGTCGTCGTTTTATCGAGAAAGGGCAGCCAGGCTTGGAGGCCCAAGTGGCCAACCTTGCCGACGAGATTGCCTATAACAACCACGATATCGATGATGGGCTGCGCTCGGGGCTGCTGACGATCGAGCAGTTGCGGGAGGTCGGGTTATTCGCCGATCCGTACGAGCAGGTCGTGAGGCGCTATCCGGATCTGCCGGTCCGGCGGCGGATTCATGAAACCGTGCGCCGCATGATCGATATGATGGTTACCGATATGATCGAGCAGAGCCAAAGGCTCATTGCGAGCTCCGGCGTCGAGAACATCGCCGCCGTTCGTCGCCAATCCCATCCGCTGGTTGGCTACAGCGGACCGATGCAGGAGCGCATTTTTGCCCTCAAGCGTTTCCTGCGGCAGAACCTTTATGCGCACCCGCGCGTAAAGGAGATGAGTGCGCGGGCGGCGAAAACCGTGCGGGAACTGTTCGCCGTGTTCTGGGAAAGCCCACAGTTGCTGCCGGCCGAATATCAGGAGCGCCTGAATCACGCGCGCGAGCAGGGGGAGGCCGGCCGCGCGCGAATCATTGCCGATTACATCGCGGGAATGACGGATCGTTACGCCATACGCGAACATGCTCGCCTGCTCAATTCTAAGGATTGGGACGCCGTGTAGGGTCTCGCCCCGATAGGACGAGCGGCAAAAATTTCCGGGCGATTCTCCGCCGAGCAGATTCGGCCGTCTGCCTTCCATTGAAGCCCCTCCCCCTCATCGGTATACTTTTTCCCCCCTTTGGCCGCTGTTTTTACGGTTCTCCCCGGCATATGGGACGGGGACGACCGAATTGGTGATCTAACTTGAATCAGTACGAAGAGCGAGACCTAAACGGCCTGTACGATCCGTCGCGCGAGCACGACGCTTGCGGCGTCGGCTTTGTCGTCGACATGAAGGGGCGCAAGTCGCACGCCATTGTCACGCAGGCGCTGACCATCCTTAAGAATCTCGAGCATCGGGGTGCGTGCGGCTGCGAAGAAAATACGGGCGATGGCGCCGGAATCCTGGTTCAGATGCCGCACGCCTTTTTTCTGCGTGAATGCGGCAAGCTCGGCCTAAAGCTGCCGGACCATAAGCACTACGGCGCCGGTTTGGTGTTTTTGCCGCGCGATCCGGCGCAGGCGCAGCGCTGCCAGACATTGCTCGAACAGATTGCCAAGGAAGAAGGACAGGCGGTGCTCGGGTGGCGCGATGTTCCAACCGATGACTCGGCGCTCGGCCCGAGCGCGCGCGCGGCGGAACCGACATTCAAGCAAATCTTTATTGGCCGGGCGGCGACCGTGGTCGATGACGCCGCATTCGAGCGCAAACTTTATGTCATCCGCAAGCGCGCCGAGCACGCGGTCGCAAAATCCGACCTGAGCGAAAAGCGGCTGTTCTACATACCCAGCCTTTCGGCGCGCACGCTGGTTTACAAGGGCATGCTCACGCCGAGCCAGCTACGGCCCATGTATCCCGACCTTTCCGACCCGTTGATCGAATCCGCACTGGCACTGGTGCACTCGCGCTTCTCGACCAATACGTTCCCTTCCTGGCCGCTGGCGCATCCGTACCGTTAACTCGCGCACAACGGCGAAATCAACACGCTGCGCGGAAATATCAACTGGATGCGCGCCCGCGAGGCGCTGTGCTCTTCGCCGCTGTTCGGCGAGGATCTCAAGAAAATTTTTCCCATCATCATCGAAGGCGGCTCCGATTCCGCGGCGTTCGACAACGTCCTCGAGTTCCTCCATATGGCGGGGCGCGAATTACCGCACGCGGTTCTCATGATGATTCCGGAAGCGTGGAGCGGGCACGAAACCATGGAGGAAGAGCGCAAGGCGTTCTATGAGTATCACGGCTGCTTGATGGAGCCGTGGGACGGTCCTGCCTCGATCGCCTTTACCGACGGCAGCGTGATCGGCGCCGTGCTCGACCGTAACGGCCTGCGCCCATCGCGTTACTACGTAACGAAGGATGGTTTGGTCGTGATGGCCTCCGAAGTCGGGGTGCTCGACATTCCGCCGGAAAACGTCCTCATTAAGGAGCGTTTACACCCCGGCCGGATCTTCCTGGTGGACACGCGCGAGGGCCGCATCATCGAGGATGCCGAGCTCAAGAAGCGCTACAGCTCCGCGCAGCCGTATAAGAAGTGGCTGGACGAAAACATGGTGCCCCTCAGCCGGTTGCCCGAGCCGCCCCACGTTCCGGAGCCCGATCACGCCACGGTGTTCGCGCGCCAACAGGCCTTCGGCTACACACACGAGGATTTGCGCATTCTGCTCGCGCCGATGGCCGAAAAGGGAGAAGAGCCCGTCGGCTCGATGGGGAACGACGCGGCGCTCGCCGTGCTGTCGGCGCGCCCGCGACTGCTCTACGACTACTTCAAGCAGCTGTTCGCGCAAGTGACGAACCCGCCGCTCGATGCGATTCGCGAGCAGCTCGTTACGCAGATCGAGACGCCGATCGGGCCGGAAGGCAACCTGCTGCAACCGGGCCCCGAGAGCTGCCGCTTGCTGAAGCTGAAGACGCCGATCCTGGGTCTTGAGGAGCTCGAGAAGATCAGGCATCTGCGCCACAACGGTTTTCGTACCACGACGCTGCCGATGCTGTTCCCGGCCGGTTCCGGCGGTTCCGGACTGGCCAAGGCGCTGGAGGAATTGTGTCGCAAGGCGACGGACGCAATAGCGCAGGGCCACAGCTTCATCATTCTTTCCGACCGCGGCGTGGACGCGGAACACATTCCGATTCCCGCGCTGCTCGCCACGGCGGCGGTTCACCATCACCTCGTGCGGGAGGGATCGCGCGTGCGCGTGGGACTGGTCGTCGAGACCGGCGAGCCGCGCGAAGTGCATCACATGGCGCTGCTGCTCGGTTACGGCGCCGGCGCGGTTTGCCCGTATCTCGCCTTCGAAACGCTCGATGACATGATCCGCCAGGGACTGCTCAAGGGCGTCGATCACGCGCAAGCGGTAAAGAACTACATCAAGGCGCTGAATAAGGGCGTGGTCAAGGTGATCTCGAAGATGGGCATCTCCACCATTCAATCCTATCGGGCGGCGCAAATCTTCGAGGCGATAGGCCTCGAGCAGCAATTCGTGCAAAAGTATTTCACGTCCACCGCGTCGCGAGTGGGCGGCATCGGCATCGATGTGGTCGCTCAAGAAGCGTCGCTGCGGCATCATCGCGCCTATCCCGATCGTCCGGTGGGACCGCCCGATCTCGATTGGGGCGGGCAGTATCAGTGGCGCCGCGATGGCGAGGTCCACATGCTCAACCCGGACACGGTGGCCAAATTGCAGCATGCCACGCGCTCCAACTCCTACGTGCTCTTCAAGGAATTCTCCAAGCTGTGCGACGAGAACAACCGCCATCTCGCGACCCTGCGCGGCTTGATGGACCTCAAGCCGGCCGAGCAGGCGATTCCGATCGAGCAAGTGGAATCGGTCGAAGCCATCATGAAGCGCTTCGCGACGGGTGCGATGTCGTACGGTTCGATCAGTATCGAGGCGCACGAGGCGCTTGCCCTCGCGATGAACAAAATCGGCGCTCGCTCGAACTGCGGCGAAGGCGGCGAAGATCCGGAACGATACGGAACGGTGCGCAATTCACGTATCAAGCAGGTCGCGTCCGGGCGTTTTGGCGTTACCAGCCACTATCTGGTGAACGCCACCGACTTGCAGATCAAGATGGCGCAGGGGGCGAAGCCCGGCGAAGGCGGGCAGCTGCCCGGGCACAAGGTCTATCCCCCCATCGCCAAAGTACGTCACTCGACGCCCGGGGTCGGCCTGATTTCGCCGCCGCCGCACCACGATATTTACTCGATCGAGGACTTGGCGCAGCTCATTCACGACCTCAAGAATTCGAACCCCGAAGCGCGAATTCACGTGAAGCTCGTTTCCGAGGTGGGGGTGGGCACCGTGGCCGCGGGTGTCGCCAAGGCGCACGCCGACGTCGTGCTCATATCGGGACATGACGGCGGTACGGGCGCGAGCCCGTTGTCCTCGATCAAACATGCCGGGTTGCCTTGGGAGCTCGGTCTCGCCGAGACCCAGCAGGTGCTGGTCATGAACAAGCTGCGCGACCGCATCGTCGTGCAGACCGACGGCCAGATGAAGACCGGCCGCGATGTCGTCATCGCCGCGCTGCTCGGCGCGGAAGAGTACGGCTTTTCCATCGCGCCGCTCACCGTGCTCGGCTGCATCATGATGCGCGTCTGCCATCTCAATACCTGCCCGGTCGGTATCGCTACGCAGGATCCGGAGCTGCGCAAGAAATTCGCCGGCAATCCGGATCACGTCGTCAACTTTTTCCGCTTCGTGGCGCAAGAGGTGCGCGAGTACATGGCGCAGCTCGGGTTCCGCACGATGGAGGAAATGATCGGGCGCGTGGATCGGCTGAACGTTAAGCCGGCGGTCGAGCACTGGAAGGCGCGCGGGCTTGATTTTGCCAAGATTCTGTATCAACCGAAGATGGGCAACGAGGTCGCGATCCGCTGCGTGCGCGCGCAGGATCACGCGCTCGAAAGGTCGCTCGACCGCACGACGATCCTGCCGCTGTGCCAGGAGGCGCTGGAAAAGAAGAAGCCGGTCGACATCATTCTGCCCATCAAAAACGTCAACCGCACGGTCGGCACCATCCTGGGATATGAAGTCACCAAGCGTTATGGCGCGCAAGGGCTGCCGGAAGATACCGTTCGTATTCACTTCAATGGTTCAGCGGGTCAAAGCTTCGGCGCGTTCCTGCCGAAGGGCATCACCTTCACGATCGAGGGCGACGCCAACGATTACGTCGGTAAAGGCCTGTCAGGCGGCAAGATCGCGATTTATCCGCCGCGCCAGTCGACGTTCGTGCCGGAGGAAAACATCCTTATCGGCAACGTCGCCCTCTACGGCGCCACCAGCGGTGAAGCGTATTTCCGCGGCGTCGCCGGCGAGCGTTTCTGTGTGCGCAACTCCGGCGCTTACGCCGTGGTTGAAGGGGTCGGCGACCACGGTTGTGAGTACATGACCGGCGGGCGCGTGGTCGTGATCGGAAAGACCGGCCGTAACTTCGCGGCGGGCATGTCGGGCGGCATCGCATACGTGCTCGACGTGGACGGCAACTTCAAGCGCTGCTGCAACATGGAGATGATCGAACTTGAGTCGCTGATCGGTGACGATGCCGATGAAGTGAAAGAAATGCTGAAGGACCACGTGCGCTACACCAACTCGGCGGTGGCCCAGAAACTGCTCGATCACTGGAAAGCGTCACAGGCCAAGTTCATCAAGGTCATTCCGAAGGATTACAAGCAAGTGCTCGCGGCCATCCGCCGGGCGCGTGAAACCGGCGTGCCTGAAGACCAGGCGGTGATGGACGCGGCGCATGGGTGATATCAAAGGCTTCGTCAAGTTCAAACGCGCCAAGCAGCCGTATCGGCCGGTCGCGGAGCGTGTGCGTGACTGGAAGCAGGTCATGCGGCCGTATCCGGAAGACGAGCTGAAGAAGCAGGGCGCGCGCTGCATGGATTGCGGCATTCCGTTTTGCCATCAGGGCTGCCCGCTTGGTAACGTGATTCCCGATTGGAACGACTTCGTCTATCGCGGCCGCTGGCAAGACGCGATCGATCGCCTGCACGAGACCAATAATTTTCCTGAGTTCACCGGCACCCTTTGTCCGGCGCCGTGCGAAGGTTCGTGCGTGCTTGGCATCAACGATGATCCGGTAACGATCCGGGCCATCGAGCTCGCGATCGCCGAGCACGCATGGCAGGACGGCAAAGTTAAGCCGCTCCCGCCCGTAGTCGAAACCGGCAAGAAAGTCGCCGTGGTCGGTTCCGGCCCGGCCGGTTTGGCGGCAGCCCAGCAGCTGCGACGCGCCGGCCATCAAGTGAGCGTATTCGAGCGTGACGACCGCATCGGCGGCCTGCTGCGTTACGGCATCCCGGAATTCAAGATGGAGAAGAAGGTCCTCGATCAGCGCCTCGAGCAGATGAGAGGCGAGGGCGTCGAGTTCCGGGTGAACGCGCACGTCGGCGTGAACGTGCCCGTCGAGGAATTACGCGACAACTTCGATGCCATCGTGTTGACCGGCGGGGCGACCGAGCCACGGGATCTGAAGGTGCCCGGACGCGAGTTGAAAGGCGTTCACTTCGCGATGGAGTACCTGCCGCAGCAGAATCGGCTGTGCGAAGGCGACCAAGTCCCCGCGGACAAACGTATCGACGCCAAAGGCAGGCGCGTGGTCATTATCGGCGGCGGAGATACGGGTGCCGACTGCCTGGGCACGGCCAATCGCCAGGGTGCGGCGAGTGTGCATCAGCTTGAGATCATGCCGCGCCCTCCGGAGCACCGGGCGGAGAATAACCCGTGGCCGCAGTGGCCTGTCATTTACCGTGTTGCCTCCGCCCATGAAGAAGGCGTGGAACGCGTGTACGCGGTATCGACCAGGCGTTTCATCGGAGAAAGTGGTCGCGTGATCGCGCTGGAGCTCGTCAAAGTCCAGACGGTGCTGGAAAACGGCCGCCCCACGATAAAGGAAATCCCGGGAAGCGCGTTCACCCTGAAGGCGGATCTGGTGTTGCTCGCCATGGGATTCGTCGGCCCGGAAAAAGCGGGCATGTTGCAGCAATTGGGTGTCAAGCTTAACGAGCGCGGCAACGTGTGGCGGGATGCGAACTGGATGACGAGCGTTCGCGGCGTGTTTACGGCGGGCGATATGCAGCGCGGCCAGTCGCTCATCGTCTGGGCGATCGCCGAAGGCCGCTCCGCCGCGCGCGGGGTGGATCAGTACCTCATGGGCGCTTCCGATCTGCCGGCCCCTCTTCCGTAATCCGCCGCCGCTGAAAGAAGGAAAGGGTCGCTACGGCCCTTAATGGGCGGCCTTCCGTTATTTCGGCGAAAACTCGAATGGATGAGCTGAAAAACAATCGCCTCCTGCGCGCTCTGGCGCGCCAACCGGTCGACGTCACTCCGGTCTGGATCATGCGCCAGGCCGGTAGGTATTTGCCGGAATATCGGGAACTGCGCGCCCGCGCGGGTGATTTCCGCACCTTGTGCATGACGCCGGAGCTTGCCTGCGAAGCGACGTTGCAGCCGGTCAATCGCTACCCACTCGACGCGGCCATACTTTTCTCCGACATTCTGACGATTCCCGACGCCATGGGACTGGGCCTGCAGTTCCTCGAAGGCGAAGGCCCACGGTTCACTCGGACGATTCGCCACAGTGCCGACGTCGATCGTCTGAGCGTGCCGGATCCGGAAGCCGAGTTGCGGTACGTAATGGATACCGTTCGAGCCGTTCGGCGCGAACTGAGTGGCCGCGTCCCGCTAATTGGTTTCGCAGGAAGCCCGTGGACCTTGGCCACTTATATGGTGGAGGGCGGAGGAAGCCGGGATTTCGCGCACATCAAGCGCATGCTTTACCAGGCACCCGACGTGCTGCACCGCCTGCTCGAGATTTTGGCGCGCGCGGTGAGTCGCTATCTTCAAGCGCAGGTCGCCGCCGGCGCGCAAGCGCTCATGATCTTCGATACCTGGGGCGGAATGCTATCGGCGCATGCTTATCTGGCGTACTCGCTCGACTACGTTACGAACGTCATTAAGGCTGTACGAGACGGTGCCAACGGAATCCATGTTCCCGTCATCGTTTTCACGAAAGGCGGAGGTCAGTGGCTCGAGGCGATTGCCGGCAGTGGCGCCGATGCTGTCGGGATTGATTGGACAACCGATCTCGGGGAAGCGCGCCGGCGCATCGGTGATCGCGTGGCGCTACAGGGCAATCTCGATCCCGCGGCGCTTTATGGCACACCGCAAGCGATACGCGCGGAGGTGGCTAAGGGCCTGGAGCGTTTTGGGAACGGAAGCGGGCACGTGTTTAATCTCGGACACGGCATTACTCCCGATATCGAGCCGGACAAGGTCGGTGTACTGATCGACGCCGTACATGAATTAAGCACGGCCTACCATCGTTGATCGAAGGTTTCGCGTTTGTTCCTCACGACGCGCCACTCAACGGAGCAAAGCGTTAGCTTTAACAGTTGGTGTATTGGATAAACTCCGTGCGGCATCGAGGCGCGTTGGTCGGGTGACGTACCTCGTCAGTTGTTATTTCAAAAGTGCCGGGGTAGAGTCATCCGCACGCAAGGGAGGGCCGCGACAGGTCGCTGTCGTAGGCAGGGGAATCACCAAGAAACAATGTTTCGCGACAGTGAAGCACGCAGGTGGTCGCGTGCCCGCGTCGAGGGGGTAAGTTTGACGGCCGGCACAACGGACGCGGACGACGCGAAGCCGGAGTCTTCCATGCTCGCGGTTTTCGAGGGGCTCAAAGAGACCCCGGTCGGAGTAGTTATCTATGGGCAAATATCCCAACTACTCAAAGAACAGGAATCCGCGCATCGAAACGTGCAAGCGGTTTACGGCATGCTGCTGCGGCTGTTGCTGGATGCCTATGCTTCGAATCCTACCCTGGCGCACGTTAACAAGATAAACGCCAAGTTAACGGAGCTGCGCCAGGCGCTACTCGGCACGGCGCCCGACACCCTGTCCCTTGACGCCAGCGCTCCGGCGGCTCCGCCTATCCAGGAAAAGGAGCCGCCCGAGTCTCTCGCGTCGAGTCCGGCGAAGCCGGAGGAGCTCCCGTTAAGCGACATTCTGGACGAGTTGTTACGCGGCGGGGTTGCATCGGCAGCCGTACCCGAGAAGCAGAGTCCTCCCCGTGTGCCGCTCAAGCCCGAAGATACGCACGGACAAACCATGCTCGCCCCAGGCGCCAAATTGGAGAAGGACGAGAACGAAAATAAGGAAAACAAAAACACCTCGGCAGAACAACAACTCTCGGTACCCGGCCCGTCGCAGATCGAACGGCGCGTCAATTCCGCCTATCGGCTCCACCTCGACCGCAAGCGCGGCGAGATCGCCAAGCTGCAGGAGGCGTTCTCGCAGAATGTGACCGAAGCGATCGCGCAAAATCGCGAATTCGGCGCGCTGCTGCAAATAGAACTAAACGCGTTGCAGCAGGCGGAAAGCGGGCAGGAAATAGAAACATTGCGGCAAATTCTCATCGGCGGTATCGAGGAGTTGATTCACGGACATCGCTCGCTCGATAGTAAGTTGCGCCGCACCAGCGAGTTCCTGCGACTCATAAAGTCCGACAGCGACCGTCTCCGCGACGAGCTGAACAAGGTTCGTTTGTTGAGTCTCACGGACGAATATACCGGGCTGCCCAACCGGCGGGCCTTCATGCGCCGCCTTCAGGACGAAATAGGGAGGGCGCAGCGCTACGGTTTTCCGCTCGCGCTCGCGCTGCTCGATTTGGATGAGTTCAAGGCCATCAATGACGCCCATGGTCACGCCGCCGGGGACGAAGTGCTGCGGTCGTACGCCGCCAATGTGCTTTCCATCCTGCGGCATCATGATTTGGTGGCGCGCTATGGCGGCGAGGAATTCGCCGTGTTGCTGCCGAACACGTCGCTGGACGGAGCCATCGCGGCGCTGAGCAAGGTGCGGGGTCGGGCGCAAGAGGTGACTTGTAACTTCGACGGCAAGACCATGCGTATCCCGACCTTCTCCGCGGGTTTGACGCTATACGTTCCCGGCGATGCTCATACGACGCTCGTGGATCGCGCTGACCGCGCGCTTTATCGAGCCAAACGTCTGGGACGTAATCGAGTAGAAGTGGAGCTTGCTCCCGGCCCGAAGGGGGGCGAAGGCCAAGAGCGCAATCCCGCCGAAAGTTAAGCTAGCAGCGTTCGCCAAGCAGTTTGTGCGCCCAATCGAGGACAGCGCGCACGCGCGGCCCGAGCAAACCGTGCGCCGCCTGATAATCGACCCACCGGTATTCATGATGTTCTGGACGTCCAAGGGCAGGGTTAACTTTGAGCGTGACTTCCGCCGTCGACGCGACCGCGAGGTAATAGCGCGCTATCTTTCCGCCTCGGTAGGGTTTGGTTTCCACGTACTGTTCACCACAGGGAAAATCTAAAGTGCCGATTCCCGTCTCTTCGCGCGCCTCGCGTCGTGCGGCGTCGAGCGGCGCTTCTCCGGGTTCCACCAGGCCTTTGGGAAAGTCCCAATAACGATACGCGCGCAGCAGCAAATAGCGATAGACGTTTGCCTCGCAACGCGCGATTACAATTCCGGCGGAAACACGCACAGGTCGAGCTTCGATGACGATAACGTCCTCTTCAATAACTCATCAGCCGGCTTCGGCGAGTAGCTGGTCGACCATTCGCTCTGCTTGCAGCAGATAGCTTTGCCCGAACAAGTTCACATGATTGAGGACGTGATAGAGGTTATACAGCGTCCGCCTGGTCTCGTATCCCGGAGCGAGCGGCCACTCTTCCCGGTACCTGGCATAGAACGAAGGCGCAAAGCCGCCGAACAGTTCCGTCATTGCGAGATCAGTCTCGCGGTCGCCGAAGTAAATGGCAGGATCGAAAACCACCGGTTCTCCTTGTGCCGTCGTGCCTACATTTCCGGCCCAGAGATCCCCATGGCAAAGAGAGGGAACACAGGCGTGGTCGGTAAGGAACTGGCTCAAGCGATCAAGAAGGCGCTCCCCCTTGGTCGCAAGCCGGTGATGGCCATTGCGGCGAACAAGCCCGAACTGATGTCCCAGGCGCCGTTCGCGAAAAAATTCGGTCCATGTATCCGCGAGAGCGTTCGGCTGAGGTGTCGAGCCAATCGTGTTATCGCGATGCCAGCCGTATCGCGGCTGAGTCACGCGATGCAGAGCGGCGAGACGACGGCCGAGGTCTCCGTAGACCGCGCCGTTTATTTCCCCGAGTTGCATGTATTCGAGGGCGAGAAAGGCGCGATCCTCAATGATGCCCCAACATATAGGTACCGGTACCGCGACGATACGAGTCGCGGCTAATGTCCGCAGCCCCTCCGCCTCCGCAATGAACATATCCAGGCGTTCCGCGGCATTGGATTTCACGAAATACGCGTCGCCGTTCCCCTCAAGGACAACTGCCCTGTTTATGCAGCCGCCACTCACGGTTCGTGCGCTGTAGAGCCGCGTTCGGCGCCCCGTTGTCGCCTCGATTCGATCTAAAACGCCGATGACCCACTTCTCCATAACATTCTGTGGCTGCAACGATTTTTAGGTTTCTAGACGCAGCAAAGGGCTCATATTTGGCTAGCCGGACAAAGAATAAGTCATTGAATTCCGCCTCAAATTAGTTCGGGAATGGCATTGGAATTGCAAGAAAACAGGCACAGGGTTCACCAATATAGCGACGCGGGTCATACGGTAAAAGTCGATGCTATTGAATCGCATATCGATGCGGGCGAGCGCCATGTTGGTTCTGATGGTGATGGGCGTCCTTTCGATCGGCATCGCCTTGGTCAGCAGCCGCATTTACCGCGATCATGCCTACGATACGGCGCGGGCGGCGCTCAATGAGCGTCTGCACCTCGCGGCAAGGATCATGCAGGAACAGTTGAATCGCGAGGCCGAGGCGACGGTTCAGGGAATCGCCGAAGAAACGTTGCCGGGAAACGGGAATAAGAACCGGAGTCTCGATCACCGTCCTAGAGCGCTTGATAGGGCATGGAACTACTACACCGGCTCGGATCTCGGCGGTGGGTTGGTGCAAATCGCCCTTTACGACAAAGATTTTCAATTGCTCGGTAAGCGCACCAATGGGTCGCTCGAAGT
>JAJPKH010000317.1 GCA_021323795.1 Acidiferrobacteraceae bacterium | reverse complement strand
GCTTCCTTCAGCGTCCAACTCGCGGCCTGGATCGCGCCGCCTTCGATCTGGTTGGCGACGCCGTCCGGGTTGATCGGCTGCCCGACGTCGACGGCGATCACGAGGCGGCGCACGCGCACCTCGCGCTCGGCTTCGATCTCCGCCGCGACCGCGCACCAGGCGGCGGCGTTCTTGTAGCGCGCGAAAGCGATCCCGCGTCCGCGGCCCTCGCGCTTGGTCCAGGAATCCCAGCCGAAGCGGAGCGCCGCCGCTTCGATCACGGCCCGTGCGCGCTTGTCACTCAGATGCCGCAATCGCCACGCCACGGGGTCTTCGCCATTCGCGGCCGCGAGCTCGTCGACAAAAGATTCCGATGCGAAGACGTTCATGTGCGCGCCGAGCGAGCGCAGCGCCGAGGTGCGGATCGGCGTTTCCAACACCCGGTGGTTCACGATGCGGCGCGCCGGGAACACGTACGGCGGCACACTGTTGCGCTCGGCGCCGCCGCCTCCGGCGAGCGGCGGATTTTCGGCGTGCACGGTCTCGAACGGATTCGCGAGATGACGCGCCGCGAGCAGCACCGGCTTGTCGCCGCGCCCCGGGCGGTTGCTGTGTCCGTTACTCCAGATGTCGTGGCGCCAGTCGAGAACTTCTCCCGCGGCGTCGAGATCGGCTTCGAGCTCGACGCGCATCGCGGGTCCGACCGGCGACCACGTCAGCTCATCGGCGCGCGACCACTGCACGCGCACCGGGCGGCCGGCGGCGGCGCGCGCGAGCAGCGCCGCGTCGAGCGCGGCGTCGTCCGCGCCGTTGTGCCCGTAGCATCCCGCGCCCTCGACGTGTTCGACCGTAATCTCCGCGGGCGGCAATTTGAACACGAGCGCGAGGTCGGCGCGCAAGTTGTAAACGCCCTGGCTGTGCGACCAGACATGGAGTCTTCCGTCGTCCCACTGCGCGAGCGCGCAGGATGGCGCGATCGAGGCGTGCGCGAGATAGGGGCGGGTGTATACGGCGCGCTGCGTGCGCACGGACGGCGCACGCGCCGCCGGTGCGATCTCATCGACGACTTTGGTTTCCACCGCCTGCGCCTTGAGCCATTCGCCGAGGCGGTTTTCCTCGGGCAGCGTTGGCGCATCGCGCCAGCGCGCGTGCTCGCGCAGGCGTTCGAGCGCCGCGAGCGCCGTCACTTCGTGCTCGGCCAGCACGCCGACGAAACTGCCGTCGCGCACCACGGCGACGACGCCGGGCAGCGCGCGCGCCGCGCGCTCGTCGAGCGCTTCGAGCCGTGCGGCGGGCGAAGGCGGGCGCAGCACGCGAGCGTGCAGCATCTGCGGCAAGTCGATGTCATGTATATAGCGCGGCCGGCCGTAGACCTTATCCGGCAGGTCGAGACGCGCGGCCGGCTGTCCCACCACGCGGTGGGCCGACGACGATTTCGGGGGGACCGCGCCGGTCGCGTCGCGATCGAGCAGTGTCTGCGGCTCGAGATCCCAGTAACTCGTGCGGCTTGCGTCCGGCGCTCGGATGACGCCGTCTTCCACGGAGAGCAACTCGGGCGGCATGTCGAGTGCCGCGCCCGCGGCGGCGAGCAACAGCGCGCGCGCCTCCGCGCAGGCGTAACGCAGCGCGATGCCGGAATCCTGTATCGAGCGGCTCCCCGAGGTGACCGCTTCGTTGGGACTGCTTTCCGTGTTCGCGGCCACCATCACGACGCGCGAAAGCGCGACGTCGAGCTCCTCCGCGGCGATTTGGGCGAGCGCGGTGAGGATGCCTTGCCCCAGCTCGACCTTGCCGGGGTGAACTTCGAGCGTGCGATCGGGACGGAAGCGCAACCACTGCGAGAGCCGGCGGTTGGTGTTGAGGCTGCCCGGCAAGGACGCCGGCCCTTCGCGCGTGCCGCGCGCGGCGACCGGCGTACTCATGGGGCGTCGTGCGCGGCGCGCAGCACCGCGCGGATGATGCGATGGTGCGAACCGCACCGGCAGAGATTACGATCCAGCGCTTCACGCACCTCATTCTCGGACGGCGAGGGCGTGCGCGCGAGCAGCGCCGCGGCGCTCACGAGAATGCCGGAGACGCAGTAGCCGCACTGCGCGGCCTGCTCCGCGAGCAACGCGCGTTGCAACGCATGCGGGCGTTCGGGCGTGCCGAGCCCCTCGACCGTGACGACTTGCTTACCGGCCGCGGCCCACAACGGCAGGTCGCAGGAAGCCGTCGCAACGCCGTCGACGAGCACGCGGCAGGCGCCGCAGTGGCCGGCGCCGCAGCCGAAGCGCACACTTTTCAGATTGAGATCGCCGCGCAGTACATACAAAAGCGGCGTCGTTTCCGGTGCGCGCACCTCCCGCTCTACGCCGTTGACGAAAAGCCGGATCGCCGGTGTCACGTCAATCGACCTTGGCGCCGGAAATTTTGACGACGTTCTCCCATTTGGCGATGTCGTCGCGCAGGAACTGGCCGAAGGCGGCGGTGCTCATCGTCATCGGCACCGCGCCTTGTTTGGTCCATGTCGCTTTCACATCGTCTTGCGAAACGAAGCGCGTGATCTCGGCGTTCAGCTTTTGGACAATCTCCGCCGGCGTGCCCTTCGGCGCCATGACGCCGAGCCAGATCACCGCTTCATAGCCCGGCACGCCCGCCTCCGAAACGGTCGGCACATCGGGCATCACGCTGGAACGGGTCTTGCCCGAGGTGGCGAGCGCCTTCACCTTACCGGCTTGCGCGACCTGCGCCATCGT
>JAJPKH010000072.1 GCA_021323795.1 Acidiferrobacteraceae bacterium | reverse complement strand
GAGCAGGTCGGCGTGGTACGCATGGAGCTTCAGTTCGATCCCAAACTTCTCGAGGTCGTGTCGGTACGCGCCGGCGACCTTTTGAGTAGCGCCAATTTCGGATACCGCGTGTTGCCGAACGGCTCTATCCGCATCGGCGCAACGAACCAGACGCCGGCGGCGGCGGCCGACGCCGCGATGATCCTCGTCACATTGAAACCGACCGCCAATGCCAGGACAGCGGAGCTAAACATATCGTCATTGGCCCCTGAGGGACCGGCGGGCTCCATCCTTTACGACAACGTGATGCCTTTCACGACGACCGTCACCCCCTGACCGCGCTCGTGCTTTAAAAACGTCCCGCCGCCGCGCCGACTCGCGCGCGCACCGTCGCCACCGCCGCACGGACTTCCCTGCCGAGCTTATCCCTGATCGGGCGAGCACCGCTGCGCTCGTATTCGGGAGAGCGAACGTTTCGACCTCTGATGCGCGTCAATAAATTCGAGCGCTGCGGTGGATGGGCGTATAGCGCCGCGAACGGTTCCCCCGCTACTGTCATTTTTGACAGCTGCAGCTTTGTAACTTTTGACAGCTGGCAAAGGAAATTTACGTCGATACACTTTGTCGTCCAAGAAACCGTCGTACGAACGACGCGCGATTTTTGAATTAAACAAAACGAGAGAAAGCAGCAAAGGGAACAATCAGAAAACCAACCAACGCAATCCGTTTCCGGGCTCGCATTATCCAGGAGTTCTGAGGTACCGCGTCGCTGTAACTTCGATGCGGAACACTAACGAATGAACAAGGAGGAAGTATGCGTCTGTTGAAATACCGTTTCACCAAGCGTCAACTCGACGTCTTGAGAAATCGGCAAGAGCTCATCAAAGGAGGGATCAGCCGGCGGGATTTGCTCAAGCTCGGCCTCATGTCAACCGCGGGACTGCTCGTTGACGGCTTGAGCGTAAGCAAGGCCTTTGCGGCCACATCACCGACGGGCGGTTCGAATGTCACTCGCCCGATTACTCCGTTCCTCGACCTGCTGCCGACACCGCGCGACGGCACGTGGCGCCTGCAAACCCCGCGCGCTCCGGGAACGTTCGGGCCGGCTCCCACCATCGCACCGAACACCGCGGCGGGCGAGGGCCGCACGATTCCGCATCAGGCTTTCACTCAGTTCCCACCGCAGAAGTACTACGCCATCACGCAGCGGCAGAGCACACTTCGCATTACATCCGATACCAACATGGGTCCGCTGAACTTCTGGGGCTTCCAAATCGGCACGCCCGACGAATTCGATCCGGTCACCAATAACATCAACGTGCCGGGGCCGCTTTACGTCGCGCGCTACAACGAACCGATCCTCGTGCGCAACTTCAACCAGTTGCCGGCCAACAACGGCGGGTTCGGCAAAAACTCGGTGACGACGCACCTGCACAACGGCCACACACCCTCGGAAAGCGACGGCGGCCCGTGCATGTTCTTCGAGAACGGTCAGTTCTACGACCAGCACTACCCGAACGTGTATGCCGGCGTGAACTCGACCCATATCGCTGAAGGCGGCGATATCCGCGAGGCGTTGCACACGCTGTGGTACCACGATCACCGCGTCGACTTCACCGCGCAAAACGTCTACAAGGGCCTGTTCGGGCAATACCTGCTTTTCAACGAGTTCGACACCGGCGACGAGACGACCGGCTTCCGGCTGCCGAGCTTCCCGAACTACGACATTCCGATGATGTTCAACGACTGGGTGATCGATCCACAAAGCGGCCAGATCTTCTTCGACCTCTTCAACCTGGACGGCTTCATCGGCGACACTTTCGGCGTGAACGGCAAGGTGCAGCCGGTGCTGCACGTGAGCCCACGGCGCTATCGCTTCCGCTGGACGAACCCCGGCCCGTCGCGCTTCTATCAGATGTTCCTCACCAATCCGGCGAGCCCGAGCACGGTGAACTCGTTCTGGCAGATCTCGACCGACGGCAACCTGCTCGACAAGCCTTATCAGGTCTCGAGCGTACGCCTCGGCGTGGCGGAGCGCACCGACGTGATCATGGACTTCACCGGCAAGGCGGGGCAGACGTTCTACATCGAGAACCGCCTGATCATGGACAGCCCGGCCGGCCCCGGCAGGACGATCAGCCTCACCGGCGCGATGAAGGGCAACTTGTTGCTGAAGGTCATCGTCGATGGCCCGGCGGTCGCGGACGACAGCAGGGATCCGGCAACGATCACGAGCTTCTACGGCTTCCCGAACACCACCGACCCGGTGCGTGCGTCGCGCAGCTTTACGTTCCAGAACCGCGGTGATTGGCGCATCAACGAGAAGCTCTTCCGTTGCGACGAAACACGCTTCAGGGTACTGAAGAATTCCAATGAGAAATGGACATTCCAGAACGAGGGCGGCAGCTGGCACCATCCGGTGCATGTCCACTTCGAGGAGTTCCAGACCTTGTCGATCAACGGCAGAGCGCCCGCTACCTCCCCGCTGGTGCAGAGAGGCCGCAAAGACGTGGCGCGGCTCGAAGCACGCGATAACCATGTGCTGTATTTCCGCTTCCGTGATTTTACGGGCAAGTACCCGATGCACTGTCACAACGTGGTGCACGAAGACCACGCCATGATGCTCATGTTCGAGATCGTGGATTCGGGTGCCGATACG
>JAJPKH010000259.1 GCA_021323795.1 Acidiferrobacteraceae bacterium | reverse complement strand
GCGCTCGCGCGCCGCGGCTTCGTGGCCGACCCCGCGCAAGAGCGCGCGGTCGAACGCTTGCAGCGGCTCTACGACGAATGGCGCGCGTACAAGGCCAAGCGGCCGACGCGCCTGCACCGCCTCGTGGTGCATCCGCCGCTACCGCGCGGCGTTTACCTCTGGGGCGGCGTCGGCCGGGGCAAGAGCTTTCTCATGGACAGCTTTTATAGTTGCGTGCCGCTGGTGCGCAAATACCGCGTGCACTTCCATCATTTCATGCGCGACGTGCATCGCAGCCTGGACAAGCTCAAGGGCGAGCCCAATCCGCTCGATCGGGTGGCCGAGCGCATCGCGCGGCGCTGGCGTCTGATCTGCTTCGATGAAATGCACGTGAACGACATCGCCGACGCCATGATCCTCGGGCGGCTGCTCGAGCGCACCATGGATCAGGGCGTCGTCTACTGCATGACCTCGAATTACGCCCCGGATGAATTGTACAAAGACGGATTGAAGCGCGAGGACTTCTTGCCGACGGTCGAGCTGTTAAAGGACCGCTTGGACGTCATGCAGGTGGATGCCGGCATCGACTATCGCCTGCGCGCGCTCGAGCGCACGCAGACATACCTTACGCCCTCCGACGCCGACAGCGACGCCGCGCTGGCGCGGGCGTTCGCGAGCATTGCGGAAACCGATGAGCAGGCGAAGCCGCTCTATATCGAGGGGAGGAACATTCCTTACCGGCGTTTGGCGGGCGGTGCCGTTTGGTTCGACTTCCACGTGATTTGCGGCCAGGGCCGCTCGCAGCTCGACTATCTACAGCTGGCGCAGGAATTTCACACCGTCATCGTTTCGAGCGTTCCCCGGCTCACGCCCGCGCGGCTCGATGAAGCCCGCCGCTTCACGCTGCTCGTGGATGTGTTCTACGACAACCGCGTGAAGCTTTTTGTTTCCGCCGAAGCGCCGCCGGAGCAGTTGCTGCAAAAGGAGAAGGCGCTCGCGGAGCCGCAGGCGCGCGCAATGATGCTCGAGTTCGACCGCACCGTGAGCCGCCTGATCGAGATGCAATCGCGCGAGTATTTGGCGCGCGGACGCTGATTGCCGTATCCGTTATAGAACTTTTGTGGCCGCTTCGGCGCCAAGCCGAACGAGAGTGAGTCGCCCGTCCTGGCTCTGCAGAACGGTGATCGAGCAATAGTCGGGATGAAAGTTGACGACGCGGTCGTCCGATGTCGCGGCGCCGGTCGCGACATTGATGGCGATGTAGTGCGTCACGACCACCGTATCCCGTTCGGCCTCCTGTAACGCTCGAATAACTTCAGCGCGCCACTGTCGCAGTGTCGGATCCAGCGCCGACCAGTTCCCCGCCGCGATTGTGCGCAGCCATTGTCCGCGTGCTTTGAGATCCGCGGCGCGGGAAGGAATTTCGCTCACGCGCGTCTCGAGGCGCGGTTGCAGCTTCCAGCGCTCGGCCAGCGGCGCGGCGGTTTCGCGCGTGCGCGCCATCGGGCTTACGATCATGTCGAGCGGCCCGAGCGCGGCGAGCGTTTCGGCGGCACGGCGCGCTTGCTCGCGCCCGGCGTCGTCGAGACCCGGGTCGAGATCGCGGTCCCAGCTCGCCGCCGCGCGGCCGTGGCGTACTAAGTAAAGTATCGGCATCGGCACATTCTCGCAGTTGTTTCGAGAAACGTCGTCCGGACTCGTTGCCGCACACACGAGCCGCCGCCCGCCCTCGCGGTCTTGGTCCGGACGCGATCGGGCGGAAACTGTTACGGCAAGATCCGCGCTTTCCCTTGGTACGCCTCGCGCAGCTCCCGCTTCAGCACTTTGCCGATCGGGCTGCGCGGCAAGCGCTCGGCGAACTCGACCGCCGCGAGCCGCTGCGTTTTTCCGACGCGGCTGTTCACCCACGCGCGCAATTCCTCGGGCGCAATGTTGCCCCCCGGTTCGAGAACCACGACGGCGACCGGCGTTTCGCCCCAACGGTTCGACGGTACGCCGACCACGGCGACATCGGCGACCGCGGGATGCGCGCGCACGACCGCCTCGAGATCGCTCGGATAAATGTTGAAGCCGCCCGAAATGATCATGTCCTTCTTGCGATCGATCAACACGAGGAAGCCGTCCGCGTCGAAGCGACCGATATCGCCGCTGCGGAGGAAACGCTTGCCGCTCGCGTCGCGCCATTCCACCGCCCGCGTTTGCTCGGGCTGATTGTGATAGCCGGTCATCATCGCCGCCGAGTGGCCGACGATTTCGCCTGGCTCCCCGCGCGGCACTTCGCGGCCCGCATCGTCGATCAGGCGTATCTCATGCCCCGGGGCGGGGCGCCCGACCGTGTGCAACTTATCGGGATGATCGTGCGCTTCCAGGATGCACGCCCCGCCGCCTTCGGTCATGCCGTAGACCTCGACCAGCCCGCCCGGCCAGCGTTGGAGAATGTCGGCCTTGAGCGCCGCGGAAAACGGCGCGCTGGTGCAGAATTTCATGCGAAAGGCCGAGAGGTCGTAACGAGCGAAATCGGGGAGCGCCATCAGGCGCTGGTACTGCAAGGGCACGAGCATCGTGTGCGTCACGCGGTGCTTCTCGGCGAGCGCGAGGTAACCGGCGGCGTCGAACTTCGCCATCAGTACCGCGGTCCCGCCGAGGGCGATGGTCGGAAAGAAACTGACCAGCGTCGTGTTCGAATAAAGCGGCGTCGCGATCAAGGTCACCGCCTCGCCGTCGTAGCCGTTATGCACGCTGCGCTGCACGTGTCCCCAGCGCATGGAATGCGGCTGCACGATACCCTTCGGCGTGCCGGTCGTGCCCGATGAGTAAATAATATCGAACGGCCAGTGGGGTTGAACGTCCACCGGCGCCGGTTTTGCGCCGACCGGCGTGAGCCACGTATTCAAATGTACTCCGGCGTTCGATCCGTCCAGCGCAATTCGTTTCGCCGTGATGCTCGCGCTCACCGGGTCGAGCGCGCGAGCCACCTCGGCATCGAGAAAGAGAAGTTTCGCGCCGGCATCGGCGATCATGTGGGCGAGACTTTCCGGCGTCGATGAAGGCGCGAGCGGCGCCGGCGCCACACCCGCGCGCAAACCGCCGAGGAACACGGCGGCGTATTCAATGGAGGCGGCGGCGCAGATGGCGACGACATCGCCGGGCTTCAATCCGTCGCGTTGGAGCGCGGCGGCTATTCGATCCATCGTGGCGTCGAGCGCCGCATAATCCACGGCGCGCGCGTCCTGGATCAAAGCGGCTCGCCCCGGCCGCCGGTCCGCGTGCGTATGGATCAGATCGGCAATAGCGGCGAAGGGACGTTGCAGAATTTCGTCAACAGGGCGGAGAAGCATGGCGGAACGCGCGGACCGTCGGCTGTCTGCGGGTAATTTTCGAGAATTGAACGTGGTTATTTGTTTTTGAGCAGCGCTTTTTTCAGAAAGTTCCTGCTCGACGCCAGAACCTTTTTGCCGCTCGCGTCCGACGCCATGGCCCGCGCGATCACGACGGCGCCGACGCACTGAGCGATCGCCGCCCAGGCCGCGTCCTGGCCGATACGCTTGGCCAGGCGGTTCTTGATCTCCCCCAGCATCGCTTCGTAAGCCCGCTTAACCGCTTTATCCGAGCGCGCCACCTCGGTGCTGAGCGCGGGTATCGGACAGCCGGTTTCCGGATGCTTCACGTGCTCGAAGCTGAGATAGCGGTTGAGCGTTTCGGAGAGCCACTGTTCGAGCGGGAGGTCCTGCTTGCTCGTCAACATCTCGCGGGTCAGGTTCAGCTCGCGCGCGAGGATGGCCTCGAGCAGATCCGACTTGGAGGAAAAGTGGCTGTAGAACGCCCCACCCGTGAGGCCGACGGTTTCCATGAGGCTATCGACGCCGGTCGTGGCGAAACCGTTTTTCTTGATCACCGCGCCGCCCGCCGAGAGCAGACGCGCGCGCGTCGCTTCCTTGTGTCCTGCCGCGTATCGCATGTTCCATGCCTCCTGGTTCAAAGGAAGGGGCGAAATTCTAAATGAATTGGCGCGAGGGCGCATTGGCGCGAACGCCTCGCGTCCGGACATATCGTTATAACGATCGTTAACTAACGAAGCCGAGGCGGATCGAATATCATGCGCCGAGCGCGGCAACTCGTTTCATCCGGCCGTTCGCGCGAGGTAATACGGAGTCTGCACGATGCCTTCGCTTCAGAACCGTCAATTTCTGTTAGCGGCCCGGCCGACCGGGTTGGTGAAGCGCGGCGATTTTGAATTGGTCACGGTGCCCGTCGGTCAGCCGGGCGCGGGAGAAGTGCTCGTCAAAGTGCAGTACATTTCGCTCGACCCGGCCATGCGCGGTTGGATGAACGAGGGCCGCTCCTATATCCGGCCGGTCGCGCTGGGCGAAGTCATGCGCGCGGGCGGCGCGGGGCGGGTGATCGCCTCGAACGACCCGAGCATTGCGGTCGGCGACGCGGTCACCGGCATGACGGGCGTACAGGAATACGCACTGCTGAAGGCGAGCGATGTCGTCAAGGTCGATCCGCGCCAGGTGCCGCTGCCACGTTACCTCGGCCTGCTCGGCATGACGGGCATGACGGCCTATTTCGGTCTGCTTGACGTAGGTCAACCCAAAGCCGGCGAAACCGTCGTAGTGTCGGCGGCCGCAGGAGCGGTGGGGGCCGTGGCCGGCCAGATCGCGCGCATCAAGGGCTGCCGCGTGGTCGGCATCGCCGGCGGCGCCGACAAGCGCCGATACGTCGTCGATGAGCTCGGCTTCGATGCGGCGATCGACTACAAGCAGGAGGACGTGCGCAAACGGCTGCGCGAGTACTGCCCAAAGGGCATCGACATTTTTTTCGACAACGTGGGCGGTGAAATACTCGAAGCGGCGCTCGCCAATCTCGCGCGCAAGGCGCGGGTGGTCCTGTGCGGCGCGATCTCGCAATACAACGCGACCGATTCGTTGAAAGGGCCGAGGAATTACCTGTCGCTGCTCGTCAACCGCGCGCGCATGGAAGGCTTCGTCGTTTTCGACTATGCGGCCCGCTATGGCGAAGCGGTGCGCGCGATGGCCGGATGGATGGCGGAGGGCAAGCTCAAGGCGCGCGAGGACGTGGTCGAGGGGCTGGAAACTTTTCCGGACACCCTGCTCAAATTGTTCCGCGGGGAAAATTTCGGGAAGTTACTGATAAAAGTGGCGAACGACTGACGTGCTCAATGAGTCGCCGGAATTAACGACTGTACCGACGAAGTATCAGGCTCAAACCGCAAGAGATTTGAACGTATGACAGCGTATGTGACGGAGCGCGTGCTTCACGTGCACCATTGGAATGAAACCCTTTTCAGCTTCAAAACCACGCGCAACCCGGAGCTGCGGTTCGAGAACGGGCATTTCGTGATGATCGGCCTGCACGTCGACGGCCGGCCGCTGACGCGCGCCTACAGCATCGTCAGCGCGAACTACGAAGAGCATCTGGAGTTTCTCAGCATCAAGGTGCAGAACGGCCCGCTGACCTCGCGGCTGCAGCACCTCACCGTGGGCGACTCCATCATCGTCAGCCGCAAGCCGGTTGGCACGCTGGTGCTCGATGACCTGCTACCGGGCAAGAATTTGTATCTGTTCGCGACCGGCACCGGGCTCGCGCCCTTCATGAGCATCATCAAGGATCCGCAAGCGTACGAACGCTTCGAAAAGATCGTCCTGTTTCACGGCGTGCGGTACGCGAGCGAATTGGCATACGCCGATTTCATCACCCAGGAACTGCCGCAGAACGAGTACTTCGGCGACAGCGTGCGCGAGAAGTTGATTTACTACCCCGCCGTGACGCGCGAGCGGTTTCGCCATCAAGGTCGCCTGACGGAATTGATCGAAAGCGGCAAGTTGTTCGCCGACATCGGCATGCCGCCGCTCAGTCCCGAGCACGACCGCGTCATGGTCTGCGGCAGCCAAAATATGTTGACGGACGCCTGCAAGCTGCTCGACGCGCGCGGCTTCATCATATCGCCGCGCAGCGGCGAGGCCGGCCATTACGTCATCGAGCGCGCCTTCGTCGAGAAATAGAAAAGGCGGTCGCAGTAAAAATCCCCAGGCCCGGTATCGCCAGCGTAGCGACGCATCCTCGTAAGATCTGGTCAGATACTTAAGAGTGCTTCGTCGCTCACGCTCCTCGCCGTGACGACTCGTTGAAAGCGCTCCGCAGCGCCGCGCCGGATTCCTTGATCGCGGCATCGGCGGCGCGCAGCACTTTCCCCATCGTGATGAAGCCGTGGATCATGCCGTCGTAACATGTGTACGCTACTTCGACGCCCGCGGCCTTGAGCTTGTCCGCATACGCCTTGCCTTCGTCGCGAATCGGGTCGTACCCCGCGGTAATGACGAGCGCCGGCGGCAGGCGCGAAAGATCGGGCGCCAACAGGGGGGAAGCGCGCCAGTCGGAGCGCTCGCGCACGCTGCTTAAATAGTTCTCGCGAAAATAGTGCATCGCGTCCATCGTCAGCAAGTAGCCTTGCGCCAGCTCTTTGGACGACGGCGTATCGTGATGCAGCGTCGTGGTGGGATAAATGAGCAGTTGAAAAACGATTTCTGGTCCGCCGGCGTCGCGCGCGGTCAGCGCGACGACGGTCGCGAGATTGCCGCCGGCGCTGTCGCCGCCCACGGCCAACCGACCGGCGTCGATTTGCAGTGTCTTCGCTTCCGCCGCCACCCAGCGCGTGGCGGCGACACAGTCGTCCACCGCTCGCGGAAACTTGTGCTCGGGTCCCATTCGATAATCGACGGCGACGACCGCGCCGCGTGCTTCGTTGGCGAGTGCGCGGCACACCACGTCGTGCGTGTCGAGGTCGCCGATGGTGAAACCGCCGCCGTGGAAGTACATCAGCGCGGGCAGCCGCTCCGCCGCCCGGCTTCCGGCCGGACGATAGAGGCGCAACGGGATCGGCCCGTGCGGACCGGGAATGGCGCGGTTCTCGACCGAGGCGACATCCGGCGGAACCGGCTGCAACGGCATACGCGCCTCGCGGTAGAACTGCCGCGCCGCGGGCGCGGGCAGCGTTTGTATCGGCGGCCGGCCGGCTTTCGCCACCAGTTCGAGCAGAGCTTGGGCTTGCGGGTCGAGCATCCAATTCTCCAAAGTGCGCGTCGGCTATTCGATCACTCCCAGCCTACCGTTATGGCTGCCCATGTACCAGTAACGGCCGTTGGCGTCGATGATCGCCTTGCGGATGCCGACGTTGCGCGAGGGCAGCGTGATGACGCGGAAGTTTTCCGTTTTCGGATCGAAGAGTGCGACGGTGTCGGTGCTGATCTCGTTCGCCCACACGCGCCCCGCGCCGTCCACCGTCACGGCATAAGGTCCGCCGCGGCGACCGGCGGGCATCGGATATTCCTTCACCAATTTTTGCCGCTGCGGATCGACCTTGAGCAGCTTGCCGGTGCCGTACGCCGTGACCCAGAGCGTTCCGTCCGGCGCCGTCGCCATGCGCCGCGGCTGCGAGCCCGCGCCGGTGTCGAGCTCGGTCATTTGTCCGGTTTTGGGATCGAGGCGTCCGAGCTTGTCCGCGCCCATGCGGCAGAACCAGACGTAGCCTTGGTTATCGAGCGCGATGCCGTACGGCCCGCCCGAGGTTTGGTATTCGGTGATCTTTCCCGTCGTGCGTTCCAGGCGACCGATGCGATTGCCGCCCTGCACCGTGAACCAGATTGCGCCGTCGTTGTCGATCACGAGCGTGTGCGGATCGCCGCCCGAGGGCGCCTTGTCGTCGGTCACCTTGCCGGTTTTCGGATCGAGCCGCCCGATGGTGCCGTTGCCGTTGCCCGTGTACCAGACGATGCCGTCGCTATCGACGAGCAGGCCGTGCGGGCGCGCACCCGGCGGCAAATCCCATTCGATGAACTTCTCGGTCTTGGTATCGAAGCGCGCGATCTTGTTGCCCTGCATGACGGCGATGTAAATGTTTCCGTCCGGGCCGGGCGCGGGATCGCGCGCGAACTGCGGTGTCGGCACCGGCCACTCGCGAACTTTGCCGGCGACTTGCGCGAGCGCGCCGGGCGCGATGCCGTAGTTGCTGCCGCCGGCGAGCGCGCCGAACGAAAACAACCAACCGGCCAGCGCGATCGAGCGAGAAACAGGGGAGACATTCATGAGCAGGATCTCCTGAGGCGGTGTGCGGCGTGCCCATCGAGAACCGCACTGGTTGCGTCTGCCGGCATTATCCCGCCGCACCCGTTGTGGTGCGAGCCGGGGCTCTGTGCACCGAAACGATCGTGATAAGCCTCGGTACACGCCGCCCGACCAAGGAATTTCCGCGGAAAGCCGCACGTTTGGCCGTGCTTGGATGCTGGCACAGGTTCTGCTTTTCGCTTCGCCTGGAGGACTGCAATCGTGACGATGACGCCCGAACTGCCGGTGGCTGAAATTGCGGCGCACGCTGCCTGGCGTCATCCGCTCGAGCGCCTGCTCGACTCGACCGGCGAGGGGATCTACGGCGTCGATCTCGACGGGCGCTGTATTTTCATCAACCGCGCGGGCGCGGATCTACTCGGTTACCGTCCCGGGGAACTGCTGGGGCGCAACATGCATGAGGTGATGCATCACTCGCGCCCCGACGGCGCGCCCTATCCGGTCGACGAGTGCCCGATCTACAACGCCTTTCGCGCAGGCAAGGCCTGCCGGTTGGATGAAGATGTGCTGTGGCGCGCCGACGGCGGAAGTTTCTGCGCCGAGTATTCGTCGTATCCGATCTTCGAGCGCGGCGCCATTACCGGCGCGGTAGTAACGTTCGTCGACATCACCGAGCGCAAGCGCGCCCAGGAAATGCTGCGGGAGGCGCGCGACCAACTGGAGCAGCGCGTCGCCGAGCGTACCCGGGAGTTGACCCGCGCGCTGGCCGAGCTCGCGCGCTCGCACGCGCGGCTGCGCGAGCTGTCCGGCCATCTGCAAGCGGTGCGCGAAGAGGAGCGCCGGCGCATCGCGCGCGAGATCCACGACGAGCTCGGGAGCGTGCTGGTCGCGCTCAAGATGGACCTCGGCTGGTTGCAACGCAAGCTCGAAGGGAACGCCGGGCTCGTAATGAAGACGGCGGCGATGGCGAAGCTCATCGACACCGCGGTGGTCGACCTCGGACGCATCATCACGGATTTGCGCCCTTCCATTCTCGATCATCAAGGCCTGTGGGCGGCGCTCGAGTGGTACGCGCACGAATTCCTGCGGGCGACCGGTTTGCGCGGCCAGCTCGACGTCGACGTCAGACCGACCGCGCCCAGGCCGGAGGAATCGCTCGCCATCGCCACCTACCGCATCTTCCAGGAGATACTCAACAACGTCGCGCGCCACGCGAGCGCTACCGCGGTGCAGATGCTGATAACGGCGGACGAGCGCGCGCTCACGATCCGGGTGCGCGACAACGGCCAGGGCGTTACGCTCGAGCAGCTGCGCCGGGTGAAATCCCACGGCGTGCTCGGCATGAGCGAACGGGCGCGCCACTTCGGCGGCAAGCTCGAGATCGGGCCGCTGCGGGGCGGGGGCACGCGCGTGTATGTGGCGATACCGTTCAACGGAAAACCGAACGATGATCCGACTGTTGATCTGTGACGATCACGCGCTCGTGCGCCGGGGCCTGCGGCAGATACTCGCCGACGTGCCGGATATCCGCGTCGAGGGCGAAGCGGCCGACGGACCCGAGGCGCTGCAGCAGATTCGACGCGGCGGCATCGATGTCGCGCTGCTCGACATCGCACTGCCGGGGCGCGACGGTCTCGACGTGCTCAAGCAGGCGCAGCGGGATTTTCCGAAACTGCCGGTCCTCATCGTATCGACCTATCCGGAACGGCAATATGCGCTGCGCTGCTTGCGCTTGGGGGCCGCGGGTTACCTCAATAAGGGCGCGGACCCGGCGCAGCTGATTGCAGCCATTCGCAAGATCGCGCAGGGAGGTATGTACGTGAGCCCCACGGTCGCGGAAACGCTCGCGACCGCGATGCGCCACGATTCGGCGCAACCACCGCATGAGCTGCTCTCGCCGCGGGAATATCAGGTGTTCACTCTCATCGCGGCCGGCGAGTCGCTCACGCAGATCGCGCGGACATTGTCGCTCAGCCTTAACACCGTCAGCACCTATCGTTCGCGCGTCATGGAAAAGATCGGCACACAAAACGACGTCGAGACCGCGTTGTACGCGGTAAGGCACCATCTGGTGAACATGTCAGCCGCGTAAAGCGGAGGGAGGCGGATATGGCGATGCCCGCGGACCGGTTTATACCCCGCGTTGTTATCGTTCCCGCGCGCGACGAGGACATCCCAGCCATTTCGAGTATCTACGCGCATCACGTGCGCCATGGCCTCGCCTCTTTCGAGACCGAGCCGCCGACGCTCAAGGAGATGAGCCGCCGCCGCGCCGAGCTGCGGGCGAACGGCTTCGCCTATCTGGCGGCGTTTTTCGACGACCGGCTGGTCGGATACGCCTATGCCGGTCCTTATCGGGAACGGCGTGCTTATCGATTCACCGTCGAGGACTCCATCTATGTCGACCCCGGTTTCCTCGGCCTGGGCATCGGGCGCATGCTGCTCTATGCCTTGCTGCACGAGAGCGAATTGCGCGGCTTTCGCCGGATGATCGCCGTAATCGGCGACAGCGCCAACGAGGCTTCGATCAAATTGCACGCACGCTGCGGCTTCGCGATGGCTGGGACGCTTCGCTCGGTCGGCTTAAAGCACGGCCGCTGGGTCGATTGTGTCCTCATGCAGCGATCGCTGGGGGAGGAAAACCAGACGTCGCCCTGACGAACGCCGATCCGCGCATTTGCATTCGCGCACCTCGGGTGAATCTCTTATGATGAGGTGCGCGACGTTTAACGGGGCGGCACGGATGGAAGATATGTTAACTTGGGGCAGGCGGGTTCTCGCGTCGCAGCCCTTCAGCGTTCTGCTTGACGCCGAGCTGCTCGCCTTCGTCGAAGGAAGCGCGGAGCTGAGGATTCCGCTGCGAGAAGAGTTGAAGCAGCAGCACGGCTTCATTCATGGCGGCGTCGTGAGCTATGCGGCGGATAATGCGCTGACCTTTGCCGGCGGCAGCGTCCTCGGCCAAAGCGTGGTCACCTCGGAGTTCAAGATCAACTACGTGCGCCCGGCGCTGGGCGAATTCATCGTTGCGCGCGCCACGGTCCTGCACGCGGGAAAGAATCAAGCGGTGTGTCGCTGTGACGTATACGTTTCTCGCGCCGGCGGCGAAAGCCTCTGCGCAACCGCTCAAGGCACTATCGTGAGACTGGGCCAGGCGGCGGGATCGCCGGCCTGACCTTGCGCTACGCTCAGTCGAGCGCGAGCAGCAACGGGCCGATCGCGGTCGCGATCGCCGCAGCGATGCCGTAGCGCTCGAGTTTCGCGATTTCATCGCCCGGCACGATTTCCACGGCCACGGGGGTAAGCTCCAGCACGTTGCTAGCGCGCGTAGGGCGCCGCGCCAAGAGCTTAATTTCACCCGGACGGTTTTGCCTGCTCGCGCAAGAGCGTCTGGAACCAATGCACCTTTACCAGCCCGTGTTCGGTGGCGGCGCTCAGCAGTGATTGAATTTCGGAAAAGCGAAATTGCGGGAAGCGGGACGCCACTTCATCGGCCGAAAACGACGTCGTGCGCTCGGCGATCCAGCGGAACACGGCAATGGCTTGCGGGAGAATCTGCGCACGGGCGGTGACCTGCGCGCCGTAGTTGGGATCCCACAGCGTTATCACCAGGAAGGAAGGCGCTTCTACGTCGATGCGGGAATTCGGCGTCTTCTGAAATCGCGTCTTCGGCTTGATGGCGGCGAGCCGCCCTTCCGGGGGCAAAATGTGCGTCATCAGATGGCCCGCGTTGAGCTGGCGGGCAACGGCGGGAAGGTCGCCCAGCAGGCGCGCAAGCTGCGCCGTCGCCGCATCACGCGCTCGGTCGTTTCCCCAGGCACCGTATAAAGGCCGGCGCCATTGCGAATCCTGCAACAGCAGGAGACGCAACTGATCGATAACATAATCGGCGGCGGACAACGCGTACAGGCCGATGCTGACGGAGAGCGAATCGCCTTCGGCTTCCGTGTAATGCCACGTCCCGCGCGGCATGAACAGGACCGAACCGGGTTTCATATCGACTCGGGTGAACGCCGCGCGGTTGGGATCCGGAAAGCCGTCGGAGGCCTGCGGATAGAGATCATCGAACGCGGCCGTTCCGGGAACGAACTGCGTCCCGCACGGATAAGGCAGCTCTTCCACTTTTGCGACGTGGTAGCGTTTGTTGCCGCGAAGCTGGATGGAGAAGATGTCTTGCGCATCGAAATGAACCGAGAGCCCCTCGCTAAGCGGCGACGCAAATGCGCTCGCCTGCGCGCAACCCGGGTTCACGCCGAGCTCGCATTCCAGTGTGCGCAGTTCCTCGGTACACGGCGCAACATAAGGTGCAACGTCATCGAACTGCACCGTCAAGCCCATGCGATAAAGCACGACCGCATCCGTGTCTCTAGCGGTCTGCATCTTCTGGTATTTTCGCCCGCTCGTAAAACGGAGGCTTCCGCGGTACTTGGCGGATAGTGTCTCGATGCTGGAGAACTCCGCGCTGCGCAGGAAAGAAGGAAGGCGCGCCGGATCGCCGTGAGCGATGAACCATCGGTCGGGCCAGTAGCGCGTCAGGAATTCCTCGGCCGAATGCGGTGCGACTAACTGCGCGAGTATCGATCGACTAGCGTCTGCCATAGCCTCCCCCAAAGCGCCGCGTCGTTTCGCAAGGTACTGAGGGAGGGCGGCGGTCGCAAGACGGGGCGGTTGTTCGCGGCAGGTCGGTCCAGGGCAAGAGCCGTGCCGCCGCCTCGAAGCGATATTAGAACTCTACGTCAGTCGGCCATCACCCAACGTAAACGCCGAAAATCGCAAGAGGCGGCCTGCGTCCGGTATGTGATTTTGTCGGCGTGGCGCCGTCGTCGAAGACGACAAAGCGCGCGTCACCCCAAGGCGCTCTTGCCCGTATCAATCCAGCGCCAGCAGCAACAGGCCGATCGCGGTTGCGATCGCCGCGGCGATGCCGTAGCGCTCGAATTTGGAAATTTCATCGCCCGCCACGATTTCCACCGGCACCGTCGTAAGCTCGAGCACGCGGTTGGTCACGGAGTCCTGCAGCATGCGCGTGAGGGAATTCTTGCGCGCCGTGCCGATAACGATGTGCTGGCATTTCAGCCGCTTTGCAGTGTCGGTGATCGTCGGCGCCCGCTCGCCGATGGCAACGTGGGTGTGGTGCGGCACGCGGTACTGCTCGAGGATGCCGCGCGCCCCCGCCAGCGCGAGCTCGGCCTGCTCGCGGTGGTAATCGTCGCGGTCGCGCTTGCGCACGAAGGCGGCGACGTTCCGGGAGAAAGGCGGCTGCACGTTGAGCAAGTGAATCTCGAGCTCATGGTTCTTCAGGTACCCCTTCACCGCGTGGCGTACCGCGTGTTCCGCGTTGCGCGAACCGTCGACGGGAATGAGGACTCGCATCATGGTGCTCTCTCCTTCGGTCTCGGATGACGCCAATTTCCCGTTCAAGCGCTCGCGCGCGAAATGCGCGAGGCGCGCGCGTATACGGGACTCGAGCTGCCGGTGGTTTTTGACGAACCCGGCCCACAACACGCCGGGAATGATGGCGAGGTATAGCGCCGTCGTCAGCACCGGATATTCCGCGAGCCAGGGTTTCGCCAGCGGTTCGGCGGTGATCATCTTCACCGCCGTCCAGGCGAGCACACCCGCGCCGAGGTACGCCACGGCCGGCACGCGCTCGACGAAGCGCAGCAGCAGGGTGCTGCCCCAGATGACGATCGGGATACTGATCAGGAGCCCCGTCACGACGAGCAGGTAGCTGCCGTGCGCCGCGCCCGCGACCGCGAGCACGTTGTCGAGGCCCATTACCGCGTCCGCGACGACGATCGTGCGCATCGCGCTCCAGAACGTCATCGCGGCGGGCGCGTGCGTGGCCGCACCGTTGTGGTTGTTTTGTTCCGGCCGCAACAACCGGTAGGCGATGAAGACGAGCAGTGCGCCGCCGAGCAGCAGCAGGCCGGGAATTTTGAGCAGCCACACGACGATCCCCGTCATGGAGCTGCGTACCACGATGGCGCCGAGCGCGCCCCAGACGATCGCGCGTTTTTGCAGATGGCGCGGCAGGTTGCGCGCGGCGAGCGCGATGACGATCGCGTTGTCGCCGGCGAGCACGAGGTCGATGATGACGATCGCGAGCAGCGCCGCGAAAAAACCGGTCGATAACACTTCCACGTATGCCTCCGTTATCCGCGGCGCCGCGCGCAAGGCGTCGAGCGGTATCAGCCGATTCTAGGCACACCGGCGCCCGAGGAAAAGCTGCATGATGCACTACTCGCTCGATCTTCGCGGTTATCGCCCGCGCCAGACTCAGCGCGAGTCTTCCAGGCCCAGGCGCCGGTGCCACTCGGCGATCGACTCTTTCGGATATTCGTCGAATTTCTGATCGCGCGGTCCGCTACGCACTTCCACCCACGGTGCTTTCGACGCCAGCATTAAGTGCGTGCGCTCGGGCGGAACCGGCAACGGCGTATCGATGGCGGATGCGAACGGGTGGATCAGCTCGGGCCAGTCCGGGTCCCATACCCACAGCGCGCTGCCGCATTTCTTGCAGAAGCTGCGCCGCGCGGAGCTCTCTTTCGATTCGCCGGTCGCCTCGTCCGGCAGCTTCGCCTGGTACACGCTTATGTTTTCCATGCCCTCGATTTTCAGCGTGTCCGCTTCCCCGCCGAGATTGATCGCGTAACCGCCACCGCCGGCGGTCTTGCGGCATATCGAGCAGTAGCACAGATTGAACGGGTAGGGGTGCGCCGAATGGAGCGTAAAAGTAACGGCGCCGCAATGGCAGGAGCCTTTGAGTTCCATGTCGATCTCCGATATTCGGGAAACGGGCCAAGGATAGTGTCGCAGAGTTCGACTACTATATTCCGAAGCGCGAACGGTGAAGAAGACTTGCGCCCGGTGACGCGGTGTGGCGAATTGAATAAGTCCGCGAACTAAACGTCAGCGTTGATGATGGAGGAGCCAATGAACGCCGAACCCCGCCCTGGCGAAGCGCTGCCGAGCGACGTCATCACCGCGCTGCAGCAGGGGAATAAGGTCGAGGCGATCAAGCGATTGCGCGAAGCGCGCGGCCTACAGCTGAAGGAGGCGAAGGATCTGCTCGATGCCTATGTTCGCCATGACCCGGCGCTAACCCGAAAGTACACGCAACAGGCAAGCGCAACGCGGCGAGCGCTGTGGTGGGTCGCGCTGGCGGCGATTGTCGCGGTTTGGTTTTGGAAAGTTTACGGCTGAGGAATCGACCGCTCGCGCGAACGCGCGCCGCTATCGGTCGCTCCCGCCTGTGGCGGATGCCGGGGAAAATCGGCGTGTGCTAGGCACGAACGCCGGTAAAATCTGTGTCGCCCATCATCGTGGTGTACGTGCCCGTGAGCGCGTCGCCTTGCACCGTCGCGCTGAACGATACCGGGAAACTGCCCATCGGCGTCGCCACCTTCGCCGCGAAGCTCATGCTCGGTCCTTGGACTTTCAGTCCCTCGAGCGGCGCGGTTCCGCTGGAGCCCGTCAATGTGCCGCTGTACGAGTTATTCTCGTTCTTGATGACGAGCAGCGGCGTTTGCACGCCGAAAGGGGTATTCATGGTCAGCTTCCAGTTTCCCGCGACGACACTCATGTCGTTCTCCTCGGTTTTATCTTGTAATCGACGTTGGTGAATTTTCGCGCCGTCGCGGCCGTCAGGCCTTGTTCATCTCCTTCAGCGCCAGCGCGCGCAGGTCTTTACGCAGCACCTTGCCGACGGGCGTTTTCGGCAGCTCCGTGCAGAATACGATCTGCTTCGGGATCTTGTAGGCCGCCAGGTAGTTGCGGCAATGTTCGCGCAGGACGCTCTCGGTCAACGCCGGGTCTTTCTTGATCACGTACGCCCGCACCGCTTCGCCGGTATCGCCGTCCGGCACGCCGATAACTCCGGATTCGAGCACACCCGGATGTTTCGCGAGCGCGTCTTCGATTTCGGCCGGATAAACATTGAAGCCGGAAACGAGCACCATATCCTTCTTGCGATCGACGATGTACAGAAAGCCGTCCGCGTCCATGCGCGCGATATCGCCGGTGTGCAGCCAGCCGTCCTTGAGAACGTCGGCCGTCGCCTCGGGGCGTTGCCAATAGCCTTTCATGACCTGCGGGCCTTTGATGACGAGCTCGCCGCGCTCGCCGATGGGAAGCGGATTGCCTTCATCGTCGACGATACGCACGTACGTGCTGGCAAAGGGAACGCCGATGCTGCCGATCTTTTCCGGGCCGTCGATCGGATTGCTGGTGACGCTCGGGCTCGTCTCGGTCAGGCCGTAGCCCTGATAGAGGCGAAAGCCGGTCACCTGTTTCCAGCGTTCCGCCACCGCGTCTTGCACGGCCGCGCCGCCGCCGATGCCGAGTTTCAAATCCTTGGGCGGCTTGTGGCGGAACCATTCCTCGTTCAGCAGAGCCACGAACAGCGTGTTGACCCCGACCATGAAGCGAAAGTTGAATTTCTCGAACGCCGGTTTCAGATTCGAAATCGGCCGCGGCGACGGGATGAGGACGTTGTGCCCGCCCACGCGATAGATCAACGCGCTCACCCCGAACGCGAAGATGTGGTACATCGGCAGCGGCGTGAGCGCGGTGCGGTTGCCTTCCAGATGGTCTTGCAAACCGTTGTACGACTGCATGACGTTCGCGACGAGGTTGCGCTGCGTCAGCATCGCGCCCTTCGGGCGGCCGGTGGTGCCGCCGGTGTACTGCAGCGCCAATAAGTCATCCAGGCCTACGTCGAGCGAAGCGACCGAGCGTCCTCGCGCGAGCTGCCTCGCGCCGCGCTTGATCGCGTCGGTGAATCCGAGCGCCGGAACTGGACACCGGGGAATCATCTTCTTCAGCCGCTGCACGGTTTTGACAATAAGCCGCGGTACCGCGGGAAAGAGCTCGGCCACGTTGTTGACGAGGACGGTCTGGACCTGCGTCTTCGCCAGGACGGCGGCGAGCTTATCGGCGAACAGGTCGATGATGAGGAGCAGCTTGGCGCCGGAATCGTTCAGCGTGAATTCCATCTCCGGGGGCGTGTAGAGCGGGTTGATGTTGACGATCACGCATCCGGCCTTCGCCGCGCCGAACAGGAAGACCGGGTAGGCGAGGCAATTGGGGCTCTGGATAGCGACGCGGTCGCCCTTTTGCAGGCCGATCTCGAAGCGCAGATAGGCGGCGAATTCATCGCTCAGGCGGTCGACTTGCGCGTACGTAAGTGTCCCAGTGGTGCCGGTGGGCAGGCAGGTCGTGAACGCCGGCGCGTCGGCGAATTCGCGGCTCGCTCTTGCGACGACATCGCCCAAGTTCCGGTAGTCCAGCGCCTCGAGGTCGGGCTTGGCGCTGCCCACGTAATGCTTCAGCCACGGTCGGGAGTCGTAGGCTTCGAAACCGGTTGTCGTTGTCGCTGTTGTATTCGCTTGGTCGGCGGTGGGGTCGGTCATGGTTCTATCATCCGCGCAGAATCGTCGATGTCGTGGTTGTCGTCACGAACCGATCAAGAAATCGGCTTCGTTCATTTCCATCAAGTTGCCGCCGCCCGACTGGATGGCCGCCGCGTGGCTGCGCGTGCGCGGCACAATCCGCGCAAAATAGAAGCGCGCCGTCTGCAGCTTGGCCTTGTAGAAGCCTTCCTCCGTCGTCCCGGCGGCAAGCTTTGCCGCCGCCACGTCGGCCGCCGCGGCCCAGAAGTAGGCGAGCGTTACGTAGCCCGAATACATCAAGTAGTCTACCGCCGCCGCGCCTGCTTCGTCGCGATTCTGTAACGCTCCCATCCCCACTTTCATCGTAAGGTCGCCCCATTCTTTATTTAGTAGGCCCAACGGTTCGACGAGGCTTTTGATGGCGGCGTTATTTTCGTTCGCTTTGCAGAATTTATGCACGATCTTCGTAAAGCTCATGAGCGCCTGGCCTTGGCTGCCGAGCACTTTACGTCCCAGGAGATCGAGCGCCTGAATGCCGGTCGTGCCTTCGTACATCGTCGAGATGCGCGCGTCGCGCAGATTCTGCTCCATGCCCCACTCGGCGATGTAGCCGTGGCCGCCGAAGACCTGCATGCCGAGATACGCCGATTCGACGCCGACCTCGGTCAAGAAACCCTTGGCGATCGGCGTGAGCAGCGCGAGCAGCGACTCCGCCTTCGTTCTCTGCGCCTCGTCGGCGCCGCGGTCGGCGATGTCCACCTGCTGCGCACAGAAGTAGATCAGCATGCGCGCGCCTTCGGCGAACGCCTTGGCCGTGAGCAGCATGCGGCGCACGTCGGGATGCACGATGATCGGATCGGCCGGCTTGTCGGGCGCCTTGGCGCCGCTCAGCGCGCGCATTTGCAGGCGCTCGCGCGCGTAGCGCGTCGCATGTTGAAACGCGACTTCGGCGTGCGCCAAGCCTTGCATGGCGGTGCCGAGCCGTGCGGAGTTCATGAACGTGAACATGCAGTTCAGACCTTTGTTCGGTGGGCCGAGCAGGAAGCCGGTCGCGCCGTCGAAGTTGAGCACGCAGGTGGCGCTGCCGTGGATGCCCATCTTGTGCTCGATCGAGCCGCAGCTCACGCCGTTGCGCCGGCCGACCTCGCCTTTGGCGTCGGGCACGAACTTCGGCACGATGAAGAGCGAGATGCCCTTGGTGCCGGCCGGGGCGTCGGGCAGGCGCGCCAAGACGATGTGCACGATGTTCTCCGCCATGTCGTGCTCGCCGGAGGAAATGAAAATCTTCGTGCCGGTGATCCGGTAGCCGCCGTCGGCCTGCGGTTCGGCCTTGGTGCGCAGCAGGCCGACGTCAGATCCGCAGTGCGGCTCGGTCAGGCACATGGTGCCGGTCCATTGGCCGGACACCAGCTTGGGCAAGTAGACCTTTTTCTGCTCATCGGTGCCGTGCGTATCGAGGGTGCGCTTGGCCCCGGTCGCGAGCACCGGGTACATGCCCCAGGCCCAGTTGGCCGAGCCGATCATTTCCAGCAGCGTGAGCGCCAGCGATTCCGGCAGGCCCTGTCCACCGTGCGCCAAGGGCGCGGCCAGGCCCGGCCAGCCGCTCCCGACATATTGCCGATAGGCTTCCTTGAAGCCGGTGGGCGTCTTGACGACGCCGCCTTCGCTCCAGGTGCAACCCTCGCGGTCGCCGACGCGGTTGAGCGGCGCCAGCACCTCCTCGGCGAACTTCGCGCCCTGCTCGAGAATGCTTTGCACGAGGTCGGGCGTCACCTCTTTGAACTCGGGGAAGCTCTGGTAATGCGCCGGATAGCCAAGCAATTCGTCGTGGACGAACCGAATGTCGCGCAAAGGGGTTTTGTAGTCGGGCATGGCAACAACCTCTGTTAAGGGCACATAAGAAAAGCAGCGATAGAAAACATGCGGCTTGCGACCGCGAAAGCCGCGGAACGACGGCGCACGGATTCAGATGGCGACGCTTCGCGCTCATGAGCCCGCCGGCCGACGTGCCGTCGGAGAACTGCCTAGCGTTACGGCGGTGATGTCCATACACCAGTGTATAGTTCGCCATACACTAGTGTATCTAGTATGCTGGGTCAATTCGGTAAGCGGTATTCGAGTACCATGTCCAGAATTCCCGCACGAAATAAGCCGCTGGAAAAAGAGCCGCTCAGCCGTGACGCCTGGCTCGACGCCGCCGCCGCGGCGATTGCCGAAGGCGGCTTCGATAACGTGCGCGTGCTCACGCTCGCAAGCCGACTTGCCGTCACGCGCGGCAGTTTCTATTGGCATTTCGAAGATCACGAGGACCTCCTCGTCAGCTTTCTCGACCGATGGCGCGACCGTCGCTTGCGGGAGCTGAGCGACTTGCGTTTGAGCGGCGGCGATACGGAAGCCGAGATGCGGCGGATATTTCGGTTGGTGCTGAGCGAGCCCGCCTGGAATACACGCCAGCTGCGGGTGGAGCTGGCGGTGCGTGACTTCGCGCGGCGCGACCGCTATGCGGCCAAGATCGTCGAGGAAGTCGATCGCGCCCGTATCGATCATTGTGCGTCATTGCTCGAAAACGTAACGACGGACAAACAGCAAGCGCGCGATCTTGCCTTGTTGCTCTACGTGACCACCGTCGGCGGGCGCGTCGTGCTCACGAGCTTTCGCGAGGGCGAAGCGGCGATCGATCGCATCGAAAATCTGATCGCGGACATTGTCGCCAAGAAAGGCGGTCCGACGTAGCTCGAGGGAATCGTTCAACGCCGGGCGGCGCCGATACGAACTTCGGGATGTCGCAGCGTGGCGTGCCGAGCGGCGACGCGGAGCATGCATGTCCCGCCGACTCCAGCCCGCCGCCAAGCGCGGGTCCGTCGATGGCGGCAACGACGACTTTTCCCAACATCTCGATCTTGTTGTTGACTGAAACCGCCGGCTGCGCCAACTCCGCACCTGTGCCGGCTCCCGCTGTCGTAGCACTACTACATAATTTTCGTACTTCCCGCGATACGCGGGTTTTAGTTCGATCCCTAGCATGGCCGTGTCGAATACCAGGATGCGACCATGGCTCAAACCGTGAAACAAGGATTCCGCCTCGGTATCTACGTCTTCAAGGACGCGGAGATCGTCGATTTCGCCGCGCCCTACGGCGTGTTCTCGGGGGCGCGTCGTTACGATCCCGAGCTAGATGTGTTTCTCATCGCCAATGCCTGTCGCCCGG
>JAJPKH010000126.1 GCA_021323795.1 Acidiferrobacteraceae bacterium | reverse complement strand
GCGTTAAGGAATATTTTTGTTTCGGGATTCTTCGCCGCCGCACTCGCGGCCTGCGGAGGCGGAGGAGGCGGCGGTAGCAGTACTCCGGCCGAGGCCCCGACTCCCACTCCGCCAACCACCACCCCTCCCCCGCCGCCCAGCGACGTAACGCTCAGTCAACTGACCGGCACGTGGTTCGGGACGTTCGACCCGAAAGGCAGCGTGCAAACGATGGAGATAACGATCGATGCATCGGCCAATATCACGGACATCAAACTCGAAGGGACTTCGACCGATTTGACCGGGACCATCACCAAGGCGAGCGAAGCACCGCGCACTTTCCGATTCGTGTTGAAGAACAAGAACACGCCGCCCGACACCATCAGCGAAGGAATGTTGCTCGCCGACCCGTCGGGCACGTATCTCGTGTTTCTTGACGGCTTCTTCGACTTTGGCGTTGTTCAGAAGGGCGCGACCGCGCTGCCGACCTATGCGAAGGCCGATGTGGAAAAAACGTGGTCGGGGGACACGGTGACCGCGACGTTGAACAGCGACCCGCAACCGGGCTTCGCGACGATCGCGCAGAAAAGCTCGAACGGGCCTTGCACGTCCGATACGCCGACGGCGTCGAAGTGCAGCATCACCGTAAGCGGTGGCGTCAGCCGGGCGGTTACGTCATTGACGCAGGACGGTCCGCGCGGCCGTTGGGGCGGCAACTACGCCGACACGCCGCAAAGCGGATCGCCGCAGAACGGCACGATTAAAGTGTACTTGAGCCCCGACAAGGCCTTTGCGGGCGTATGGGCGTGCCAAAACCCGGATACCGGCTTCCCCGGCACTTGCGATTTTTCCGGCTGGAAAAGTCAGTAACTGAATAGCGGACGCCGCCTCCCATACGGAGGCGGCGCACCGTCTTCCGCTTGCTATTGCACCTTGCGCCGCACTTCCGCGACGTTCGGCACTTGGTCGATCAGCGCAAGCACGCGCGCCAAGCTGTTGAGATCGGCGATTTCCAGCGTGAAGATCATGCGCGCGCTGTGCTCGAGCTTATCGGTCACCGTATTCACCGCCGCCACGTTGACACGCTCGTTCGCCAGCAACGCGGTGATGTCGCGCAATAGTCCCGGGCGCTCATAGGCGACGACTTCGATATCGACCGGATAGGTGCGCCCGGCTTCCGCGCCCCAGCTCACCTCGATCAAGCGCTCCTCGTGCTCGCCGTGATGGCGCAACGCATTGGGGCAATCCCGCCGGTGGATGGTGATGCCCGATCCCCGCGTGACGAACCCGACCACCGGGTCGCCCGGCAAGGGATTGCAGCAGCGTCCCATGCGCGTCATGAGATTGCCGACGCCCTGTATCGTCACGCCCGCGGGCGCGCTCCGCGGCGACGCGGGAGTCGGGCCGAGACCGGCTTTCGCCTCTTTCGGACGCAGCTCGACGAGCTCCTGCACGGCGCCCATGATCTGCGAGGGTTTCACTTCGCCGCGGCCGATGGCGGCGAGAAAGTCGTCGACCTTGGGAAACGCGAATTTTTGCGTCAGCCGCTCGTAGTTGATGTCCGTGATGCCGAGGCGATGAAATTCGCGCTCGAGGAGCGCGCGGCCATCGGCAACCGCGACGTCGTAGTGCTGCTGCCGAAACCAGTGCTGCACTTTGGAACGCGCGCGCGAGGTGCGGAGATACCCCAAATGCGGATTGAGCCAATCGCGCGACGGCCCGCCTTCCTTGACCGTCAGCACTTCGACCTGCTCGCCGGTCTTGAGCGGATACGTCAGCGGCACGATGCGCCCGTTCACCTTCGCGCCGCGGCAACGGTGCCCGATGTCGGTGTGCACATGATAAGCGAAGTCGAGCGGCGTCGCGCCGGCGGAAAGGTCGACGATCTTCCCCTTCGGCGTGAAGACGTACACGCGTTCGCTGAATACTTCGGACTTGAATTGGTCGACGAAGTCGGTCGCCTCGGCCACTTCATCCTTCCATTCGAGCAGGCTGCGCAGCCAGGCGATCTTCTTGTCGAAACTTAGATCCACGGTGACGCCTTCCTTGTAGCGCCAATGCGCCGCCACGCCCAGCTCCGACTGCTGGTGCATCTCGTGCGTGCGGATCTGCACTTCCACGGTTCTTCCCTCGGGCCCGATAACCGCGGTGTGGATGGAACGGTAATGGTTCTCCTTCGGCGTCGCGATGTAGTCGTCGAACTCGCCCGGGATGTATTGCCAGAGGCTGTGCACGATACCGAGCGCCGCATAGCAGTCGCGCACGGTGCGCACGAGCACGCGCACGCCGAGCACATCCGTGATCTGCGCGAAACCTTTGCTTTTGCGCCGCATCTTGCGCCATATGCCGTAGATATGCTTCGGGCGTCCCGTCACTTCCGCTTCAATGCCCGCCTGCGTAAGCTCGCGCGCCAATCGCTCGCGCACCCGCTCGACATATTGCTCGCGATCGATACGCTTCTCCGCGAGCAGCGCCGCGATTTGCTTGTACGCGGCCGGCTCGAGATAGCGGAACGAAAGGTCCTCGAGCTCCCACTTGAGCTGCCAAATGCCGAGACGATTCGCGAGCGGCGCGAATATGTCCATCGTCTCGCGCGCGATACGCTTTTGCTTTTCCTCGGGCAAGGCGCCGAGCGTGCGCATGTTGTGCAGGCGGTCGGCGAGCTTGATCAGCACCACATCGACGTCTTCCGCCATCGCGAGCAGCATCTTGCGCAGGCTTTCCGCCTGGATGTGCTCGCGCCGGCCGCCCGCCGCGATTCCCTTGTACTCCTGGATGACCTCCATCTTGGTGACGCCGTCGACGAGCGCCGCGACGCGCGCTCCGAACTCGCGCCTTACGTCGTCGAGCGTCGCGCCGGTGTCCTCGACCACGTCATGCAGAATCGCCGCGACGATGGCTTCGTGATCGAGCCCGAGATCGACGAGGATGCGCGCCACGGCAAAGACATGGTGCACGTAGGGCTCGCCCGAGGCGCGCAACTGTCCGGCGTGCGCCCGCTCGGCAAACCGGCAGGCGCGACGAAGGGCGGCGATTTCCGCCGGCGTACGGGCGGGCGCAAGTGACGCAAGCCAACTCTCGACGTCCGCGAGCGCGGGCGCCGTAACATCGGGAGCGGGACGAGTAACGGTTACCATGGGTACATTATGGAGACGTCACCGGCCGGATTAAACCGAGGGACGGCGCACGAAGCGCGGTGGTGCTGGCACAGCGCCGTTGCCCGGCTATCATCCCTTAGGTAGACGGCGAACACCCAATAAAATGCGTTCTATCTCCCGGCTCCATGTTTTTGTCCCCCTCTGGCTCGTTGCCAGCATCGCCGCCTTGGCCGCGCCACCGCCGCAAGAGGCGGACG
>JAJPKH010000156.1 GCA_021323795.1 Acidiferrobacteraceae bacterium | reverse complement strand
GCCTGCCCTCGCTCGCGGCCCAATTCGTCGAGGCGCTTGTGGCCGAGGGGCAAGATCAGCGCACGCAGACCCCGCAATGAAGGCAGCTCGCTCGGCGTATTCTTGTCTGTCACAGAACTCCTTTCAGCTCCTTGCGTCGTTTCGACGCCCCCTCCTCGGACGCCACACATCAGGCGACCGGAAAATGGCAGCAGAACAAGCGCGATCATAACAGCAACGGCCACCGGGGTGAGTAAGGCCCAAACAGGAGACAACGCTAATACGGTGGAAAATCCGATCACACATAGGGCGGCGCTCAGCGTCATGGCGCGTACCCCGAACCGAAGTCCGTTTCCCACCGTTATCCAGAGATAGAACAGAAATAAGGGGATACCGGCATCCCCCGCAATAATCATTACGTAACTGATTGCGGCGGCGTCCGCGATATTGGCACCGACGCGTCGCGCGACGGAAGACGTGCGGGCGCGCAAGGTGAACGTCATTACCGCCATCGCCAAACCGATATAAGCGACTAACGCGAAACCGACGGGAATGTGTTGCGTAATCAGATAACCAAGCACAAAGAGCGAGACCACAACCCGCAGCACCGCTTGCCCTCGCTCTCGCCCTAACTCGTCGTGCCGCTTTGGCATCAGGCGCTGGAGCGAAGCGCGAATACCAAAGAAAATGCCTGTTTCTCGGGCCTGATCCATCCTGCAAACTATAGCTGCTTTCAGTTCCGCTAGACGGGCGGAAAATTACCTCCATGTATAAGTCGTATAAAGAAAATCGGAATACGAGAATGACGAAGAATCAATCGAGTGAGTGAAGTTCTTAATGCCTTTCCAAAGAAGGGCCTGGATACCCGCGGCATGGGCCAAGAGCAGTTGGTCGTGCCCAGCTATCCGCGGGTTCTCACCCTCTCCACGGCGAAATGCCACTTACCGAGCAGCTCCGCTACCTTGTCTCGACCCATCTGTGGCTCGAATACCCGCTCTGACTCCCACCGGGTTGAAATTTCCCCGATGCTCGACCAGACGCCAGCGGCAAGGCCCGCAAGGTAGGCGGCTCCGAGCGCGGTAGTCTCGAGCACGCGCGGTCGTATCACCCGAGCGCCGAGCAGGTCCGCCTGAAATTGCAGCAAGAGGTCATTCGCAACGGCGCCGCCGTCGACCCGGAGCTCCGAAATCGTCTGGTTGGCGTCCGCCTCCATAGCGGTCGCCAGATCCGCCACCTGATGGGCGATTGATTCCAGTGCGGCGCGGGCGATATGTGCCGCCGTCGTACCGCGCGTGAGACCGAATATGGCACCACGCGCGTGAGGATCCCAATAGGGAGCACCAAGGCCCGTGAAGGCGGGAACGAAATACACGCCGCCACTATCCGGGACCGACGAAGCAAGCGCCTCCACGTCCGATGACTGTTTAATAATCCCAAGCCCGTCCCGCAGCCATTGCACAACCGCACCGCCGATGAAGACACTCCCTTCCAATGCGAAGCGCGGGTTTCCTTCGAGTTGAGCCGCCGATGTCGTTAATAGCCCATGCGTGGAATCTTTCGGCTCGGCGCCCGTTTGCATCAATAAGAAACAACCCGTGCCGTAAGTGCACTTGGCCATGCCCGCCTCATGGCAAGCCTGCCCGAACAGCGCGGCCTGCTGGTCGCCGGCAATGCCGCCGATGAGTAAGGGTACGCCAAACATCCCGGTGTCGGTTTCGCCGTATCGGTAACTGGAAGGCAATACTTCCGGGAGCAGTTTGCGTGGAATGTCGAGCAACTCCAGCAGCTCGTCGTCCCATACGCTACGCCTGATGTCGAAGAGAAGTGTGCGCGACGCGTTGCTGACATCGGTTACGTGCAAGCGGCCGCCGGTCAGATTCCAGGCGAGCCACGTGTCGACCGTGCCGAAAGCGAGCTTACCGGCTTCTGCTCGCGCGCGTGCGCCGGGCACGTTGTTCAATATCCAGGCGAGCTTGGTGCCGGAGAAGTAGGGATCCAGCACCAATCCGGTTTTGGCGCGGAAAGTTTTTTCCAATCCATGGGATCTCAGCTCGTCACACAGATCCGCGGTTCGCCGGTCTTGCCAGACAATCGCATTGCAAATCGGCTTGCCCGTATCCCGGTCCCACACAATAGTCGTCTCTCGTTGATTGGTCATACCGATGGCGCGGATCTGCTTCGCGCTTAAACCCGCTCGAGCAATGGCTTCGCGCGCTACCTGGAGTTGCGATTGCCAGATGTCGAGAGGATCGTGTTCCACCCAGCCCGGGGCGGGAAAAATCTGACGGAATTCCTGTTGCGCCACCGCGACGATGGCGCCACGGTTATCGAAAACGATAGCGCGCGAGCTGGTAGTTCCCTGGTCCAGGGCGAGTACGTATTTCATGTCATCGGTCGGCGGCATTGCTCGCGGGCTGACGCGCTTCACGACTGATCTTGAGGTCGCATGCCATTAACCGACCCGCACGTTGTTTCTCTCTACATGAGGTCGCATGGTCGTATTTCACTTTTTGTGCTTGCTTAAGAAGGCGGGCAACGCCGCATTCAATTGCTGCGAAGTCTCGGGTGCGACACGCAAACCAAGCTTCGAGCGGCGCCATAGGATGTCCGCCGTGGTTCGCGCCCATTCATGCTGTACGAGATAGTCGATTTCAGCCTCAAATATGCCGTCACCCAGGTGCTTACCCAAGCTAGCCAGACCCGAGGCGCCGCCGAGCACTCGATGAGCGCGCGTTCCGTAGGCTCGCGCGTAGCGATGCAGCAACTCGGGCGGCAACCCGCGGTACTGTCGCTGCAGATCGGCGATGAAGTTATCAACGTTGCCATTATCGATATCTCCGCCCGGCAACGGCGCTTTCGCCGTCCAGGCCTGGCGCACACCGCCCAAGCGTGACGCGAGCAGCGCGAGCGCTTCTTCGGCGAGTCGCCGATACACCGTTATCTTCCCCCCGAGCACGGAAAGCAGCGGAGCGCTCCGCGGGCTTTCCTCGTATTCGAGCGCGTAGTCACGAGTAACCGCAGACAAATCCGCGGTGTCGTCTTCCAATAACGGGCGCACGCCGGAGTAGGTCCAGACGACGTCACCGGGAAAAATCTCGCGGCTGAAATAGTCATTCACGGCGGCGCAAAGATAACTCGTTTCATCCGTGGAAATGCGGGCGTCCGCGGGATTCCCTTCGAATTCAACGTCGGTCGTGCCGATCAGCGTGAAGTCACGCTCGTAAGGGATCGCAAAGACAATCCGCTTATCTCGGTTCTGCAGAATATACGCGTGGTCGTGCGCAAAAAGTTTGCGCACCACGATGTGGCTGCCTTTCACCATGCGCAGCTCGCGCTTCGGCACTCGCCGGAGGCCATCGCGCACGACGTCCATGGCCCATGGTCCGGCGGCATTCACGAGCGCGCGCCCGCGCACCGTTAACGGCACGCCGCCTTCGATCGGCTGTAGCGTGGCTTCCCAATACTCGCCATGGCGCCGAGCGGAGATAAAGCGCGTGCGGGACAAAATCGTCGCGCCGCGCTCGGCGGCGTCGATAGCATTCAAGACCACCAAGCGTGCATCGTCGACCCAAGCGTCGGAGTAAGCGAAACCTTTTCGTAGATGCGGGCGCAACGGACGACCGAAGGGGGACGACGTCAAGTCTATGCTCGCGGAACGGGGCAATAGCGCGCGTTTAGCGAGATGGTCATAGAGAAACAGTCCCGCGCGGATGAGCCACGCCGGACGCAACGGCGTGTTATGCGGCATGATGAAACGCAGAGGCCGAATGATGTGCGGCGCGGCGCGCAGCAGCACCTCCCGTTCCTGCAAGGCCTTGCGCACCAAGTTGAATTGGTAGTACTCGAGATAGCGCAACCCGCCGTGAATGAGCTTGGTGCTGGCGGAAGATGTGTGAGCGGCCAAGTCGTCCTGTTCGCAAAGTAAGACGGAAAGCCCTCTCCCGGCGGCGTC
>JAJPKH010000276.1 GCA_021323795.1 Acidiferrobacteraceae bacterium | reverse complement strand
CTCGCCTACATGCTCGTCGACATCGATCATTTCAAGCGGGTGAACGATAGCTACGGCCATCAGGTCGGCGACCAGGTACTGCAACAGGTGGCGGAGCTGCTCGGGCGAGACCTGCGCGGCGTCGATCTGCTCGCGCGTTTTGGCGGCGAGGAGTTCATGCTGCTGCTGCCGAACACCACACGCGCCCAGGCGACGGCGATCGCCGAGCGCCTGTGCCGGAACGTCGAACGCCATCCCTTCGTGGCGAGCGGCGTGCAGAATCTCACCGTCACCGTCAGCATCGGCGTCGCGTGCCTCGAAAACGAACCCGCCGACCTCCCGGCCCCCGGCGCGCGGCTCTTCAAGCAGGCGGACGCGGCGCTTTATGCGGCGAAGCAGGCGGGGCGGAATCGCGTGACCGTCGCGCCGTCCGACTAAATCCTTTTCCCTGTCCGTCGCTCTCGACCCGCTTCACAGGGTTTCCTCTTCGTCTACAGCGTATACATCGCATTTCGCGTAGTTGGGCTAGTGGCGTTTTCTGCCAGTGATCAGCGACTTGGCATTCACAACGGCAACGGCACGTTCGTGCCGTCGACCGGCACTCGCTTTTCCTCATAACCTGCGCGGATAAATCGTTGCACTGAAAAACCTAGAGCGCACGCCAGACGTCGTATCGAATCAAAGGGAGCGGGCCATGAAGTGGAAGCATTCGTTTCCGGTCGATTCTTCTTAGTTTCACTGCATTGTGGTGCGCGGTGCGCACCCTACGTTTGCCGACTCAACAATAAAGTTCCGGGAGGCGTCATGGGGAAGATTCATCGCGGGACGGCACGTGGCTTGCGCACCGGTTGTCTCGCATCGCGTTTTTCCGGCTGGCACCGCGTGCACAAAATATTTCAATCGCTCGGCCTACCACGGCTCTCCTTACAGGTCCTTACGTCACGCAACGTTATGCCGCAACTGACATTCCTCCTTTCCGCCAGTTCCTTTAGCAGCGAGGTAGGGCGCAATAAGCACAGCGCATTGCGCCGGACGAATTCTTTTCATCTCAATTTATCCGGCGCATTACGGCATTCGCCTAATGCGCCCTACGAGTTCTGTGCGCGCCCTCAGGATGCTCGGCGCCAGCCCGGGTAAGTAACGGTCCACAGTATTCCTCGCTGGTGAATGTGCGTGCTCAACCGTTCCCGGCGAAGCACTCGGCACATCTTCTCGTATTCGTCTACAGCGAATACGTTTCTTTTTGGACGTCACGGCCTCTCGCCTTTCCCTCGGCATTCAACCTGTTAACAACGACTCTAATTCGAAGCACGTGCGCGTTGACGCGACACCCATTTTCCTTTTAGCTAGTGTGTCTATTACCGCTCAACTAAAAGAACCAGAGCGGCTTTAACAATAAGCAAATACAGGGAGGAACTGTGGGCCGCAAGTACGTGATCAGTTCAATTCTTATCCTCCTCGAACAATTCCCGCTTTATCGGGCTGCAGTTTGGCTATCGGTTCAGAATTAAAAACGTCTTAAACGAAAAGCGTTGCGAGTAGAAAAGGGAGGACACATGAACAAGATATTGCGCATCGGCTCGATGGTGGAGGGAGGCGGTATGAACCGGTTGTATGCTTTTCTGGCGGCTTTTCTGGCTTTAGTTTCGTTTTCCTTTCCCTTTCCGGCTCGTTCAGATACTCCAATACCACCGGGAAGCACTGTCGCCATTCACGCATTCATCTATCAGTATCAGTGGTGGTCCTTTTGGCCTATCCCAACGACATTACCTCCGGGTTACGTAGCGGTTTACTACGCTCAATCCGCAGATGGACATATACCGTCGGCGATCATCAGCAAAGCAAACGATTGGTCGCAATACTGGGTGAACAATTTGGTCGCCTTGACCGTGGCGCAGCATCAGCTTGATTCACGAAATAGCGTACTAGTTCCTGCAAGTGATCCAAGTTGTTTCGAATCATTCCCACCGCCTGGCCCCTCCGGCGACTTGCACGGGGTCGCTTGTAATTTCGAGGCTGATACGTTTTACAACGCGGACGGGACCGGGCAACTCATTACCGGTCATGTTTCTTTCTACTATACGTTTTGGGTTGATTGGACGGCTCCTTGTCCGAGCGGAACCGGGCCGGATCCAGACACGGGTGCCTGTGCTCCTGTAGCGCCTCCGCCCGCTCCACTTCCCGAACCCCTCGGCCCTCCCGCCCAATGCACCGGCAACCCGTGTGATCCGGCGACCGGTAATAAATATCAGAATGAAACGGATTTTCAGGCGGGCGAGGGGCTCGCATCATTTACTCGCAACTACAACAGCCAACTTAGCAAAGACGTAAGCTTCGGTTTCGGTTGGACCGCGCTGACCTTAAAGCGCCTTGAGATCAGCGGAACAAACATCCAAGTCCGCTACGACACCGGCAAAGGCGAACCCTTTAGTTGTCCTAGCGGGACTGGAACCTGTAGCGGCAACGCCGACACGACCCTCACACTCACCAAAGACGCGAGCGGCTACACCCTTACCCGCCGAAATGGCGCAACCGAGCGCTACGACACGTCCGGCCGCCTATTAACTGAAACTGATCGCAACGGGCTCGTGACGAGCTACGCCTACAACGGCTCCAATCAATTAACGAGCATCATCGGCCCCTACGGCCACGTCACGGCCTTCGCCTACAGCGGCACACATATCAGTTCCCTCACCGATCCGTCCGGACGGGTCTATAGCTACACCTACGACGCCAACAACAATTTGTCCCGTGTTAGTTATCCCGACGGCGCCGCGAAGCTCTACCACTACGAGAACGCAAGCTTCCCCCATCACCTGACCGGCATCTCGTATCAGGAAGCGGGCGGAAGCCCCGTACGCTATTCGACCTACGCGTACGACAGCACCGGCAAAGCCATCGTCACCGAACACGCCGGCGGCATCGAGCACTACGGCTTAGCCTACGACTCCGACACCCAAACGACCGTCACGGATGCGGTCGGCACGCAAAACGTCATGACCTTCGCGAGCAACCTCGGCGTGAAGAATCTGCTCAATAAGGTGAACCCAGCCGACGGCAAGTCGCTGACCCAAACCTTCGACGCCCAGAACAACCTCACCTGCAAAAAAGACGAAGAAGGGCGCGTCACGACGTATACCTACAACAGCACCAACCAGCGCACGAGCCTGACCGAGGGGTTGACCGGCAGCTGCACGTCGCCGCAGGTAACGAGCGCCACCCGCACCACGAGCTATCAGTACCAATCCGCCACCCTCGATCTGCCGACCCTTATCCAAACCCCGAGCGTCGCCCCCGGGCAGATGAAAACGACCACGCTCCAATACACCGACGCCGCGCATCCCGCGCTCCCGACGCAGATCACCCAAAGCGGCTACACCTCCGGGGGCAACGCCGTCTCCCGCTCGATCAGTCTGACGTATACCGCCGCCGGCCAAGTCGCTTCTGTCAACGGTGCCCGCACCGACGTGAACGACGTGACCACGCTTAGCTATTACACCTGCACCACCGGCGGCGCCTGCGGCCAGCTGCAATCGATCACCAATGCCTTGGGGCAAATCACCACCTTCGATGCTTACGACGGTGCTGGGCGATTGACCCAAATGACCGACCCGAACGGCCTGCGCACGAACTACGCGTATGACGCGCGCGGCCGGGTGACGACGATCACCCAGACGCCCCCGGGCGGGAGCGCCCGTGTCACGACCTACACCTACAACGCCGCCAATAACGTCACCTCCGTCACCTTCCCGGACGGTATCCTCCTCACCTACACCTACGACGCCGCCCAGAAGCTGCGCCAAGTCACCGACAACCAGGGCAACAAAGTCGTCTACACCTACGACCTCAAAGGCAACCGCACCCAAGAAGCCACCTACGACCCCGCGAACACCCTGGTGCGCCAAATCGACACCGCCTACGACCTACGAAACCACGTGAGCGCCATCAATAACGGCGGCTCGGTGACCCAGCAGTTAAGCGACGCCCTCGGCAATCTCACGCGCCTCACCGACCCGAACCAAGTCGCCGCCGGAAGCGGCGTCAGTACCAACCATAACTACGACGCCTTAAACCGCCTGGTCGAAACCGTAAACAATCTAAGCGGCGTGACGAGCTATGACTACGACGTCGCCGATCGCTTAATACAGGCGAAAGCGCCGAACAACGCCACCACCCAGTATCAATACGACGATCTCGGCAATCTATTGCAAGAGATCTCCCTCGACCGCGGCACCACGACCTACACCTACGATGCCGCCGGTAACGTCACCAGCCTCACCGACGCCCGCGGCGTCGTGGTCAACTACACCTACGACGCCCTAAACCGCGTTACCGCCATCAATTACCCCGCTTCATCGGGAGAAAACATCACCCTCACCTACGACACAAACGGCGCCGGCACCTGCACCGCCGGCCTCGGGCGGCTCTGCCAAGTAACGGATGAAAGCGGAATAACACAATACGCCTACGACGCCTACGGCAACCTAACACAACAAACCAAGGCCGAGCTCGGTATTACCTATACGACGCGTTACACCTACGACGCCGCCAACCGGCTCGCCTCCCTTACGTACCCCGACAACCGCGTCGTGACCTACACGCGAGATAGCCTCGGACGGATCCAGAACGTAACGACCACCGTGAACGCAAGCAGCCAAACGATCATCACCAACCGCACCTACCGCCCCGACGGCCTACCCACCGGCCAAACCTACGGCAACGGCCTAAGCGAAGTGCGAACCTACGACGCGAGAGGCAACCTTACTTACCAATCGTTGGGCGGCGCCGATACCAGGCTCTATACCTATGACGCCAACGGCAACCTCACCCAAAAACAAACCCTCCCCGAGGTCGGAAACTATACCTACGACGCCGAGAACCGGCTGACGGATGAGCTCACCTCCGACAACCAGCACAACGCCTTTACCTATGATCCGAACGGCAACCGTACGAGCGATCTGAAAGCCAACGGCACCCCGAGGCCCTACGCCTATAGCCCAAATACCAACCGCCTCACGGCGCTTGGCAACCAAGTCATCACCCTCGATGCCGCCGGCAACACCACCATCGACAGAAACGGCAACCGCGTCTTCACCTATAACAACGCCAATCGCCTGACCCAGGTCTCCATCAACGGTGTACTCAAAGGCACCTACACCTATAACTACCAAACCCAACGAACCCGAAAGGTGAGGGCGAACGCCACCGGTACCGGCACGAGCACCTTTATCTATCACTACGACATAAACGGCAACGTAATCGCCGAAACCCGACCCAACGGCAAACTCATACGAGCCTACCTCTGGGCCGATAACGAACCGATCGCGCAGATTCAAACCAAAGGCACCAACCCCGAGGAGCTAAGCTACCTCCATAGCGATCACCTCAACACCCCGAGACTTGCGACCAACAGCACCCAAACGGTCGTCTGGCGCTTCGAGAGTGAAGCCTTCGGCACGGGGAAACCCGACACCGATCCCGATGCGGATGACACCAAAACCAACATACGCCTACGGTTCCCGGGGCAGTATGGGGATGGAGAAACCGGGCTCTATTACAACATCAACCGGTACTATGATCCCAAGATAGGAAGGTATATCACCGCTGATCGGATGGGCCCAGCGTGGCACGTTCAGCGTTACCTTTCGAATCTCGGCGCGCCGGGTGAGCCACCGTTAGAACTCAACTCGTACGTTTACACAGCGAATAATCCGCTGCGCTGGATTGATCCGACAGGTCTCTGGTCAATCTCGATAGGCGGATATTTGGGGGCGGGTGGAGAAATGACGTTCGGCAGAGACTCCGGCAACGGCTTTTTTACAGCTCGAGTTGGGTTCGGTGTGGGCGGTGGCGTGTCTTACGATCCATTGGGAGGTATTCCTGGTCAGGAGCCCAAAGATCGGTGCAAGCCCGGCACGGTGCTATCGGTTTCAGGGAAGGGTGGCTTTGGTCTCGGACCATTCGGCACATCTCTCGAAGGAGGTGTCGCGAGAAACTACAGCAACCAAGAGTCCGGCTTCTATGGTGGCCCATCGATTGAAGGTACTTCCGATAGACCATCGAGGGGTCTGCATGCATCAGCTTCCTTCGGCGGGCAGATCACCGCGTATTCGGGTAGCAGGAACTGCGGCTGCCAGCAATGAGGGTTAACAAACTCTCACTCGCCGTGCTCGCAGGAGCGACGCTTTATGGTGTCGTGTACTTCATGGCGAGCCACGGTGATGCGTTTAAATTTGCCGAGCGCACGATCAGAAATTCGCGGTCTCTGGAGACCAGGATCGGCAAGGTCGATAACGTGCGGATTCCGCTGTTCAGCCCCTACCGAGAGAGATTTTTCAATTCCGAAGCTTCGGCCGCCATGACAGTGGAAGTCACCGGCGCTATGAGAACAGTAGAGCTCAAGCTAAAAATGAAAAAAACGAACGACCACTGGATGGTCGAGCACGCATCGCTCGACGGAGCTCCCGTCATTTTGAACTGAGCGACAGATCGTCTTCGACGAAGGAAGTGATCCGATGAATAGATGGACTTGGGTGAGGGTTGCAGTCGTAGCATTCAGCTTCGTGGCGGCGCTGTTTCAGGGTTCCGACTCTGCGAGCGTTTCATCGAGCGATTGGGGAACATTGATTGCATCGCTCGTGCTGACTCCCATTGCGCTGTTGATTGTGATTGGGATTCAGCGCCTGAACTCACGCTCTGCGCCCGTGTGGCGTTATCCGCGATGGTCTATTAATCCCTTTACGATGAAGGAACCGCTGCAGTTCTTTCACCTAGCCGGGTACGTGTTCCTTGCAGGAGGCGTTGGGTACTTGATTCGATCAACACTGAATCATATGCCGATGACGCTAGAGACGTTACTTTGGATCACCACGGGGATCGGCGTTTTGATTGGCATACAACTTTGCGTTATTGCTTTCCGCAGCAAGATGGAGCGAGGGGAGCGACAAAGAGTGTAACAGCTCGATCACCACTGTCTCCTGTACCCCAAGGTCTCAATGCGTCGTCTCCCGCGCGATTAAACCCTCCAGCGTCTCATCTTCCTTCAACGCCGCAACGAACTTCGCCTGCCCGGCCGGCGACAGATCATAGAACTTGCAATGCGTGATCTTGCAGCGATCCGCCGTGTCGCACACCCCGCCATAGATCGACACCGTGTGATCCTCCCACGTGACGTTACCGAGCTTCGCCACCATCTTGTAGCCGTGTGGGCAGTCGATCTTCATTCGCGCCGGGAATCCCGCAGGTAAGCATCCACCATCTGAAGCAGCGTCTTCTGCCGTGTCGGCGAGCAAGGTAGGGCGCAATAAGCACAGCGCATTGCGCCGGACGAATCCCTTTCATCTCAATTCATTCCGGCATTACCGCATTCGCCTAATGCGCCTACGAGTTCTGTTACTGCGAGTGAAGGGCAATGGTGCGCGGTGCGCACCTAGGCTTGCTTCGCAAGCTCGAGATGCAGTGGTGGGATAGCGATTTGCAGCTCCGGCGGCAGCGCGCCTAGGCGGCCGCCGAGCGCCGCGGATAGCCGCGTTCTTCCAAATCGACGCGATCCTGCTCGAACGCTTTCTTCACCGTGCTGCGGATGGCCGCCTTGAATAGAGGCTTCAACAGCTTTTTGATGCCGGTCGCCGGCGCTTCGATACGGAAATCTATGGTGGTCGCGTTCGACCCTTGCGGCTGGAACGATTGATAAATCTTCGTTCCTTTATTCGTGCCCTCGATGACTTCGCTCTCCAGGCCGCCGTCCGCACGACGCCTCTGGATGACTTCATCTTTTTGTCTCAGGCCGAGGAGCCGCACTTCCTGGGTGAAATGGCACACATCATTCCGGTCGGAGAGCACGGTGAAGGTGATGTCGGGATGCACGGAATGCTTGGCGTGATGGGCAATGTCGCCGAACTGACGGCTGACCACATCGATCGGCTGGCGTATCGTTCCCGAAAACCGAACCACGAGTGAATCGGACATCGTTGCCTCCATCGCCTGCGTCGTAGTCGAGGACAAGCGCGTTTATTGTAATCGTCCGGCGCGAATTTCTCTCCGGTGCCTCGAACTTCTTGGCGTCCGGGCCGTGCCTAAACCTCAACCTGCACGCTCTTTCGACAGGCGGTGAACAACAACACCGCCTCGATCGGCCGCCCGGGCCAAAGACGGCGCAGTCCTTCCGCGTAGGAGCGGAGCTGCGGCGTATAGAGGGCGGTCAGCGCGGCGGTCTCAGCGGGCTCTACGCGATGCGTCTTGTAATCGATCAACACCAGTCGATCACTATGGAACACGAGTCGATCGATGACTCCGGTGATCTCGCGTCCGTCCGCACGGTAAAGCACCGCGACTTCATTGCGCGCATCCTGATAACGCCTCGGATCGAAGAACTCCCGGAGATCGGGCGCATCGACCACGTCGCAGGCGTCGCGCCAGCACTCCATCAGCTCGCGCTCGTCGGTCGCGGCGGTGAATTCGCGCCACACGGTACGCCGCGCCATTTCGCGATCGGTATTCGCCGTGAGACAGTCGAGCATCCGGTGAATCACGACGCCGCGCTGTTTGGCGGCGGACAACGAGCGGAAATCGGTTTCGGACGGTGACGCGCCGTCGTCGGTTTCATCCGTCATTTCGTCTTGTTCGCGCGGGCGCCGTGGCGGATCGAAAGGACGCGTCAGCGCGGGCTCGATGGGAACGCGCGGCCCCGATGGAGCCGGTTGAATGATCGGGGCAGGGGGCGGCAGGCCGTGGCTCACGAAGCCGTATAAGTTGATCGGTTCACCGGAAGTGGGATGAGTGACGGGTTGCAGTTGCAGCTCGAACGTCGCGGCGACACCGCTCGTTCTGGCCGCCTCGAAGCGGCGCTCGATATATCCGTACCAACCGCGGCCGGGTTCGCCCGCGCGCCCGGGATCGTCCGCTTTGCGCCGCCCGGTTTCGCAACCGGAGACGAACAGCAACTGCTGCGCGCGTGTGAGCGCGACGTACAGCAGGTTGGATTCCTCCTGGAACTTCGTCGCGGCGCGGCGCTCGAGTATTTCGTGCGTATACGCGTCGGCGTCGCTCTTGCGCGCGAGCAGCAGAAAATGACTCGGCCGCGGCTGCTCGATCGGCCATGCAATGAGCGCATCCGCGCCGCGCTCGTTATCGGTGATGTCGCGGGCGGCGTCGACGAGAAACACCACCGGGCTTTCGAGTCCTTTGGCGCCATGAACGGTCAGAATCCGTACCTGGTCACTGCTCGCTTCGCCGCCGGCGTCGAGCGATTCGTTGTCTTCCTCGGTCAGAACATCGAGGCGCGACAGGAAGCGGGCGAGGCTGGGGAAGCGGCCCCCGTCGGCTTCGAGCGCGAGGTCGAGCAGGCGCGTGAGATTGGCGGCGATGCGCGATCGCAAATGCGGCGGGGCGGCGCTCCAGTATCGTTCCGGCACGTTGGCTTCGAAGTAGATGCGGTCGAGCAAATCGTGGACCGGGACGCGATCGGCTGCCTCGCGCCAGGCGCTCAGCCGTTCGGCCGCCCGCGCCAGCGCGGACGCGGTGCCGTCCTCGCGACAGTGGGTGAGGAGCCGGTCGTACCAGGTTCCGGCCGGCCCGAGATCGGCGAGCGCGAGCAGATCCGCGTCGCTCGCGGCGAAGATCGGCGAACGCAGCACCGCGGCGAGCGCGACGTTTTCCCACGGCGAAATCAGCAGGCGCAGCAGGTCGACGATATCGCGCACTTCCAGGCACTGTAGAAACGTGCCGCGGCCGGCGCCGACATACGGGATGCCGGCGCGCCGCAGCGCCGTTTCGTACGCCGCCGCATGCGTGCGGTTGCGCAGCAGGATCATGATGTCGCCGTAGCCGAGCGGATGAATTTCGCGCTTGCGATAAATCGGCCGGCCGAGGAGCGCGCGGATTTTCTGCGCGACCATGGCGCCTTCGCGCTCGCGGCGTTTGTCTTCTTCGGAGACGCGCGGTTGTTCGAGCGGGTTGCGAAACCCCGGCGTCGCGGCTTCCTTGGGGTCGCGCAGGACGAGCGGCAGCAATTCCGCGTGGCCCCAGAGCTCCTCGCGATGCGTTTGGTGCGGACGGAAGTTCTTCAGCGTGTGATCGGAGTTGCCCGCCGGCGTGTCGCTCGCCGGTACGTCGAACAGCAAGTTGACGAAGCGCACGACGGCGGGCGACGAGCGCCAGGAAATATGCTGATCGTAGACTTCGGCGCCGGTATGTTCCGCGAGCCAGTCGCGCGCGAGCGCGAACAGCCGGGGATCGGCGCGGCGAAAGCCGTAGATCGACTGTTTCTCGTCACCGACGAGGAATACGCTGCGGCTGCGCTCGCTCGAACCCGCCGCCATTTCCTGCAGCAGCGGCAGTAACAGGCGCCATTGCGTCGGGTTGGTATCCTGGAATTCATCGACCAGCAAATGGTCGATGCGCTGGTCGAGCTTATACTGCACCCATTCCGCGTGCGGGCTCTGGTTCAGCAGGCGATAGGCGAACCATTCGAGATCCGCAAAATCGAGCGCGCCTTCGGCGCGTTTCTCCTCCTGAAAGTGATGCAGCAGGCGCGCGCCGATCACGTACCAGTCGCGGCTGCGGTGCCAAGTCGCGTGGCGCCGGCGGTGCTCGGTAGTTCGTTCGAGCCGGTCGAGCAGTGTGTCGCGCCGGCGCGCCAACGCGTCGGTGCTCGCCGAGCCGAGCCGCTTGGCGAGCCCATTCGGAACGCGAAATGCCCGCGCTTCTCCTTCTTTCGTCAATAACGCCTGGCGCACAAGCCGATAGAAATCGGCGCTGCTGGTCGCCGCGAGCGCCTGTTCCAGGCAGGTGTACGTGAGCTTTAGACTGGCCGGCACATCGTGAGCGATACCCGCGATTAGGGATCGCATGAGCGCCTTCACCTCGGCATCGCGGGCGAACGCCTCCGTGGGATCGGTCTGCGGATCGATCTGAAGCGCGTCCTGTAAGCGGCGGGCGGCGTAGCCGATCGGATCCGCTTCGTTTTCGGTGTACGCCCACCAGTCGCTCCGGTGCGCGAGAAACCGGCGTAGCGCGTGGCGGGCGTTGTCGAGACCGCCGGCGCTCGCGAGGAGTCGTTCCATCGCCGCGGTAAGTTCGCTGTCGCGACCGGCGAGATCGCGATCGAGCGCGCGCCAGGCGGCGGCTTCGATTTCGACGGTTTGGTCGATGACTTCGAAAGACGGCGGCACCCCGGCCTCGAAGGCGAAGCGCGATAGCAGCTCCTGGCAGAAGGCGTGAAAAGTGGTGGCCCGTAACTCGTGCGGAGCGACGAGCAATTCTTCGTAGAGGCGGCGGGCGCGCGCCAGGGTCGCGGGGCCCGGGGTTACGCCGATGGCGGAAAGCATTGCGCTCAATTCGGCGTCCGGCGCCTCGCACATCGCAAGCAGCCGCTCGCTTACGCGCAACCGCATTTCCGCCGCCGCCTTGCGCGTGAAAGTGATCGCGAGGATGGACGAAGGTTTTGCGCCTTCGAGCAGCAACCTGACGATGCGACTGACGAGAAGCCAGGTCTTGCCGGTGCCGGCGGCGGCGTGCACCACGGCGTTGTGACGCGGGTCGATCGCGGCGAGAGCGTCAGTGGACATGGAGAGCGTGCGCCGCGCGGTCGAGCGGAGCGCCTGTCGGCGCGCTCGTCGAGTGTAATAAATCGTACTTGCGGTTCCCGAACCGCCGTCGGGTGACTTTCTCTTGCTTGTCCAAGAGAAAGTCACCAAAGAGAAGGACACCCCGGATGGCGCAAGCGGTTCTTGCGCTTCTCGG
>JAJPKH010000299.1 GCA_021323795.1 Acidiferrobacteraceae bacterium | reverse complement strand
TCGGATCCCAGCCGTTGAACTCGCCGATCACGCTGACCTGCGCCGCGTTCGGCGCCCATAGCGCGAAGTAGGCGCCCGCGGCGTCTTCGCAAACCAGCGGGCGGGCGCCGAATTTTTCGTACAAGCGAGTGTGATTGCCCTGTTTGAGTAAATAGATGTCGTAGTCGCTGAAGCGCGTGAGGCGTTTTACGCGCTCCGACTTGCCTGTCATTAGCGTGCTCGACATAGGGCTTCTTCCGCTGCATCCGTGGAAATGGAAAATACCGAATGTACGCGGGCGCAGCAAATATTCTCGCGGGGAACTCGCCTGACGGCGGACGAGTCATAAGGGTGTTCCGATGGAACGAAGAAAAATCAGGTGCGTGCCGTCGCGTCAGTGGCAGGACTGGACGGTACTGCTACTCGGTGCGTGGCTTTTGCTTTCTCCTTTCCTTCTGAACCAAAACCACGCGGCGGCGACGTCGAACGCGCATGTCGTCGGCCTCTGCTTTCTGCTCTTCGGAGCCGTAGCGCTCGTAGAACCGCGGATGTGGGAAGAGTGGTTGAATCTCGCGCTCGGGGGATGGCTTATCGTCTCACCTTTCGTGCTGGGATTCGCTCATCATCCGGTCGCCGTCTGGAATGCGATTGCGGTCGGCTTCGTCGCCGGCGGCGGCGTATTACTGCTGATCCTGCGCCATTGAGCGCCCGAATTCTCATGGAGGAAAACGTGATGGCCAGTCGCGCAAGCATAGCCGGACACCCCATTCACCCGATGCTGGTGGTATTTCCGATCGGCCTGTTCGTCTTCTCTTTTCTTTGTGACCTTATATACCTCGGCAGCCACGATCCGCTCTGGAGAGATGTTGCGTATTACACCATGGCCGGCGGAATCGTCGGCGGTCTCGCGGCGGCAATCCCCGGCGCTGTCGATTTCTTCTCGCTTACAGACAGTCGGGTGCGCCAGATCGGCGCCGTGCACATGGCGATCAACATCAGCGTGGTCGTCCTGTACGCGATTAATTTGTGGATGCGGAGCGCGTCGAGCAGCCCCACGCTATCGATCTGGCTTTCGGGCGTGGGCGTCGCGCTGCTCGGCGTATCCGGCTGGCTCGGTGGCGAAATGGTTTACGTCCACGGCGTCGCGGTGGGGTCCGGCGAGGAAACAGCCTCCGCCGGACGAATGCACCCTTCCGCGTCCCGCCGCTAGCAGATCGGCGATCGCTCAGTTCGGCGGCGCTTCGGCGTCTTCCACCGGCGTTCCCTCGGCGACGGCGCCGGAGCGCTCGCGCCGTACCCCGTACTTGTAGAGCTTCTCGACCAGCGTCGTGCGCCGCAACTTCAGTAGATTCGCGGCATGCGCGACGACGCCGCCGGTGCGGGTAAGCGCCTGCATGATCAGGGTGTACTCGACATTGCCGAGATATTCTTTCAGATCGAGGCCTGCGGCGGGGAGTGACGGCAGTGGCATGGCTACATCTTCGATGGCCGACCCCGGCGCCGGCGCACGCGCTTCCGTCGTCTGATATTGTGCGGGCAGGTCTTTGGTGTCGACCGTTCCATCCGGAAAAAGTATCGTCAGGCGCTCCACCAGGTTGGCGAGCTCGCGCACGTTACCGGGCCAGGAATAGCGCTGCAGCACGGTCATCGCTTCCGCGGTAAAGCGTACCGCCGAGCCGCGTTCCTGCCGCAGTCGGTTATTCAATTCGGCGATTAGCAGCGGGATGTCGTCGATGCGATCGCGCAGCGGCGGCATGTGTATCGGAAAAACGTTCAAGCGATAATACAGGTCCTCGCGAAAGCGCTTCGCCTGCACCTCGCGCTCCAGATCCCGATGCGTCGCCGCGATCAGCCGCAGGTCAACGCGCAGCGTGCGGCTGCCGCCGACGCGCTCATAGGTCCGCTCTTGTATCACGCGCAGCAACTTCACTTGCATGGCGAGGCTCATTTCGCCGATTTCATCCAGAAACAGCGTGCCGCCCGTGGCCAGCTCGAAGCGTCCCTGGCGCGCGCTGACCGCGCCGGTAAACGCTCCCTTCTCGTGCCCGAACAGCTCGCTCTCCAGAAGGTCGGCCGGAATGGCGCCGCAGTTGACCGCGACAAACGGCTTGCCGCGGCGCGAGGAGCGATAGTGCAGGTTGCGGGCGACCACTTCTTTGCCCGTGCCGGATTCGCCGAGAATGAGCACCGTGCTATCGCTCTGCGCCACCCGCTCGATCAACTGACGTACGTGGCGCACGCCTTCGCTCTTGCCGACCAGGCTGCGAAAAAGCTCCGGGTTGCGCCCGGCGCTGGCGCTGCGTTGATGGGCGAACTTAACCGCCTCCGCCAGCACTTCGACGAGAGCAGCGCGATCGATCGGCAGACGCACGCTGCGCAGAAACAAAGAGGTGTTGTCTTCGGCCGGGAAAGAAGCGACGGCGTCTTTGTCGCCGTAAAGAATCACAGGAAGGCTCGGCGCTCGCGCGTGCAACGCCTGATATACGTGGAGTTGCTGAGAAGCGTCCGGACACGGACCGAGCAAGACGACCTGTACGGTGCCTTCAGCGTCCAGCCGTTGATGCCAGTCGCCCGGCGCGACGCCCAAAACCTGCGAGCGACCGATCGCATGCAACCATTCTTTCAACTGCGCTCGCCGCTGTTCATCACTGTCGATCACCAGCAGCGCTTTCTCGGAATCAGTCACTTGTCCTCCGTCGGCCCCTTTATGAGTGATTAATGTCGTCCGAGATCGACGATCCCGACCGACAGGCATCAAGTGTCAGCTAACATGCAAACAGGATGCCGTAAGCCGAAGTATAGAAAGTGGATAACCGAAAGGTAGGAAAGAATAGCGATTGACATCCGATCGTTTAGTAAGGCACCCGGCGTCGCCCCGGCTCGTCGGAGTTCTCGTCTCCCGGGCGCAAAAAAGCCCGCTTACGCGGGCTAGCTCAGGGTCTAGGAATGGCGCGCCCGGAGAGATTACTCCGTACGTCCTTGTACTTCGCCCCTCCGGGCCCGCCTTCGGCGGTTCCGGCTCGCTCCCAGCGAGCCTGGTCGAACTGCTTATGAAGTCGTCGGGAGTTCGAATCCACCCGTGCATCAATACAAAAAGGGCCTGTTACGGCCCTTTTTGTATTGATTGGCGCGCCCGGAGAGATTCGAACTCCCGACCACCTGGTTCGTAGCCAGGTACTCTATCCAGCTGAGCTACGGGCGCGAAGCGCGAAATTATAAATGACGCCCACGACGTTGTCGTGGACGAATTGAAAGCAACTGACCGGTTTATGAAGGAAGAGAAGTGGCGGAGAGAGAGGGATTCGAACCCTCGATGGGACTTTTGGCCCCATACTCCCTTAGCAGGGGAGCGCCTTCGACCAACTCGGCCATCTCTCCTTTACGAACGGCAGCAAGGATACCCGCTGCTGCCGTACACGTAAAGGAAACCGAAGTTCAGCCCTTGCCCTGCTCCGCGGCGCGCGGCTCGTGAACGATGCCCGCTTCTTTTTCTTTTTTGATGCGCTCGTAGATTTCCTCCCGATGAACAGGAATTTCCTTGGGCGCATTTACGCCGATCCGCACCTGATTACCCTTGATACCAAGCACGGTCACCTGAACATCGTCGCCAATGTTCAATGTTTCTCCAATGCGTCGAGTTAAGATCAGCATCCTGTACTCCTTAGTCTCTCCGTTTTTGAGAATGTCCCTACTTAATACTAATAGCCCGCTAATTTCACTAATACCCGAATCTTATGTTTCCCACAACATCTGTCCGGCTAAGCTTAGGATTCTTTGGTCAAACTCTACAATCCTTCGCTAGACAGCCGGTTTTCCCCTTCCTTACGCCCTACCTATATGCACCTTCCATGCCAGTACCCCGCGGCAAAAGTGCCCAAAAACGGCATTAGCGCGACGCCTGCTCGAATTTCCGCTTGTTCTGCCCCGCGGGGGCCCGGTCGAGACCGAACGCATCATGCAATGCGCGCACTCCAAGCTCAAGGTATTTTTCGTCCACCACCACCGAGATCTTGATCTCCGACGTCGAAATCATCTGGATGTTGATCCCTTCGTCGGCGAGCGCCTTGAACATGGTGCTGGCGATGCCGGCGTGGGAGCGCATGCCGACCCCGACCACGGAGATTTTGACGATCTTGTCGTCCCCGCTCACCTCGCGCGCCTTCAATGCCTGCGCGACTTGGCGCAAGATATCGAGCGCTTTCGCGTAATCCGTGCGGTGCACCGTGAACGTGAAGTCGGTGCTGCCGTCGGCGCCCACGTTCTGCACGATCATATCGACGTTGATATTCGCCTTGCCCACTTCGCCAAGAATTTGCGCGGCGATGCCGGGTCGATCCGGCACACCACGGATCGTGAGCTTCGCCTCGTCACGATTGAACGCAATGCCCGAAATGAGCGGCGCTTCCATTTGATTTTCCTCGTACGTAATCAGCGTCCCGGGGCCGTCTTCGAACGACGACAACACCCGCAACGGAACTTTATACTTGCCCGCGAACTCGACTGAACGAATCTGCAATACCTTGGCGCCGAGGCTCGCCATCTCCAGCATCTCCTCATCCGTGATGCGATCGAGCCGCCGCGCCGTGGGCACGATCCGCGGGTCGGTCGTGTAAACGCCGTCGACGTCCGTGTAAATCTGGCATTCGTCGGCGTTGAGCGCGGCCGCCATCGCCACCGCGGTCGTATCGGAGCCTCCGCGCCCGAGTGTCGTGATATCGCCCTCTTCATCGACACCCTGAAAGCCCGCGATCACTACCACCCGCCCTTTCTTGAGATCGTCGCGCACGCGCTTGTCGTCGATGTCGAGTATGCGCGCTTTGCCGTGCACGTTGTCGGTACGTATGTGCACCTGATGACCGGTATACGAACGGGCCGGCACGCCCTGGCGCTCGAGCGCCATGCTGAGTAGCGCAATCGTCGTCTGCTCGCCGGTTGCCAGAAGCACGTCGAGCTCGCGTGCCGGCGGGTCGGGATGCAAGCTCTTCGCCAGCTTGATGAGCCGGTCGGTCTCGCCACTCATTGCCGACACGACCACCACCAAGTCGTGGCCGGCGGCGCGGGCCCGGGCGACTTTCACCGCAACCGCGCTGATACGCTCCGGGTTTCCCACCGACGTGCCGCCGTACTTTTGTACGATGAGTGCCACCGAAGAGTATGCCTGACCGTTAAAGGTCGCAAATTAAACAGGCTTTTCCGTCGCGAGTAAACAGATCAAACGACCGGCGGTTACACCCGCGCGCCGACCCAATCGGCAACCATCCGCAGTGCTCGCTCCAATCCGGACGGATCGTTGCCGCCCGCCTGCGCCATGTCCGGACGCCCCCCGCCCTTCCCTCCGACCTGCGCGGCGACGAAGTTCACCAATTCCCCGGCGTTCACACGTTCGGTCAACTCTTTGGTTACGCCCGCGATCAGGCTTATTTTCCCGTCCTGTACCGTCGCCAGCACGACCACGGCCGGCGCGAGCTTGTCTTTGAAGTGGTCCACGGCCTCGCGCAGCCCTTTCACGTCCACTCCCTCCATTACCGCTGCAAGCACGCGCGCGCCTTTTACTTCCTGAGCGCGATCGAGGAGCGAGGCGCCGCCACCGGTGGCTAACTTTGCGCGTGTCTGCTCAAGTTCTTTCTCAAGACTTTTCAGGCGCGCCTGCAACTGCTGGACCTTCTCGACGACCGATGTACGGTCCCCTTTAAGCAAGCGAGCGATATTATCCAATTGCTCCTGCTGGCTGCGCACCCACGCTTCGGCACCCGGCCCCGTATAGGCTTCGATGCGGCGCACACCGGCCGCTACGCCGCCTTCCGAGGCAATCTTGAAGAGGCCGATGTCTCCCGTGCGCCGCACGTGCGTACCGCCGCAGAGCTCCACCGAGAAGTCGCCGAAACTCAGCACCCGCACCTTCTCTTCGTACTTCTCTCCAAACAGCGCCATCGCTCCGCTGGCCTTCGCCTGCTCGAGATCCATGAGGCGCGTCTCGCCTTCGTGGTTCGCACGGATCTGATCATTGACGATATCCTCGACGCGCTGCAGTTCGCCGGGCGTCACCGGCTGCGGATGCGAGAAATCGAAGCGCAGATAATCGGGATGCACCAGAGAGCCTTTTTGCGTGACGTGCTTGCCGAGCACCTGGCGCAATGCGGCATGCAACAAATGCGTGGCGGAATGATTCAAGCGGATTTTCTGGCGACGCGCCTCGTCGATGACGGCTTCCACCACATCGCCCACCTTCAGGCGACCTCGCTCGAGACGGCCGACGTGCAGATGCGCGCTCGAAGGATGCTTCTTCGTGTCCTCGACCGTAAACGTCGCCGCGGTATTCCGCAGCACGCCGGTGTCGCCGACTTGACCGCCGGACTCCGCGTAGAACGGCGTGCGCTCGAGCACGACGGCGCCGGTTTCGCCGGCCTGCAGCGTCTGCACCGGTTCCTTCAAGTTTCGGTAGATCGCGGTGACGCGTGCCTGGTCCTTCTCGAGCTCGTAGCCGCTGAACTCGCTGCGGCCCTGGATGGAGATCACGTTGTGGTAGTCCGCGTCGAACTTGCTGGCCGCGCGGGCGCGGGCGCGCTGCGCTTCCATCTCGCGCTCGAAGCCGGTCATGTCGAGCTTCAGCCCGCGCTCCAAGGCGACGTCGCGGGTGAGATCGACCGGGAACCCGTAAGTGTCGTAAAGCTTGAAGATGGTCGCGCCGGAGATCGTGTCGCCCGTCAGGCCGGCGATGTCCTGATCGAGGATCTTCAATCCCTGCTCGAGTGTCTCGTTGAACCGTTCCTCTTCGATCTTGAGCGCGCGCTCGACCGTCTCTTGGTTCTGCTTGATCTCCGGATACGCGGCACCCATCTCCTTGACGAGCGCCGGTACGAGCTTATAGAAGAACGTCTCCGTGGCGCCAAGCTTGTGACCATGACGTATCGCCCGACGGATGATACGGCGCAAGACGTAGCCGCGCCCCTCGTTGGAGGGAAACACGCCGTCGGTGATGAGGAACGCGCTCGCGCGGATATGATCGGCGATGACGTTGAGCGACGGATTTTTCAACTCTTGGGTGCCGACAATCTGCCTTGCCGCGTTGATCAAGTGTTGGAACAAGTCGATCTCATAGTTGCTGTGCACACCCTGCATAACGGCGGCGAGGCGTTCGAGCCCCATCCCGGTATCGACGGACGGCTTCGGCAGCGGCGTCAGTTTGCCCGCGCTGTCCCGGTTGTACTGCATGAACACGAGATTCCAGATCTCGACATAGCGATCGCCTTCTTCGTCGGGGCTACCCGGCGGACCGCCCGGTATTCCGGGACCGTGATCATAGAAAACCTCGCTGCACGGCCCGCAGGGACCGGTGTCCCCCATCGCCCAGAAATTCGACTTCTCGCCGAGGCGTCCGAAGCGTTCGGGGTTTACTTTAATTTCTTTCAGCCAGATGTCGGCCGCTTCGCCGTCATCGTGATAAACCGTCACCCACAAACGCTCGGGCGGAAGGCGCAGTTCTTGCGTGAGCAGTTCCCACGCATAGCGAATCGCGTCGCGTTTGAAATAATCGCCGAAGCTGAAATTGCCGAGCATCTCGAAGAACGTGTGATGCCGCGCCGTATAGCCGACGTTCTCGAGGTCGTTGTGCTTGCCGCCCGCGCGCACGCAGCGCTGGCTGCTCGCCGCGCGGGTGTAAGGGCGTTTGTCGGTGCCGAGAAATACGTCCTTGAACTGAACCATGCCGGCATTCGTGAAGAGCAATGTAGGATCGTTCGCCGGCACGAGCGAACTGCTCGGAACGACCTGATGACCGTTCCGCTTGAAGTAATCGAGAAATAAGCTGCGTAATTCGTTGCTCTTCATAACCAACCTAAAGATTTCTTCCGACCCCTCTTTCGAAGAGGGATGAGGACGCGGCACCCGACGGTCAATCCTCGGGACGCGTGCGCAACACGCGCTGGATTTGATCGTACGTGAAGCCCCGGTATTGCAGGAAGCGCGCCTGTTTGGCGCGTTCCTCAAAGCTCCGCGGCGCCCGCTCCCCGAACTTCTTGCGGCGCACGCGCTCGATCTCGGCAATCCAATCCTGGCTGTGGAGATCGACGCAGCGGTCGACTGCCTCGGCGGCTAAACCTTTATCCTGAAGTTCCTTGCGGATGCGTACCGGGCCGTAGCCGCGTCGCCGCCGGCTCCGCACCACCGTTTCCGCAAAGCGTTCATCGGAAAGCAGACCTTGGATGGCGAGCAGGCCCACCACCTGCTCGACGACACCCGGCGCGCATCCCTTGCGCTTGAGTTTGTCCACGACTTCGCTCCGGCTGTGTTCCCGCCGGGCAAGCCAAGCAACGACGAGCTGCCGTGCCTTTACGGCGTCTATCGCAGACCCGTCGCCGCTCAGACTTCGACCTCCTCCGGCACGGCCTCAGCGGCGTCCGCACCCGCGGTCGGCTGGACCACCACCTTCTCGCGGATCCGCGCTTCGATTTCCGCCGCCGTTTCCGGATGCTCCTTCAGATAATCGCGCGCGTTCTCCTTACCCTGACCGATACGATCCTTCTTATAGGTATACCAGGCGCCCGATTTCTCGATGATGTTCTGCTCCGAACCAATGTCGATCAACTCGCCGGTCTTGGAGATGCCCTCATTATAAAGAATATCGAATTCGCACTGCTTGAAGGGCGGAGCCAGCTTGTTTTTGACCACTTTAACGCGCGTCTGACTCCCGATAACCTCTTCACCCTTTTTGATCGCGCCGATGCGCCGGATATCCAGACGCAGGGAGGCGTAAAACTTGAGCGCGTTGCCGCCCGTGGTGGTTTCGGGGTTGCCGAACATCACGCCGATCTTCATGCGGATCTGATTAATAAAGATAACCAGGGTGTTCGAGCGCTTGATGTTGGCCGTGAGCTTGCGCAGCGCCTGGGACATCAGGCGCGCCTGTAGCCCCATCTGCGGCTCACCCATTTCGCCTTCGATCTCGGCCTTGGGCACGAGGGCAGCCACCGAGTCGACAACGACTACGTCCACCGCCCCGGAACGAACGAGCATGTCAGTAATTTCGAGCGCCTGTTCGCCGGAATCCGGCTGTGAAATGAGGAGTTCCTCGATGTTGCAACCGAGCTTCCTGGCGTAGAGCGGGTCCAGGGCATGCTCGGCGTCGATGAAAGCGGCCGTCCCACCGAGCTTCTGAGCGTTCGCCACCACGGACAGCGCCAATGTCGTCTTACCGGACGACTCGGGGCCGTAGATCTCGACCACCCGGCCGCGCGGGAAACCGCCGATCCCGAGGGCAATATCCAATCCGAGAGAGCCCGAGGGGATCACCGAAACCGGCTGGACCACGCCCGAGTCGCCCAGGCGCATCAACGAACCTTTGCCGAATTGCTTTTCGATCTGGCCCAGGGCGGCGTGTAGAGCTTTGGCCTTGTTGCCTTCCATACAGGTGTCTCCCGCGGATAGACCGCTTAGTCGATTAGGGAAATACGTGGCGCACGGGAAAATTATGCGGAAAAGATTATTCCACAGTTTCCGAGGGTGGGCCTAGCCCTAGGGCACGAAAGTGCCAATCTAATGGCCAGACGAGCAACGAGCGCGCCTCGGCTCGCTCTGCTGCACAGGACATGCGAATTACCGCGGGCGCAGGGATGCGTGGGAGCGGCCCAGCCCCTGAGGGAGAGGGAATGAGGGAGGGCTCCCTGCCTGTGATCCCATTACCCTCTCCCCATTCCTCCCCGTCAAGGGAGAGGGGGGAGTCGGTTCACTGGCGTGAACGTGTAATATCAGTTAGCGTTAGTGCCGCTGAATGCCTCCAGTTAGACCGACAGCCGTTTTACCGCCGTGAATCTGCCCCGCAATCCCACCCGCTCGGTCCGCATCGGCTCGATCACGATCGGCGCCGGTCATCCGATTGCGGTTCAGAGCATGTGCGCCACGCGTACGCAGGATATCGACGCGACGGTAGCGCAGATCAACGATCTAGCGGCCGCCGGCGCCGATGTGGTGCGGGTCGCGGTGGATAACATGAAAGACGCGGCGGCGCTGGCGGCGATTCGCGAGCAAACGCAGGCGAATCTCTCGGCCGATTTGCAGGAAAATTACCGCATGGCGGAGCGCGTCGCGCCTTATGTCGACAAGCTCCGCTACAACCCGGGCCACCTTTATCACCACGAACGCCGCAAGCCCTGGCAGGACAAGGTGCGCTATCTCGTTGACGTCGCCGACGAGCATGACTGCGCGCTGCGCGTGGGCGTCAATTGCGGTTCGGTGGATCCCGCCAAAGCCGAAAAATACGATCCCAAGGACCGCCTCTCGCCCATGCTCGAGAGCGCGCTCGATCATTGCGCGCTGCTCGATAAGCTCGGGTTCACGCGCTACTGCGTGTCGCTCAAGGACTCCGACCCGAATGAGGTCATCGAGGTCAATCGCCGCTTCGCCGCCGAACGTTCCGACGTGCCGCTGCACCTCGGCGTAACCGAGGCCGGCTTGCCGCCCGACGGCATCATCAAGACCCGCATCGCCTTCGAGCAGCTGATCAGCCAAGGTATCGGCGACACCATCCGCGTATCGCTGACGGTACCGAACCCACGCAAGAGCGAAGAAATCATCGTCGGCCGCCAGATCGTGGCCGACATCGCCGCCGGCCGCGTACGCAGCGTGGTCCGCTACGATCGCCGCGGCCTCAATATTATTAGCTGTCCGAGCTGTTCACGCGTGGAGAACGAAGCCTTTATCGAGCTCGCGCAACAAGTGAAAGAAATCACCCAATACGCGGCGGAGCACGCCATCACCATTGCCGTCATGGGTTGCCGAGTAAACGGCCCGGGCGAAACCGATGACGCCGATCTCGGTCTCTGGTGCGGGCCCAAATTCGTTAATCTCAAGCGCAAGGCCGAGTCTCTCGGCAGCTTTCCATACGACCAAATCCTTCCGCGCCTGCAATTGGAGCTCGATGCGCTCATTCGCGAGCACTCGTCTGCCGCGACTGCTAACGAATTGCGCTCAAAAAAGTAGTCCACGACCGGCAGCGTTCCCGGTAGTCCTGCATCTCGATGATTTGGTTCTTGGCCTTTCGAGCCGGTGTCTATACGCTAGCGATAACGGTTCATGAATAGGGAAACTCCGCACAAGTGCCATTGCGAGGAGCGCGGACGACGAAGCAACCTCCAGCCACCCGAAATGTAACGTGCGAGATTGCTTCGCTACGGCAGTGACGGGTGATTCAGGCTTGTTCGGAATTTCCTTGGTGCGCGATACGCGTAATCGATGCACACTCGCATACAACGATAATTCGCGTGAGAAAATCACAAAAGATAAAAAGAATCTTACTGCTCGAGGATGATGCGGACATCCGCGAATCGCTCGTCGACGTGCTTGCCGCGGAGGGTTACGGAGTCATCGCCGCGAGGAACGGGCAGGAAGGGATTAACGCGCTGCGGGAGGCGTCCGAGTTACCCGACCTGATCATTCTCGATCTAATGATGCCGGTGAAGGACGGAGTTGCGTTTCGTTTGGAGCAGCAAGCGGAACCGCGCTGGAAGGGCATTCCCGTCATTGTCATGACCGCCGATCCCAACGCGATCCGACAGCTCGAAGCGACGAAGGGGAGCTACTTGCGCAAACCGGTGGATCTGGAAGAACTGCTGCTGACCATCCAGCGGCAGTTCGGATAGACCCACGTCTCCGTACCACACGCACCCGGCGTCGGCCCGTGCCTCACTCGCGCGGCGCGGAAACCGTCCGGCGCGGAGGCTCGGCAAAATCCCGGGTGAGCAACTCGAGCAAGCCGCGCAGGGCGATGGCGACCGACTCGCGGCGTATCGATTCACGATCACCGTCGAGCCGATGCAGCACCGCGTGCGTGGGGCGACCTTGCGCCGCCCAGGCGAACCATACCGTTCCCACCGGCTTGCGCTCCGACCCTCCGGTGGGCCCCGCGATTCCGGTCACCGCGAGAGCAACCTGCGCGTGGCTGTTCGCTAACGCGCCTTCGGCCATCGCGCGGGCCGTCGGCTCGCTGACGGCTCCGTGTTGCTCCAATACATCCGCCGGCACGCCGAGCATCTCGCGCTTGGCGGTTTCGCTGTACGTGATGAAACCGCGCTCGAACCAATTGGCGCTTCCGCTGACGGACGTAATCGCACGGCCGATCCAGCCGCCGGTGCACGACTCGGCCGTCGCGAGCATCGCGCCGGCGCCGGCGAGCGCCTGCCCAACTTCGACGGCGAGCGCGGTCAGGTCCGCATCGGTGAAAGTCGCAGCCATGCGCCATTGTAGACGCGAACGCGAAAGCCGATCACCTCTACGTATCGCTTCATGATCTACACTCTAAAAGAGTAAGCCTTTTGCGAGGACCGCATGTATCACTCCTGCTTTCGGCCGCTCGGTCTAGCACTGAGCTTCCTGCTCGCCACCCTCCCCAATTTCGCCGCCGCGTTGACTTCCGCACCGCTCACCACGGCGCCCGCGCCAAATCCGGTCGCGCCGCTGGGAGACATCGATCTCATGGAGGCGGCGTTTCGCGAAGGCGTAGCGCTCTACGAAGCCGGCGATTACGACGGTGCGGCGCGCGCGTGGCGGACGCCCGCCGAGCGCGGGCACGTGGGCGCACAGTTCAATCTCGGCGTCGCGTACGCGACCGGCAAAGGCGCGAGCGCCGATCTCGAGCGCGCCATTCGCTGGTGGCGCGCGGCGGCGGCGCAAGGCCACGCCGGCGCGCAGCTCAATCTCGGACTCCTCTACTGGCGCGGGGAAGGGGTCGAAAAGGATCTGGCCCAAGCGCGCATGTGGTGGCAGCGCGCCGCCGATGAAGGCGACCCGGTCGCCCAGTTTCATCTCGGCGCGCTGGCCGCGACGGGTGAAGGCGAACCGAGAAACTATAAGGAGGCGGTGCGCTGGTGGCGGCTATCGGCGGCACAAGGCTACCGTCAGGCGATCAAGGGGCTCGAGATACTGAAGAGTCACGGAGCGGCTTCCGAAGACTAACGCGCGCTTCTTACGGCAGCGCTCAACCGAACAACAAGCGCAACGCCATCACCAAGAGAAAGACGGCGAAGATCCGCTGCAGCACGGTCTGCGACAGACGGTGCGCGAGCCGCGCTCCGAGCGGCGCGAATACGGTGCTCGCCACTACTATTCCAAGAAACGGCGGCAGCACGACGTAGCCGATGCTTCCCGGCGGCAGACCGGCCGTGTTCCACCCCGCGACGACGTAACTCAACGTCCCGAAAACTGCGATAGGGAGACCTATCGCCGACGCGGTCGCGATCGCCTCCACCGCCGGCACGCTGAACCACGTCAAGAACGGCACGGAGATCGAGCCGCCGCCGATGCCGAAGAGCGAAGACAAGATCCCGATTACGCCGCCCGCCGCCACCATCCACGGCGTCGATGGCAGCGGCCGGTGCGACCGCACCGCCATGCCGCGCGCCATTTGGGCCGCGATGAACAGCGCAAACACAGCGAACATGATTTTCAGCGCCTTGCCGGGAAGCAAATGCGCGATGACGGCACCGATCATCGCGCCCACCGCAATTCCCGGCGTCAACTGCCAGAACGCGGACCAGCGAATCGCCCGGCGCGAGTGATGCGCCTTAATGGAGGAAATAGCGGTGAAGACGATGGTCGCGAGCGAGGTGCCGAGCGACGCCTGCATGACGACATCCGCATCGACGCCGTGCGCTTCGAAGAAGAATGCCAGCACCGGAACGATAAGCGCGCCGCCGCCGACCCCGAGTAGACCGGCGAGAGTGCCGGCGGCCGCGCCGGCCAGGATCAACGCGAGCGTTTCCACTTCGTGCGCGCTCGCCTAGATCAGTAAGCCCCGATCCACACGAGCAGCTGCAGGGCGATGCAAGCGTAAACACCGGCAGCCGCATCGTCGGCCATTACGCCGAAACCGCCTTCGAGGCGATCCATTTCGCGAATAGGAAACGGCTTCCATACGTCAAACACGCGAAACAAGACAAATCCGATCACAATCCAGCGCCATCCGGCCGGCGCCAGGAACATGGCGATCAGGAACCCCACGATTTCGTCCCACACGATAGCGCCCGGATCGCGGCTCCCGAGGCGCGCTTCGGCGATCTGACAGATCCATACCCCGAGGAGGAAGAGCACAACCACGCACAACGCATATATCGGCGCGGACAACATGCGTAGAATCAAATACAGAGGGATACCGAGTAGAGTGCCGAACGTGCCGGGGGCGATCGGCGCCCTGCCGACGCCGAAGCCGGTAGCGACCCACGTCGCCGCGCGATGCCCCCATTGTGCTTGTAGTTGTATCACTTCACGCCTCATGTCCGGCGATTGGCGGCTTTTTCGGTATTATGCCCCGAAGTCGTGTTCGCCGGAATCTATGCTTCGCTCAAAAAACAATTACCCGGCCCCGGCCGTCCTGCTTTGCCTAGCTCTGGTGCTGTTCGCTATCGGTGCACGGCCGCTGCTCGCGGCTAGCCTCACGGTTTCCGTGGAAGGGCTCACCGGCAATGTGCGTGACAACGTACTTGCCGCTTTGAGCATTTACCAAGAGCGCGATCGCGGCGATTTATCGCCGGTACGCATTCGGCGCCTGCATCAACGCGCGCCGGAAGAGATCCGCACGGCATTACAGCCCTTCGGGTACTACCGGCCGCAGATTCAGGCGCGCCTGAACCAGGACGAAACCGGGTGGGCCGCGCGCTATGTCATCGACCCCGGCAACGCGATTCCGGTGGGCGCCGTCGACATTCGTATTACCGGAGACGGTCGCGACGATCCGGTGTTTCAGAAGCTCATCGATGAGTTCCCCTTGCGGCGCGGGGACGCGCTCAACCATGCGCTCTATGAGCAGGCCAAAACCGGCTTTCAGCGCACGGCGGCCGAACGCGGCTATTTCGACCAGCGTTGGGTGCGGCACGAGATCACGGTGGATCTCGAGAACTACCGCGCCGACATTTATCTCTCCATCGATACCGGCCGGCGCTACCGCTTCGGCGAGCTCGAGATCGAGCAGAACGTCCTCGATCCCGCCCTGCTCGCGCGCTATATAAAGGTGGCGCCGGGCGAGCCCTATACGAGCGCGGCGCTGCTGGATCTACAGACCACGCTCTCCGGGACCGACTATTTCGGCCGCGTGGAAGTCGTCGCCGACCCGCAAGAAGCGCGCGATTACGCCATCCCCGTACACGTGCGCCTGACCGCGCGCACGCCGAACCGATACACCTTCGGCGTCGGCTACGGCACCGATACCGGGCCGCGCGGGCAACTCGGCTGGGAGCGCCGCTATCTCAACGAAGAAGGACACCATACGCGCATCGAGCTGCGCGGCTCCCAGATCGAACGCAGCGTGAACGCGGGCTACTTTATTCCGATCCGCAACCCGCGCACGGATCAGTTCGCGATCACCGCCGGCTATACGCGGTCCAAAATCATTCAAAACACCGACACCGAACTGCGCCACTACGGCGTCAGCCGCACCGAGGCGCGCGGGCGCGTGCAGGAGACGCTCTCGCTCACGCGCCAGAATGAAAAGTTCAGCGTTGGCGGCGAGACGGGCAGCTCCGAGCTGCTGCTTCCCGGTATCACCTGGTCCTACTTTTTGGGCCCAAGCCGCGTCTACACACGCGCCGGCGCGAGCGCGCGGCTCGACCTGCGTGGTGCCTCGGAACACATCGCCTCCGATACCAGCCTCGAACAGGCCCACTTGGGCGCTAAGGCGATTCTGCCGGTCGCGGATTTCGGCCGCCTCATCACGCGCGGGGACGTGAGCGCGACGCGCATCGAGGACATCCGGGAGCTGCCGCCCTCGTTGCGCTTTTTTGCCGGCGGCGACGTGAGCGTGCGCGGTTACGCGTACAACTCGCTTGGGCCGCGCGCGCCGGACGGCACCGTCGTCGGCGGCAAGCATTTGCTGGTCGGAAGCATCGAATACGAGCAGCACGTCGTCGGCGACTGGTCGGGTGCGATCTTTTACGACGCCGGCAACGCCTTCAACAACTTCCGCGATATCGGCGCGAAAAAAGGCGCCGGCATCGGCGTGCGTTGGCGTTCCCCTATCGGCCAGATCCGTCTCGATCTCGCCTCCGCGCTAAGCGATCCGGGGCACGGTTTGCGCGTCCACCTCTACATCGGGCCGGACCTGTGAGGCGCAAAATCTTCTATTGGCTCGCCCCGCTCGCGTTGCTGCTCGTTGCCGCGGCAGCCGCGCTCTCATGGTTGTTCGCGACCGAATCCGGGCTGCG
>JAJPKH010000186.1 GCA_021323795.1 Acidiferrobacteraceae bacterium | reverse complement strand
ATGCCGCACAGGATGTGCCAATTTCGCGGGAGCACACGGATGTGCGGAGCGATGCCGCACAGGATGTGCCAATTTCGCGGGAGCACACGGATGTGCGGAGCGATGCCCGCCGAACAATATGATTCGGTCCGCCGCTTGCGCGGCTGAACCCGACCTACAGGAGAAGTAATTTTTAGCGGTTCCCATCCCGTTTGCTCCCATCCGACACGGCACGCGGAGCGCGCAAGTCCCACGGTCTCGGGTAGAATATCGCCGATCGCATCAAACGATAACGGAGCAGGTCGTGTCCAAAAAACTCAACCGTTACAGCGCCCGCGTCACCGAGCCGCGCTCGCAAGGCGCGTCGCAGGCGATGCTCTACGGCATCGGTCTCACTCGCGACGACATGGCCAAGCCCGAAGTCGGCATCGCCAGCGTTTGGTGGGAGGGCAACACGTGCAACATGCACCTGAACGATCTCGCCGCCATAGTGAAAGAGGGCATGGCGGCGGTGGACTTGGTCGGCCTGCGATTCAACACGATCGGCGTGTCGGACGGCATTTCGATGGGCACGGACGGCATGAGCTATTCGCTGCAATCGCGCGACCTGATCGCCGATTCCATCGAGACCGTGGTCGGCGCGCAGTGGTATGACGCGCTCGTCACGATTCCCGGCTGCGACAAGAACATGCCGGGTTGCGTGATGGCGATGGCGCGGCTCAATCGTCCGTCGCTCATGATCTACGGCGGCACCATCAAGCCGGGGCACTACGGGCAACGCACGCTCGATATCGTCTCCGCGTTTCAAAGTTACGGCGAATATCTCGCCGGTTCCATCGACGACGAGACGCGCGCGCAGATCGTGCGCCATTCCTGCCCGGGGCCCGGCGCGTGCGGCGGCATGTATACCGCGAACACCATGGCGTCCGCGATCGAAGCGCTCGGCATGTCGCTGCCGTACAGCTCGTCCACGCCCGCCGTCGACGAACGTAAAGCGCAAGAGTGCCGGCAGGCGGGCGCGGCGATCCGCCGGCTGCTCGAAATGGATTTGAAGCCGCGCGACATCATGACCCGCGCGGCGTTCGAGAACGCCATGGTGATCGTGATGGCGCTCGGCGGATCGACCAACGCGGTGCTGCACTTGATCGCGATGGCGCGGGCGGCGGGTGTCGCACTGACCATCGATGATTTTCAAAAAGTCAGCGACCGCGTTCCGTTTCTCGCCGACCTTAAACCGTCCGGCAAATATGTCATGGAGGATTTACACAACGTCGGCGGGATTCCGGCGGTGATGAAATACCTGCTGGAGAACGGTTTGCTTGACGGCAGTTGCCTGACCGTCACCGGAAAAACGATCGCGGAGAATCTGAACGATCTGCCGGGCCTGAGGCCGGGTCAAGCAATCCTGAAGCCGATCGAGAAGCCGATCAAGCCGACCGGGCATATTTGCATTCTCAAGGGCAATCTCGCGCCCGGCGGGTCCGTCGCGAAGATTACCGGCAAGGAAGGCTTGAGCTTTCGCGGTCCGGCACGCGTTTACGACTCCGAAGAAGACATGCTCGCCGCGCTCGAGCGCAAAGAAATCAAAAAGGGCGACGTCATCGTCATTCGCTATGAAGGCCCGAAGGGCGGGCCCGGCATGCCGGAGATGCTGACGCCGACGTCCGCGATCATGGGCGCGGGTCTCGGCCAGGATGTGGCGCTGATCACCGACGGCCGCTTCTCCGGCGGCTCGCACGGCTTCGTCATCGGTCACGTGGTCCCGGAAGCGCAGGAAGGCGGCCCGCTCGCGCTGATCAAAACCGGCGACATGATCGCGATCGATGCGCGCGCCAATCGTGTGGACGTCGAGCTGAGCGAGGCGGAGCTCGCGCGGCGCGCGGCGGCGTGGACGCGCCCGCCGTACAAGAGCACCCGCGGGACGCTTTACAAGTACATCAAGAACGTCAAAAACGCCTCCGAAGGCTGCGTCACGGACGAGTAGCGCGCGTGCGCCGGTTTCGCGCGGTGGGTTGGCTCGCGGTGCTCGGCCTGTTCGGCGTAGGTGCGGCGGCGGCCGCGCCCCGCGTCGAGCGCGACATTCCCTACGCCTTCGTCAAGGGCGACGCCGCCACGCTGCGGCGCCAGTCGTTCGACCTCTATCTTCCCGAGGCCGCGCGGCCGCCGCTCGTCGTTTTCATCCACGGCGGATTCTGGGTGGAATCCGACGACGATTACCGGATAGGAGAGCGTATCGCCGAAGCGCTCGTCGCCGACGGGGCCGCCGTCGCGCTGGTGCGTTATCGCCTCTCGCCCGGCGTGCGCCATCCCACCCACGTTCGCGACGTCGCGACGGCGCTCGCCGCGCTCACGCGCTCCGCGGATCGTTACGGCTACGACGCCAAGCGGTTGTATCTCGTCGGTCATTCCGCCGGCGCCACGCTCGCCGCGCTGCTCGCGCTCGAGCCCGGCTACTTGCGCGACGTCGGTCTGAAACCATCGGACATCGCCGGCGCGGTATTGATCAGCGGGATTTACGACCTCACGCCGTCGGGGCCGCTGACCGCTCAGCACGCCCGGATACTCGCGGCGACCTTCGGACCCGACGCCGCCGCGCGCCGCGCCGCCTCTCCCATCACGCATGTCCGCGCCGGGCCGCCGCTCCTCATTCTGGCGGGCGCCAACGACTTCCCCGGTTTCGCCGTCGATGCGCGGCGGTTCACCCGCGCGCTCCGTGCCGCCGGCCATCGCAAGGTGCGCGAGTTGATTGTCCCGGCGGTGAACCACTTCACCGTCACCGCGCTCGGCGAGGCGCGCCTCGTCCACGCTCTCGTCGCCGACTTCACGGGACTGAAACCTCTCGACCCGCAAAATGCGGCGCTGATGCAATTACGCGCACGCTGGGACGAGCCGCCGTTCTCCTCGGAGCCGTTCTGGAAGGCGGGCATAGCGGTACATCGTTATCCCGTAGATGCTCGGCTGCGAACCGCTCTCGAGCAAATCTACGAGCAAAATGGTTTCGAGCTGAGCGCTTATCCGCTGGCGTATTACTACGCCATCGATCTGCTCGACTATCTCGACAAACTGCCGCGCGAGCGCGTGGGTCATGGCGACTACCTCACCGTCACTAATATCCGCGGCGAACGCCTTTACTTCACCCGTGCACAGCTTAGGACTTACCGCCCGCGGCTCGTGATCGGCCTCGATGATGAGCGCAATCTTTTTCGCCTGAACGTTTTCTACCGGAATCGGTTGGAATATTCGTGGCAACCGCAAACGCCGCCGATCATGGCGCGGCCCGTCGGCGCTTTCGTGCACTTCGTCACGGACCCGCCCGCCGCCATTCGGCCGACAACTCGCGCCGGGTTTTCCCTTACCCCGGACAGTTTCCGATTTTCGCCGACCGATCCGCTGGCGGCGGTTGCCGGACT
>JAJPKH010000195.1 GCA_021323795.1 Acidiferrobacteraceae bacterium | reverse complement strand
GTCATGCCGGCGATGGCCGAGCTGCCGCCGCCGTCGCCCGCGGAGAAAGCGCAGATCGAAAAGAAGGCGGCGGCCGAAGCGGCGATGCTCAAGCGCCAGGAGCTTGCGCTCGCGCGCGTGCAGGAGCGCGTCGCCCGGCAATACCGCGGCAGCGCCCCTGCGGGCGTCCAAGAGGCGGTAGGGAAGAGCGACGTGCCGAAATCGGCGACGCAGCCGCTCGGTACCCCGGCTAAGCCGCACACGCCGTCCGAGCACATGCCGCAGGCCGAAGCGCATTCCCGGAGTTCCGACTAAGGCCGGCCGATCGTCGCGGCGTAGCGATTTCTGTCACGGAGCCAAGGAGAAAGCCATGAAAGTTCCATTGTTCGCAGGTGTCGCCATGCTGGCAGCGGTCGGTGGTCTCGCGTTCGCACAGCAGTCTGCGGCCGCCGATACAAAGTCGAATGGAGCGGGAGGCGAAGCCGTTACCGTGCGGCTTGCGCCCGAGAACAAGTCGGGCGAGAGCGGCACGGCGAAGCTGACTTCGCAGGGCGATCAGACAAAGGTGGAGATCAGTCTCAAGGGCGGCCCGAAAGGCGTCTCGCAGCCGGCGCATATCCACGAGGGCACCTGCGCCAAGCTCGACCCCAAGCCGAAGTACGGGTTGGAAAACGTGGTCGACGGCAAATCGACCACCGAGGTGCCGGTGAGCCTCGACGCGCTACTGAAGGAAAAAGTGGCGATCAACGTCCACAAGAGCGGGAACGAGATCAAGACTTACGTCGCCTGCGGCAATATCAGGACGAGCTCGGCCAAGAAGTAACCGCGTTTTCGTGGCGCCGGTCGCCGGACGACGGAAGGAACGGGGCCGGTAGTACGCCGTCGGTCCGCACGCGTTTCCACAATGCGAGCACTTGCCTGAGAAGCCTTCGCCGCGCCCATCGCGCCTCGCGGTTGCGGTTCACGGAAGCCTCCCTAAAAATATCGCCGACGGGCTCGGCGATATCAATCATTGCGCCCGGCCGGCGGCCGTTGCATTATTTTGCGATGCGCGGATCCGCCGGCAGGCGCGTTGCTGTTCGAAGACGACCAGGCCTACCTTGCCGGCCACGCAGAATCGCGCGCTGGCGCCGCGGCGCAAAGTGCTCGTTCGCCGCTATGCCGCGAAGTACCGCGTTCGTTAGCGAGTAACGATGCTTTCTTATACACGCACGGTCCGAGTCGACGGCCACGGCATGGCGATACACGGGGCCGCGCCGGCGGCGGCCGCGCGCTCGCCCGCGCTCGTTGTGATCATGCATGCCGCGGGAGTCGATACGTTTATTCACGCCATGGTCGAGCGCCTGGTGCGCGCCGGTTACGCGGCGGCGGCGCCCGATCTGTATCACCGGCAGGTCGAGCCCGGTGCGCCGCTCGAGCGCATGAAGCGGCTGCGCGACCCGCAAGTCATCACCGACGTCAATGCCGCCATCGATTATCTGGCGGAGCAGCCGGAAGTGGATCCCGCGCGAATCGGCATCATCGGGTTCTGCATGGGTGGTCGCGTCGCTTACCTGATGGCGGCGGCGAATCGCGACCTCAAGGCGGCCGTCATCTATTATGGCGGCAACATCATGGTCCCGTGGGGCGAGAACGAGCCGTCGCCGTACGAGCGCACCAAGGAGATCGGGTGCCCGGTGCTGTTTCATTTCGGCGCGGAAGACGGCAATCCCTCGCCGGCCGATCGCATCAAGCTCGATACTGAATTGACGCGGCACGGCAAGGCGCACGAATTTCATACCTATCCGAACGCGGCGCATGCGTTCATGAACTTCACCAACCCCGAGCGTTATCGCGAGGCGGCGTCGGAAGCGTCGTGGCCGCGCACGCTCGACTTTCTCCAGCGGCAGTTGCGATAACCCGAGAAAGGCGCGAATTCCAACCAGCGTCCGAGGAGGCGGTGTCCATGGCCCATACGTACGAAGAATTGAAAGGCAAGACGATAGCGGAGTTGCGCGAAATCGCCGCCGGCATCGAGCATGAGGCGGTGCAAGGTTACACGCAGCTCCACAAGGACCAGTTATTGCCGGCGATCTGCAAGGCGCTCGGTATCGAAGCGCACGTACATCATCACGTGGTCGGCGTCGACAAGACCGGGCTCAAGACGAAAATACATCAGCTGCAGAAGCAGCGGGATGAAATTCTGGCGTCGAAGGATCACGCGCCGCTGAAGTCGGTGCTGCGCCAGATCCACGCGCTCAAGCGTAAGATCCGCCGCGCGACGGTATAGTCCGTCGCTGTAACAGCCGTTTCGCCCTGCGTTCTCCGATAACGCCGGCGAACGGCATGCCTGCTAGAGCGGCCGCGTTGCGGCAAGCGCGGCGTGCCTCGTGCCGAAGGATTTCGATGGATCGGAACCAAACGCTTTGGGACTTCACGTCGATATTGGCCGATGCCTGGTCCTTGCTCGAACGCGGTGCGAGAGATTCCGCGGCCGGCATGCATTATGCGGTCGTCGCGACCCGCGGCCTGGATGATTTGCCGAACGCGCGCACGTTATTGCTGTGGCGAGTCGTGCGCGAGCAGCGCTTGCTTTACTTTTGTACCGACGCACGTTCGCCGAAGCATGCGGAGCTTACGCGCACGCCGTGGGCGCTGCTCGTGTGTTACGAACGAGAAGCGGCGACCCAATTGCGCATCCACGCCCACGTGCGATTTCACCGTGACGACGACGCCTTAAGGCGCGAAGCGTGGCGCGAAACGCCGCCGGAAACGCGGCGCGTTTTCGCGACGCCGGTCGCGCCCGGTCACGCCGCTCCCGCTCCCGTCGCCGGACCGCCGCCGCAAGCGATGCACGCCGACAGCGCCGCGGAGGAGGCGGGTTACCGCAATTTCGAATTGCTCGAGGCGACCGTCGCCCACCTCGATTGGTTGTACATGCCATCGACCGGACATCGCCGCGCGGCGTTCACGTGGGCTTCCGGAAGCGAGATGGAGGCGAGGTGGCTGTATCCTTAGGTCGGTCACCCTATCTTCGCGTGTAGCGGCGTCGTTTCCTCGTACTTGCGCTTTTGTTCCGGCGTCGCTTCCGTCTGGTACTTGTCGCGCCATTCCTCGTACGGCATTCCGTAAATGATGCGGCGCGCGCCATCGTAGGTAAGATCGACGCCCCGCTCCTTCGCGGCCGCCGCGTACCACTTCGCGAGACAGTTGCGGCAGAAGCCGGCGGTGTTCATGAGATCGATGTTCTGGACGTCGGTGCGGCGCCGCAAGTGTTCCACCAGACCGCGGAAAGCGGCGGCTTCGAGCTCGGTACGGGTTTTGTCATCCACTGCGATTGCTCCGAAAAAACGATGGCGAAAGTGTGGGCGGATGCCGCGCGGGTTTCAAGTAATGGCACATTTTCCGCGAGGTCCGGCGGCTTGCAAGAGCGGCTAGTATGCGGTTCTCAATCCATGGAGAGGATGTCATGCTCGATGTAAACCCGGATACCGTTAATTCACTCATCGACAAAGCCCGGATTTTTCACGGCAAAGAGGGCGTCATCATCCCGGACGACACCACCGGCTCGTCCGGCAACCTGGCGGCCGACATGCTGACCGAGCATCAGGACGACAGCACCGTGCAGGAATTCAAGGCGGCGGTGGATGATCTCGAGCCCGATCAGCAAGTGGAGCTGGTGGCGCTCATGTGGATAGGGCGCGGCGATTTCGATGCCTCGGAATGGGAAACGGCGGTCGCGCAGGCGCGCGACGAGTGGACGCCGCGGACGGCGGACTACCTGCTGTCCACGCCGATGCTCGCGGATTATCTCAAGGAAGGCCTCGCCGCGCTCGGCTATTCCGAGGATTAGCGAGACGGCCGCTATTTCGCGTGACTAATGCGGAAGCACTGGTGGATGCGGGGATTGCGCTCGAAATCTTTGGGAAGGGTGCGCCGCGTGATGTCCTCGATCGCCAGATCGGCGAGCGCGCCGCGATCCAGCTTGAAGCGCTGATAGTTCGTCGAGAAGATCAACGCGCCGCCGCGTTCCAGTAAACCCATTGTCTTTTTTACCAGCGCGGCATGGTCCCGCTGGATGTCGAGCGTGTCTTCCATGCGCTTCGAACGGGAGAACGTCGGCGGGTCGAGAAAAATCAGCCCATAGCGCCGCGCCGGTTGTCGATCCAGCCACGTGAGGACGTCGGCCTGAATCAGCTCGTGACGCGTGAGATCCAGGCCGTTCAGCACGAAATTACGGCGCGCCCACTCGAGATAGGTATGCGACATGTCCACGGTCGTGGTCGTGAGTGCGCCGCCCAGCGCGGCGTGCACCGACGCGGTAGCCGTGTAGCCGAACAGATTCAGGAAATGGCGTCCCCCCGCCATCTCGCCGAGGAGCGCGCGCGTCGTGCGGTGATCTAAAAATAAGCCGGTGTCGAGGTAATCGGTGAAATTGACCAGAAAACGGCACGCCCCCTCGCGCACTTCGTGAAACTCGCCGGTGTGCGCCAGCTTTTCGTACTGACCGCGATCCTTCTGCCGTTGGCGTATTTTGCCGTATACCTGCTCGGGCGGTACGTCGAGCACGAGCGGAATCACCGCGAGCGCGTGCTTCAAGCGGCGCGCCGCGGTGCGCGCGTCGATGCTCGCCGGCGCCTGATATTCCTGTACGTGCACGAAACGCCGCTCGCCTTCATAAATATCGATCGCCATGTTGTATTCATGCATGTCGGCGTCGTAGAGGCGGTAAGCATGGATATCCTGGCGCGCCGCCCAGCGCCCGAAATGCCGCAGGTCCTTGCGCAAGCGATTCGCGAACATTTCCGCGCCGGCGCCGAGCTCCGCCGGCGATGAGACGGGCGGCCGCTCGTGCATATGCCATTCCGGCGCCACGTCGAAATGGAGCAGCTTGCACTCGATCGCGCCGTTATAAAGGGTATGCATACGCCGCGCGCGCAGGCCCATCTCTTTGCCGAGCTCGGGATTTCCGGTGAATACCGCGGCGCGCCAGCCCGCATAGCAACGCTTGAGCGCATCGCCGAGCGCTCGGTAGAGCGAGGGCAATTCCTCGAGATCGCCCATGCGCTCGCCGTAGGGTGGATTCGCCACGACCAGGCCGGGCGGCAACGACGGATCGGCCGTGCCGTCGGCGAGCGCGCGCCGCTCGAACGTGAGGTGCTCCGCCAATTGCGCGCGCGTGCCGTTTGCGCGTGCCGCCGCGATGGCGCGACGGTCTTGATCGTAACCGTAGATCGGCGGCAGCTGTTTCAGCCCCGCCGCCCGTCGCTCGTGTGCTTCTTCGAGCAATTTATTCCACGCGGGCGCGTCGTGGCCTCGCCATTGCAGAAAACCATAGTGGTCGCGCAGCAATCCCGGCGCGATGTCTCCCGCCATCAGCGCTGCTTCGATAGAAAACGTGCCCGAGCCGCACAGAAGGTCGACGAGCGGTGCGCCGGCACGCGCGAGCGCAGGCCAACCCGCGCGCACGAGAACGGCGGCGGCGAGGTTCTCTTTGAGCGGCGCCGCCATGCCCTCCGCGCGATACCCGCGGCGGTGCAGACTCTCGCCTGACAAATCAATACTGATAATGGCGTCATCCCGATGTAAGTACAGGTTGACGCGCACGTCCGGCCG
>JAJPKH010000033.1 GCA_021323795.1 Acidiferrobacteraceae bacterium | reverse complement strand
TTGACCACCCGGTTTTCTTCCATAATCACCTCCATGTCGGGCGCCGCTTTTTGCGCGTTCATGACGGCGACCTTCTTGATCGTCTCGGTGTTTATGGGAAGCCGTTCGGTTATGGCAAAGGCATAGAGCGCTCCGCTCTTGTGTACGAACGAGCGCCGGGTGACGTCACTGCCGTCGCTATTTTTCAAGGACCATACGAGCGGGTCGTACATCACGGAAATGGAATCGACCACGGTCTTAAACGTGCTGGTAGCGCCCGCCGCCTTGGCGTATGAAACGGGTTTTAGTGCGGGCGAGGCGGCCGGCGCGTTGGCCGATCTCCACGTGCCGTCGGCGTAAAGCTTTACCTTGCGGCCGTCTTCCGTCGTCGCCGTTATTCCGTCTTCCGCAAGCGCCCAGCTCGTCGAGAACCATCCGACGAGGATTATCGCCATCATCTTTGAACCCATGTTTTCCTCCCCATTAGCGTCGTAACCACAGGCCGAACCGGCTGAGCTTCGAGTAACAACGTAAGTCTAGACGAGCAATTGGCGGGGTCGCCGAATTTCGCAAAGCGTGGGAAATTCCAGGCCGAATCGTCGCTTCGGGCAAACGCGCCATGCGGATAATCGGGCAACCGCCCGCAAGCGCTAGGCGACTTGAACGGGGATAGCGTTGGCGGTACGAGTGATGCGGTTGGCGGCGTCGACGTACACTAACCGCGGCTTAAAAACGACAAGTTCTTTCTCTTCGTACTCGGCGTAGGTGCAGACGATAACGATATCGCCGGGCGACGCCTTGTGGGCGGCCGCGCCGTTGATGGAAACGATACCGGAACCGGCTTCGGCGCGTATCGCATAAGTACTGAAGCGCTCACCGTTGGTGACGTTGTAGATCTCGACGCGTTCGTACTCGCGAATGTCGGCGGCGTCCAGCAGACGCGAATCGATCGCAATCGAGCCTTCGTAATCGAGCTCCGAGTGCGTGACCCGTGCCCGATGGACTTTCGACTTGAGCATCATTCGCCGCATAGCGCGCGCATTATCCGCATTTAAACCGGGAGATTCAAACGACTCAGGCCTGGAATTCTAGATTATCTATCAACCGCGTGCGCCCCAGCCAGGCGGCCGTTAATACAATCAGCGACTTGTCGCCTTCCTCCGGTTCGCCCAAGTCGTTCGCCCGGCGCACGCTCACGTAGTCCGGCCGCCATCCGGCCGCCCGCAGCTCGGTCAGCGCCCCCTCCTCCGCGGCCGCTCGCGCCACTCCCTGGCGCATTCGATCGCGCACGCGCCCGAGCGTCTTATAAAGGATAGGCGCCGTCCGGCGCTCATCCGCCGAAAGGTAGCTGTTGCGCGAGCTCAGCGCGAGCCCATCCGGCTCGCGCACGGTGTCGATGCCGATTATTTCGATCGGCATCCCGAGATCGGAAACCATCAGGCGGATCATGAGCAGCTGCTGGTAATCCTTTTTGCCGAAAATAGCCACGTCCGGCGTCACGAGCTGAAACAGCCGCGCGACCACCGTCGTGACACCGCGAAAGTGCCCGGGGCGAAACGCGCCGCAAAGGATTTGACCCAGCTGTGGCACCTCGACTTGCGTCTGCCGCTCGCGGCCCCGCGGGTAGATCTCGCGTTCGCCGGGGGCGAAGAGCAGATCGACGCCGACGTCTCCGAGGAGCGCGTGGTCTTGCGCGGGCGTGCGCGGGTAGGAAGCAAAATCTTCTTTCGGTCCGAACTGCAACGGGTTGACGTAAATGCTGACCACGACCGCGTCCGCGTACTTGCGCGCTTCCTCCATCAGACGCCGATGCCCGGCGTGCAGATTGCCCATCGTCGGCACGAACGCGATGCGTTTCCCCTGCGCGCGCAACGCCGCCACTTCGGCTCGCAGCCGCGCGGTCGTATTCGCCTCGATCATACGTTGTGGAAAGTGTGCTCGGGTCCGGGAAACCGGCGCGCCTTGACGTCGGCGATGTAAGCCTTGATCGCCGCCTCCGGCGATGCCGCGCCCTGCAGGAAATTTTTTGCGAACTTCGGCGTGCGCCGCGGATAGATGCCGAGCATGTCGTAAAGCACCAGTACTTGCCCGTCGCAATCGACGCCCGCGCCGATGCCGATCGTCGGTATGGGCAATTCTTCGGTGATGCGCGCGGCGAGCTCCGCGGGCATGGCTTCGAGCACGATCAGGCTTGCTCCGGCCTGAGCGAGCGCCTGCGCATCCCGGCGGACACGCCCGGCCGCTTCATCGCCGCGCCCCTGCACGCGGTGACCGCCGAACTGATGCACCGATTGCGGCGTAAGCCCGATGTGCCCGCAGACGGGGATGCCGCGCTCCACCAGAAAGCGCACGGTGTCCGCCATGACTTCGCCGCCCTCGAGCTTCACCACGTGAGCGCCGCCTTCGCTCATGAGCCGTCCCGCGTTGACGATCGCCTGTTCGCGGCTCTGCTGATAACTCAGGAACGGCAGGTCCACGATCAGGAGCGCGCGCTCGAGCCCGCGCGCGACGCAAGCGCCGTGGTAAACCATGTCCTCCATGGTGACGGGGAGCGTGCTCGCATGTCCTTGCACGATCATGCCGAGCGTGTCGCCGACCAACACGATATCGATACCGGCCCGGTCGAGCAGCGCCGCGAAGCTGTAATCGTAGGCGGTGAGGCTGGTGATCTTCTCGCCGGCCTGCTTCATGTCGCGAAGAGTGAGAACGGTGACGGATTTCATGAGGAGACCAGAGGGTTGAAGAAATGTCGGCCGCTGCGGATACGTAATATGTAGTCGAGCAATGTCTGAAAATCACTGTCCCGGTCGACGGGATTGATCTCCGCCGCGTTCACGACGAGCAACGGCGCCGCCGCATAATGGTGAAAGAACTGCGTATACGCGTCAACAAGGGCTTGCAGATAGGGGCGATCGATCATCCCCTCGTAGGATACGCCGCGCCGGCGGATGCGTTCGAGCAGCACGTCCACGGGCGCCTGCAGGTAAATCACCCGATCGGGCGCGGGCAGATCGAAGCTCATCTGCTGGTACACCTGCTCGTAGAGCCTCAGCTCGTCGCTGTCCAGGTTCGCGTGGGCGAACAGCCGATCCTTCTCTATCAAAAAATCGCCGACAAACCCCGAGCTGAACAGCTCTCCCTGTTTCAGCTCCTGAATCTGGCGCGCGCGCTGAAACAGAAAAAACAACTGCGTCGGCAGGGCGAAATACTTGCGCGACTGGTAGAAACGTTCCAGAAACGGATTTTCCTCGGGGCGCTCGAGCAGCGGGCGCGCGCCGAGCGCCTCGGCGAGACGGCGCGCGAGACTGGTTTTCCCGACGCCGATAGGACCTTCGACGACGATATACCCGGGGTTTTCCTTGCTCATGACCTTGCCGCTTCGCGCAAATCGTCCGTCAGGCGCACCACGGCCTGCTTGTCACAACGGTCGAGCATTTCCGCGACCGGACCGTGACCGGGAACATGAAGCGTCGGCGCTATTTCGAACAAGGGGTACAGCACGAAAGCCCGCTCATGCAGTCGCGGGTGCGGCAGCGTGAGCTCGGGCGATTGCAGCTCCAGATCGTCGTAGAGCAGCAGATCGAGATCGAGCGTGCGCGGACCGCCGCGCAGCGCGCCGCGGCGGCGCCCGTGCGCGTGCTCGATGACGAGCAGACGGCGCATCAGCGCCTGCGGAGCGAGGGCCGTATCGAGCGCGGCGACGGCGTTGATGAAATCCGGCTGCTCCGTGATTCCCACCGGCGCGCTCCGATAGAGCGCGGAGCACTTGACGACGTGCGAGTCCGGCAGCTCGCGAAGCGCCGCCATCCCGGCGCGCACTTGTTCGAGCGGCCGGTCGAGATTGCTGCCGAGACCGACGTACACGCGCGCGGTCGCGCTCATGGCGGCGACACTCGCTGGCCCCCGGAGCGCCGTCGACGCCGGCGTCTCCTGCCGCTTCCCGCCTTTCCGGCCGCCGTGGCGACCATGGCTCGCCGTTCCGCTTCCGGCGCTTCTTGAAAACGCGTCCACCACTCGCCGAGCTCGGCCTCGGCCTCGCCCGCTTGAACGCGCAAGAGCAGAAAATCATAGGCCGCGCGAAAGCGCTTGTGCTCGAGTAGCCGAAACGGCTGATGGCCCGCGCGACGATCGAGGCGCAACTGCATGGACCAGATCTCGCGCATCGGCACGCTGAACCGCCGCGGGAGCATCACGTGCTTGAGCTCGTCGCGAAGAACCTCCTCCGCCGCGCGCTCGAACGCCTCGAGCGGACGCATGCCCTGCGCCGTGCGCGTCGCCGCGCGCAGGCGCACCGGTTCCCACAATAAAGCGGCGAACAGGAAGGCCGGCGTTACCGGCTTGTCCTCGGCGACGCGCACGTCGGTATTGGCGAGCGCGTGCGGAACCAGCGTGCGCGGAAACCCGTGCTCCTCGTTGGCGAGACTGTCTTCCGTCAGCGGAAACAAAAAACGAAAGAGTCCGTGCGTGCGCAGCAGCTCGTACGTCTGCACCGCATACCCGCCCTGGAACAGCTTCAGGACCTCCTCGAACATGCGCGCCGGCGGCACCTGCAACAGCTGCGGGCCGTATTCACGGATCGGATCCGCGGTCTGCGGATCGATATTGAACCCGAGGTTGGCGGCGAAGCGGATCGCACGCAACATACGCACGGGGTCTTCGCGATAACGCGCCGCGGGATCGCCGATGATACGCAACACGCCGCGCTCCAAGTCCTTCGCGCCGCCGACGTAGTCGATAACCGTATTTTCGTCGACGTCGTAATAGAGCGCGTTGACGGTAAAGTCGCGCCGCCGCGCGTCCTCTTCCTGCGTGCCGAAAATATTATTGTCATGACGCTCGCTCGCGTCCTCGGGAGCCGGGGCCGCACGAAACGTCGCCACTTCGATGATATCCCGGCCAAAACGCACGTGCGCCAAGCGAAAGCGCCGCCCGATGAGGCGCGCGCTATGAAACACCTTCTTGATTTCCTCCGGCCGGGCATCGGTCACCACGTCGAAGTCTTTCGGCTCGCGCCCGAGCAGCAGGTCGCGAACGCAACCGCCGACGAGCAGGCTGGCGTAACCGGCTTCTTTCAGGCGGTCGAGGACTTTGAGCGCGTTGTCGCTGATGCGCGCGCGCGAAAGAGAATGTTGCGTGCGCTGGATGATGAGGGGTTCGCTAATCTTTTCTTTACCCTTGAACCGACCAATCACGCGCCCTACCGGGCGCTGTCGCGGTCGACGCGCCGTGGGGCGTGGCGACGCACCGATCGTACACTCGCGGTTGTGTAAACCCGACCGGCACGTATAATACCACCGCCTTATCTCACCGTGGCATTACCCGCTCCCTTCGTCTAGTGGCCTAGGACGCTGGCCTCTCACGCCGGTAACAGGGGTTCGAATCCCCTAGGGAGCGCCATATTAAGCATGGCGCACTGTCCCTCATGGTACTTTGTTCCCTTATCTCTCAGTAGAGCGCCTCTCGGCGCCCTGTCGATGGTAATAAAATTTATTACATCGACGAGTTAATACATCGACCAATCGCGCGGAACGCGCGATCCCCTTACATCCCGAGGTAACTCGCCCGCAGCGTTTCGTCCGACGCGAGCACTTTGCCCGCGCCCTGCGCCACGATGCGACCTTGCGAGAGGATGTAGTTACGATCGGCCATTTGAAATACCTTGCCGACTTCCTGCTCGACGAGCAGCACCGGGATGCCGCTCGCGCGAATCGCCTTGATCGCGGCGAACAGCTCGTTGCGCACTTTCGGCGCCAGACCGAGCGACGGTTCGTCGATGCACAGGAGCCGCGGTTTGTACATCAATGCGCGCGCCGTCGCGAGCATCTGCTGCTCGCCGCCGGAGAGCGTCCCGGCGACCTGATCGCGCCGTTCCTTCAAGCGCGGAAACAGCGTGAACGCCTTCTCGAGATTGCGCGCGGTCTCGCGGCTGTCGCGGGAGAGATACGCCCCGGCGCGAAGATTATCGAGCACGGTCAGCTCGCGAAACGGGCGGCGCCGTTCGGGGCAATGCACGAGCCCGAGCGCGCAGATTTCGTGCGCGGCCAGATCGGTAATTGTCGTTCCGCCGAACGTGATGGAGCCCTCGAGCACGATATCGCCGTGCGCGCCGCGGCGCGCCCGCCGTTCCCATTGCACCAGGCCCGAGATGGCGCGCAGCAACGTCGACTTGCCGGCCCCGTTCGGTCCCACGACGCCGACGAGCTCGTCGGCACCGACGTCGATGGAAACGCCGTTCAGCAACACCGCCTTGTCGTAGCGGACCTTGAGATCGCGCACCTCAAGCAATGCTTTGGACATCTTCCACCCCTAAGTAGGCTTCGATCACGCGCGCGTCTTTCACCACTTGGTCCGGTTTGCCGTCCAGCAACACCTCGCCGAAATTGATGACGATCACGCGATCGACGATCGCCATCAGTTCCTTCAGCTTGTGCTCGATGATGATCATCGCCGGTCCTTCGCTGTGCAGGCGTCCGAAGCGCCCGCCCTTGTGCAGGCGGCGAATCGATTTCGCCAGCAGATCCGACTCGGTGGGGTTCAATCCGCCGAATGGCTCGTCCAGCAGCAACAGCTCGGGTTCCGCGGCGATCGCGCGGGCGACTTCCAACCGTTTCAAGTCGCCCTGCGAAAGCGACGACGCCGGTTCGAGCGCGAGGTCCGAAATGCCGACGAACTCGAGCGCGTCCATCGCCTTCGCTTCGATGCGCCTCACCCATTCGCCGCGTTTCTTCGCGCGGGCGTTGAGACAGGGCACCATCGCGTTCGCAATGATGGGCAGATGCCGGAACGGACGCGTATTCTGAAACGTGCCGGCGATGCCGCGATTGACGATATCCCAAGGCGCCAGGCCGGTGATGTCTTCGCCGTTGAAGGTGATACGGCCGTGGTCGGGCCGGAGAATTTTCGTGATCAGGCGCAGCAGCGTGGTTTTGCCGGCGCCGTTCGGGCCGATAATGCCCACCATTTCGTCGCGGCGCATTTCGAAGCTGACGTTGTTCACCGCCACCAGCCCGCCGAAGCGCTTGGTGAGACCCTGCACGTTGAAGAACGGCGCGCTCACCGGGTGCGCGCCTCGTTCGTGACCTCTTCGCGCAGCTCGCGCCGCGACACCTTGCCGACGTCGGTCTTCGGCAGCTCGCCGCGGAACTCGATCACCTTCGGCACTTTGTAGTGCGCGAGGCGTTCTTCGCAATACTTGCGAATCTCCTCTTCCGTCACCTTGCCGCGCGCTTCGGGTTGCAGCACCACAATCGCCTTGATCACGCTGCCCTCGGCCGGATCGGGAACGCCGATCACGCCCGTCGCCTTGATCTGCGGGTGCGTGTACAGCACGTCCTCGATGTCCTTGGCGAAAACCGAATAGCCGCGATGCTTGATCAAATCCTTGCGGCGATCGTAGTAATGGAAATAGCCTTCCTCGTCCATGCGCACGAGATCGCCGGTACGCAGCCAGCGCTCGCCGTCCACTTCGAGGAACGCCGCTTTCGTTTCCTCGGGACTCCGCCAGTAGCCCTGCATGATGGTCGGGCTCTTCAGCACGAGCTCGCCGACTTCCCCGATCGGCAAGAACGCCGTGCCGTCGGGATCGACCACCGCGGCCGTGACGTTGGAGACCGGAACACCAAAGGAACCGACTTTCGGCCGGCTGCGCGGGTTGAGATGGCTCGTCGCGCAACTTTCCGTGAGGCCGTAGCCTTCGGTGATCGACGACTGCGTGCGCTTTTGCCAGTCCTTCACCGTCGAGGCATGCAATGTGTCGGCGCCGCAAAAAATCGCCGTGAGCCGCTTCCAGTTAACTTTCGTCGTGTCCTTGTGATCCTTGAGATACTCGTAAAGCGTCGGCACACCGACGAAAACGCTTACCTGGTATTTCTCGATCGCCTCGAGGATCGTTTCGGTGTCGGGCGTGGTGAACACCACCAGCGTGTGACCCTGCGTCAGACCGGTCAGCATGATCCCCACTTGTCCGAGAATGTGGAAAAACGGCAGGAACGCGATGATCACCTCCTTGCCGTGCTGATAGTTGTACATGGCGGCGCCGGCCGTCATGGCGGCGACCAGGTTGTAATGCGTCAGCACCACGCCCTTCGGGTGGCCGGTCGTTCCGCCCGTATAAGGCATCGCGGCGATCTCGGTCTTCGGGTCGATGGTCACGCGCGGCGGATTCGGCGGATGCCGCTTCAGCAGATCCTGAAATTGATGCACCCCCGCGATGTGTCGCGCCGGCGCGCTTCCGATGTCGCCCAAGAAGCTCCGGCCGAACAGCTTCTTGATCGCCGGCAGGTATTCACTGACGTTCGTGACGATGACATGCTGCAGCGCGACGCCCGCCTTCTCGACTTTATCGTAGAGGATGTCCTGACAGATGATCGCCTTGGCCTCGCTGTTCTCAATCTGATACTTGATCTCGAAGCTGGTGTAGACCGGGCTGATCGGCGTGACCGTGCATCCGATCTTGAGCGCGGCGAAATAGGCGATCACAAACTGCGGGCTGTTGAGCAAATAGAGCGCGACTTTGTCGCCCTGCTGCAATCCCAGCTCGCTCAGCCCCGTCGCCAGCCGGTCGGCATGATCGCGCAGCGTCGCGAAACTGATTTTCTTGCCGTAGAAAATCAGCGCGGGCTTGTCGCCGTAGGTGTCCGTCGCTTCGTCGAACAACTGCGGCAGCGACTTCAGCGGCACCTCGGTCGTCGCCGGCACTCCCGCTTCGTAAAACTTTATCCACGGCTTGGCTTCGTAGTTGGATTTGAAATTCATCGTTGCCTCTGTTGACGACGCCTCTTGCTCAATCGCGACGACTGCCGAGCGAGGTCTCGAGCCGACGCACCACTTCGATCAGGCGCGGCCGCACCTCCTCGAGGAGAAATTCCGGCGACAGCTGAAAGGCCGGACCGCCGCAGTTGATCGACATGGGCGACATCCCCCGGCCCGCGCGGAAGGCGACCGCGATGGCGTTCACGTCTTTCTGCCAATCCCCGAACGAGGAGCAACAACCGAGCCGATGGTGCTGTTCCAGACACGCGTCGATGCCCGCGCGTATCTTGGGCCAGTTCGCTTCGTCATGCGCGCGAATATCGTCGAGCAGGTCATCGCGCTCCGCGTCGGAGAGCACCGCCAGGTACGCGCGCCCCATCGCGGTGGTGGCGATCGGAATACGCGAGCCGATATCGAGACTCAGGGTCAACGCCGATTGGCTGCGGCAGTTCTCGATGTAAATCATGCTAAGCCGTTCGCGCACGCCGAGCGACACCATCGCGTGCGAGAAGTCGGCCAGCTCCTGCATCAGCGGGCGCGCGATCTGGCGCACGTCCATGCGCGCAAGCATGGCGCTGCCGAGCGCGAGCGTCGCCGTTCCCAACCGATACTTGGCGGACTCCTCGACGTATTGCAGGTAACCGAGCTTGGTGAGCGTATAGGTCAGGCGCGAAACGGTGGATTTCGGCAGGCGCGAGCGCTTGGCGATTTCGTGGTTACCGAGCAGCTCATCGCCCGAGCGAAAGCCCGCCAATACGCGCAGGCCGCGCGCGAGCGCCGACACGAAGTGCCGATCCTTGGCCGGAACTTTCTTCCCCGACCTTTCGTCTTCCGGCTGGCGGGCGACCTGCTCGCTTCTGAGTTTATGTCCCATGGCTTATGGCGTCCCGACGCTAGTCGAACCGGCTGAAATCCGCAGCGCGCTTCTCGAAAAACGCGGCGAACGCCTCGCGCGCCTCCTCGCTGGTGCGCCGCTGTCCGAACTCATCGGCCTCCACCAGCAACGTTTCGGCGACGGCTTGGGCGTCGCCGCGCCGCAACAGCCGCTTCGTCGTTTGCATCGCCCCGGGCGGCTTGGCGGCCAGCGTCCGCGCGCACTGCAACGCGGCCGCGAGCGCTTGCCCGGTTGGCGCGACTTCGGTCGCGATGCCGGCCCGCAACGCCGTCGCCGCGTCGAACTCGTCGCCGAGCATCAACAGCTGCGCCGCGAGCCGGTAACCGGCGGCTTTGGGCAGCAAATAACTCGAAGCGCCTTCCGGACACAAGCCGAGATTCACGAAGGGCAGCTTGAACCGTGCGGTTTCCGCCGCATAGACCATGTCGCAGTGAAGCAGCATGGTAGTGCCGATGCCGACCGCATGACCCTCGATGGCGGCGACGACGGGCTTGCGAAAAACAGAAATGGCTTGCAGAAACAGGATGCCGGGACTCGGAAATTGCATCAACGGCTTCTGAAAGTCGGCGATATCGTTGCCGCTGGTGAAATTTCCTCCGCCGCCGCTCAACATCAGCACGCGCGCTTCCCGATCCGCGTCCGCCGCCTGCACCGCTTCGCGCATGCGGGCGTACATCGCGCTTGTAATCGCATTCTTGCGATCCGGTCGATCCAGCACGATGCTGACGATACCGCGCTCCGGCTTCTCAATGCGAACGTGTTCGCTCATGTCATCCTCTCAGCTCGCCCTTGCCTGCCAACTCGCCAATTCATCGAAAGCCGCGCGATATTCGCGCTCGAGGCGCCCGATGATTTCGGCCGCGGGCAGGATGTCATGAATATTCCCGACGCCTTGCCCGGCGCCCCAGATGTCGCGCCACGCCTTCACCCGGGTCGAGCCGAAATTCATCGAGGCTTTGTCGACCGTCGGTAGATTATCCGGATCGAGTCCGGCGGCGGCGATGCTCGGCTTGAGATAGTTGCCGGGGACGCCGGTGAAGAAGGGCGTGTAAACGATGTCTTTCGCCGCGCAAGCGACAATCATCTCCTTGTAGCGCGGGTCGGCGTTCGCCTCGTGGCTCGCGATGAAGCGCGTGCCCATATAGGCGAGATCCGCCCCGAGCGCCTGCGCGGCGAGCACGCCACGACCCGTCGTGATCGCGCCGGACAGCACGATCGGGCCATCGTAAAAACGCCGCACTTCACCGACGAGGGCGAACGGACTGAAGGTACCCGCATGGCCGCCCGCTCCGGCGCACACCAGGATGAGGCCGTCGACACCGGCCTCCAACGCCTTCTCCGCATGGCGAACATTGGTTACGTCATGAAATACGAGGGCGCCGTAATCGTGAAAACGCTTGATGAAGTCGCCCGGCGCGCGCAGGCTGGTAATAATCATCGGCACGCGGTATTTCACGCAGAGGTCGAGGTCGTGCTCCAACCGGTCGTTCGATTGGTGAATAATCTGGTTCACCGCAAAAGGAGCAACGCGCTTACGCGGATGCGCGGCGGTATAATTCGCAAGCTCGGTGGTCATTCGGCTCAGCCACTCGTCCAGCAGTTCCTTGGGCCGCGCATTGAGAGCGGGGAAAGAGCCGATAATGCCGCTCTGGCACTGCGCCAGCGCGAGATCGGGATTGGAAATAATAAAAAGAGGGGCACCGATAACCGGTAGAGCCAGCCGTTCTTGTAAACTTCGGGGTAACGCCACTATCTGATTCCTCTCGATTTGCCGACGCCTACTCTGTGCAACCCTTGACTCCACTTCATCGGATAAGGAAATATGACGCCGACTTTTTCAGAATCTAGTTCTGCAATGCGGTTTCATTATAAAACCGCCTCGATTGGCCGTACAAGAACTGGTTCAGGTACATCTCATGCTTAACGCGTATATATATGATGGCTTGCGCTCTGCCTTCGGGCGGCACGCCGGTGTCTTGGCGCCCGTGCGGCCCGACGATCTCATCGCCGAGGTAATGCGCGCGCTCGTCGCCCGTTCCTCCTGGAAGCCCGAAGAGATCGAGGACGTCATCCTCGGCTGCACCAACCAAGCCGGCGAAGACGCGCGTAACGTCGCGCGCAATTCGTTACTGGCCGCCGGTTTTCCCGTGACGGTCCCCGGTCAAACCGTGAATCGCCTGTGCGCGAGCGGCCTCGCGGCGGTGATCGACGCCGCGCGCGCGGTCACGTGCGGCGAAGGAGAGATCTTCGTCGCGGGTGGTGTCGAGAGCATGAGCCGCGCGCCTTTCGTAATGGCGAAGGCCGAGTCGGCTTACAGCCGCGACTTCAAGATGTTCGATTCGACGATCGGCGCGCGCTTTCCCAATCGCAAAGTCATCGAGCGTTACGGCGCGGATTCCATGCCGGAGACCGGCGACAACGTCGCGAAGGACCACGGCATCTCGCGCGCGGACGCCGATCGTTTCGCCGCCGCCTCTCAGGCCAAGTACGAGAAGGCCCGGGCGGGCGGTTTCTTTGGCGGCGAAATCCACCCGATCGAGGTACCGACCGGGCGCAAGACGCCGCCGAAGGTCGTAAAAGACGACGAGCATCCCCGTCCGGAGACCACTTTCGAAACGCTCTCCAAATTGAAACCGCTCTTCGAAGGCGGCGTGGTCACGGCGGGCAATGCGTCCGGCGTTAACGACGGCGCAGCGGCGCTGCTCATCGGCAGCCGCGAAGCCGGCGAGCGCAAAGGCGCGCGGCCGATCGCGCGCATCCTGAGCGCCGCCGCGGCGGGCGTCGAGCCGCGCGTGATGGGCATCGGCCCGGTGCACGCGATTCGCAAGGCGCTCGAGCGCGCGAAACTCAAGCTCTCGGACATGGACATCATCGAAATCAACGAGGCATTCGCGAGCCAGGTCCTCGCGTGCCTGAAGTTAATGGGCGTCGCGCTGGATGATTCGCGTGTCAATCCGAACGGCGGCGCGATCACCGTCGGCCATCCGCTCGGCGCTTCCGGCGCGCGCCTCGCGCTCACCACGGCGCGCGAGTTGCAACGCCGCCAAGGACGTTACGCGGCGGTGAGTCTTTGCATCGGTGTCGGCCAGGGGTTGGCGATTATTATGGAAAGGGTTTAGTTTGGTCACCGGCGACTCATTCGTTTGTCGAGCGCCTACGGCGCGTCGTCGATGTAATGGATCTTACTTGTGGGTGGTTGACCCACGGCAAGTAGCTTTCTTTTGTCTCGCCAAAAGAAAGCTACCAAAGA
>JAJPKH010000223.1 GCA_021323795.1 Acidiferrobacteraceae bacterium | reverse complement strand
CTGTTCGCGGCATTAACCGTCTGTGCGACTACCGGAATGCCGGCCAGACGTCCGACCAAGTCGGTGCTCGTCAACAAGCGATCGCGTGGACGGACATCACCCTGCTTAAACTTCACCGCTTTGGCCCGCAGCATCAAGTGCGGGAAATCGACGTTCCAGGGATGCGGCGGCACGTAGGGGCATTTGGTCATGTAACACATGTCGCAGAGATAACAGTGATCCACGACCTTCCAGTAGTCCTGCTTCGCGACGCCGTCGACCTCCATCGATTCCGAGTTGTCGATGAGATCAAACAGCGTGGGGAAGGAATTACACAGGCTGAAGCAACGGCGGCAGCCGTGACAGATGTCGTACACCCGCTCCAGTTCCTTGAAGAGCGCCGCCTCGTCGTAGAAGCCGGGACTCCTCCAGTCGAGAGCGTGCCGCGTCGGGGCCTCGAGGCTGCCTTCGCGCCCCGCCGAGTCGGTAGGATTTGCCATACGAAGGTCGGAGCAGTGGTCACTCGCCAGTGCTGGCGAGTGACCTTAGCCCTTTACTTTCCTAACGTATCAAGTGCTTTCTGGAACCGATTCGCGTGCGAACGCTCCGCCTTGGCGAGTGTCTCGAACCAGTCCGCCACTTCGCCGAACCCTTCGTCGCGCGCCGTTTTGGCCATGCCCGGGTACATATCGGTGTACTCGTGCGTCTCACCGGCGATAGCCGCCTTCAAGTTACTGGAGGTAGGTCCAATGGGGAGGCCCGTGGCCGGATCGCCGCATGTCTCGAGGTACTCAAGATGGCCGTGCGCATGGCCGGTTTCCCCTTCCGCCGTAGAACGGAAAACCGCTGATACATCGTTATACCCCTCGACGTCGGCCTTGGCGGCAAAATAGAGGTAACGCCTATTGGCCTGCGATTCGCCGGCGAACGCCGCTTTCAGGTTCCCTTCGGTCTTACTGCCTTTTAGCTGTTTCATCTCACTGGCTCCTGCTGAATGGTGTGAACGATTTACTCAATGTGGCTTCTGCTAAAATTAGAATTATTCTAAATCTATCAATTCCACTCGTCAAATAGCGGGAGATTCGGGAAGACCGGAACCGCCCGCAGACGGCCTAGATTTAGGCGGGAGCCCGCTAGACGGACCGAAGCTGCGCGTCATTGCCTGACGCGCCCCGCACTTGTTTTGGCGAGGATCGCCGCCGTGCACTAGTATTTCTCTATAAGTTCAGAGCCGTTCTCGGCACTCCATCTAAAGATCAATGGCGACTGTAAATCCGACCACCACTCTCAGCGGCTTGGCCCTACGGCTGGTGCGCGACAATCTCCTTACGACCGCGGATGCCGAGCGCCTTCAGGCCGAAGCCCAAACGAATAAGGTCCCCTTTGTCGCGCAGCTCGTCGAAAGCAAAAAACTCCAGGCCGCGGTAATCGCGCGCGTCGCTTCCGAGGAGTTCGGTGTCCCGCTGTATGACATCAATTCGCTCGACATTGAAAGCGCACCGGTAAAGCTCGTCGACGAAAAGATCTTGCGGCGGCACCATGTGTTGCCGCTGCACAAGCGCGGTACGCGGTTGTACGTCGCGATCGCCGACCCGACCAATCTGCAGGCGCTCGATGAAATCAAATTCCACACCGGGTTCGGCACCGAGGCGATTCTGGTCGAGGAAGACAAGCTCTCCGTCGCCATCGAGAAATGCCTGGACGCCGCCGACACTTCCCTCGCCGACATCGCCTCCGATGACAGTTTGGACAATCTGGAAATAGTCGCGGGCGAGGAGGACAAGAAAGAAGGCGCAGCCTCCGGTGAAGAAGGCGTCAACGACACGCCGATCGTGAAATTCGTCAACAAAGTGTTGATGGACGCCATCAACCGGGGCGCTTCCGACATACATATAGAGCCGTACGAAAAGACCTACCGCGTACGCTACCGTCAGGACGGCGTTCTGCAGGAAGTTGCGAGTCCACCGCTGGCACTGGCCAGCCGTATTTCCGCCCGTATTAAAATTCTTTCCCGACTCGATATTGCAGAGCGACGGGTACCGCAAGACGGTCGTATCAAGATGCGTATATCAAAGAATCGGGCCATCGATTTCCGCGTGAGCACACTTCCCACCTTATGGGGAGAAAAAGTGGTGCTCCGCGTCCTGGATCCTACATCTGCGACGCTGGGCGTAGAGAAGCTTGGCTTCGAGGCGGATCAAAAGGAAGCGTTCCTGGAGGCTATTAACCGTCCCTACGGCATGGTGCTCGTCACCGGACCGACGGGTAGCGGAAAAACAGTCACCCTCTATACGGCGCTCAACATTTTGAACGTGCCCGGCACGAACATATCGACCGCGGAGGATCCGGTCGAAATGAACGTGAACGGCATCAACCAAGTGAACATCAACGAAAAAGCGGGCCTGACATTCGCGGGAGCGCTGCGCGCGTTTCTTCGCCAAGATCCGGACGTGATCATGGTCGGCGAAATCCGCGACCTCGAAACGGCGGAGATCTCCATCAAGGCGGCGCAGACGGGACACATGGTGCTCTCCACGCTGCATACGAACGATGCTCCGGCAACGCTCACGCGCTTGGTGAATATGGGCGTGCCCCCTTTCAATATTGCTTCGGCCGTTAACTTAATCGTTGCTCAACGACTCGGGCGACGACTTTGCACCAGTTGCAAGGTGCCGCTCGAAGTTCCCGAACCCGCGCTCATCAAGGCGGGTTTTCAGCCGAGTGAGATAGGAAAGCTGACGATATACGGTCCGGCAGGTTGCGATCTCTGCAACAAGGGCTATAAAGGGCGAGTAGGTGTTTACCAGGTAATGCCGGTTTCCGAGGCCATCGGCGACATCATTATGCGCGGCGGAAACCAGCGGGATATCGAAGTTCAGGCCCAAAAGGAAGGAATTTCCGATCTACGCAAATCGGGCCTGAAGAAGGTCCGTGACGGCATCACCAGTCTCGAGGAAATCGAGAGCATTACCAACCAATAATCCATGGCCGCGGCCGCAAAAAAGAGACCCAAGTTCGACTTCTACGTCTGGGAAGGAGTCGACAAGCAAGGGAAGAAAACCAAGGGCGAGATGGAAGCGGCGAGCGTCGCTTACGTCAACGCCACGCTGCGCCGTCAGGGCATCAATCCGGTCAAGGTGCAAAAGCGCGGCAGCAGCCTGTTCAAGGCGCGCAAGAAAAAGATAACGCCCAAAGACGTCGCCGTTTTTACCCGCCAACTTGCAACCATGTTGACCGCCGGTATCCCGGTGGCGCAGGCGTTCGACATCGTCGGAAAGGGACATGAAAATCCCGGAATGCAAGAGCTCATCCTCGGGATCAAAAACGACATCGAATCCGGCACGAACATGACCGTCGCGCTCTCCAAACACCCGCTTTATTTTGACGCACTTTACTGCAATCTCGTGCAGGCGGGCGAGCAGGCGGGCATTCTCGACAATATTCTCGACAAGGTCGCCACCTACAAAGAAAAGATCGAGGCGATAAAAGGCAAGATAAAATCGGCGTTATTTTATCCCACCGCCGTAATCGTGGTGGCATTCATCATCACCGCCGTTTTGCTCATATTCGTCATTCCGCAGTTTGAAAGCCTGTTTCAGGGTTTCGGCGCCGATCTGCCCGCCCTCACCAAAATGGTCATTGAACTTTCCCGCGCGTTTACGAAATGGTGGTGGGCCATCATCGGTGGGATCGTCGGCACAGTGCTCGCCGTAAGCTACGGTTATAAACGCTCGCCTGCGGCGCAACACACCATGGATCGGTTGCTGCTGCGCGCCCCGGTGATCGGAGTGATCATCACCAAGGCCACCATCGCGCGCTTCTGCCGCACGCTGGGTACGATGTTCGCGGCCGGTGTTCCACTGGTGGAAGCGCTCGACTCGGTCGCCGGCGCTTCCGGTAATCGCGTTTACTATAACGGGACGATGGCAATTAAGGCGGACGTCAGCACCGGCATGCAGCTACAGGCGGCGATGAACGCCACCGGGCTGTTTCCGAATATGGTCGTGCAGATGGTCGCCATCGGCGAGGAGTCGGGCGAGCTCGACGCCATGCTGAATAAAGTGGCGGATTTTTTCGAGCGCGAAGTCGACGACGCCGTTGACGCGCTGAGCAGCCTGCTCGAGCCTATAATCATGGCGTTTCTCGGAATCGTCGTCGGCGGCCTCGTGATAGCGATGTATCTGCCGATCTTCAAGCTTGCTTCCACCGTATAACGTTCGACGAGAAGTGGCGTTACTCCACATTACTCCATGACTTCTTTGGCGCCGCTTTACGCCGCCTACCCTGCTTTCTTTCTCGCCACGATATTCCTGCTCGGGTTGATCGTCGGCAGTTTTCTCAACGTCGTCGTTCATCGACTTCCCATCATGCTCGAGCGCGGGTGGCGTCGCCAGTGCCAAGAACTTGCGGGCAAATCGACAGAGCACGCCGACCGCTATGACCTGATGGCTCCGCGTTCGCAATGCCCTAGCTGCGGACATCCGATCTCCGCGCTCGAAAACATCCCGCTTATCAGCTATGCGTGGCTCCGCGGCAAGTGCAGAGGTTGCGGCAAACCGATTTCCTGGCGCTATCCGATCGTCGAACTGACGACGGGCTTGCTCTCGCTCGCCGTGGCATGGCGCTTCGGCCTCGGCAATGCCACATTGGGTGCGTTACTGCTCACCTGGGCGTTGATTGCGCTCACCTTCATCGACTACGACCATCAACTGCTCCCCGACAACATCACGCTGCCGCTGCTGTGGCTCGGCCTCGCGTTCAATGTGGGCGAGGTTTACGTGTCGCTACCCGCGGCCGTTGTCGGCGCCATGGCGGGTTACTTATCGCTCTGGCTGGTATATCAGATGTTCAAGTTGATTACCGGGCGCGAAGGGATGGGATACGGCGATTTCAAACTTTTCGCGGCGCTCGGCGCCTGGCTCGGATGGCAGCAGCTCCCGCTCATTATTCTCAGCTCGTCTTTTATTGGGGCAATCGTCGGCGTGGGCGGTATTCTACTGATGGGCCGTGACCGGACGGTCCCTATTCCTTTCGGGCCGTTTCTCTGCGCAGCCGGCTGGGTGGCGCTCCTCTGGGGTGACACCATCACGCGCGCTTATCTTCAATTCGCCCGCTTTTAGATTTGAGCCATTGTCTTTAAGCACGTCGCCCCGTTATCGAGCGCGGAGCGGGCTGTTAAGCTATTCCTCATGTTACGGGTAGGCCTCACGGGCGGGATCGGCAGCGGCAAATCGACGGTTGCGGAACTGTTTGCCCGCCGCGGCGTACCCGTCATCGATACCGATGTCATCGCACGCGAGGTGGTGCGCCCCGGTCAGCCCGCGCTCGCGGAAATCATCAAAGAGTTCGGTAACGGCGTATTGGATCAGCACGGTAATCTCGACCGTGCCCGACTGCGCGTACTCGTCTTCGATAGCTCCGACAAACGGGAACGGCTGGAGGCCATGCTACATCCGCGCATACGGAGCGCCGTCCTGCATCAACTTTCTATCTCGAATGCGCCTTACTGCGTGATCGTCGTGCCGTTACTGGTCGAGACAAAGTTCAGGGAATTTATCGACCGCGTGTTGGTCGTCGACGCGGAAGAAACCCGGCAGATGGAGCGCACCAGCGCGCGGGACCACGTGCCGATCGAAGCGGTGCAAAAAATTCTCGCCGCGCAGGCGAAACGCGAAACTCGGCTGGCCGTCGCCGACGACGTGATTACCAATAACGGAACGCTGGAAGACCTCGAACGCGAGGTTGAACGGCTACACGCGCATTATCTTGCCATCGCCCGACCGGGCTAATCCGCCGTCGACAACACGCGGACCGGGACAGCGGGATCTTGCGCGTCCCAGACACCGCTGATCATCGCCACGCCTTGGGCGCCGCGGCTCAGCGCCCGCGCAAGGTCCGCCTCGCGCATGCCGCCGAGCGCGTAGACCGGCAAACCCGTTGACTGGCGGAGTTCCGCGAAACGATCCCATCCCAGAATCGAACCGTGCGGATGACTCGCGGTCGGTAACACCGGACCGAGCACGACGAGATCCGCCTGCAATGCTTCGGCCCGCTGCAGCTCGGCAAGATTGTGGCAGGATGCGCCGACCCAGCGCTTCGCGGAGACCGGGCGCTCGCTCGACGCCATTAGCCGGTGGCTGTTCAAGTGCACGCCATCAGCGTCGCAATCCGCCAGCCAGGAAGGATCAGCATTGACGAGAAGTTTTGCCGCGAAGCGACGGCACAACGCCGACAGCCTGCGTGCGTAACCGCAAAACGCCGTGCGCTCCATGTGCGGTTCCCGCAGTTGCACCAGACGCGCTCCCGCGTCGAAGGCGCGCTGCAGGCGCTTGAGAAACTCCTCTTCGCCGAAACGACGCACGTCGCTGATCAAATAAAGCCGCGGTAGTTGCAGGCGCCGCAAGATCGGAAGATCGGCAGCGGGAAAGCCCCGAGGGTCGAGATGGAGAATCTCGATCCAGCGCATTTCTTGCGCCTCGCGTCCATGCGCAACGCCTTGGTAATCGGTAATGCGCCAAACATCGAGTAATACCTCGAGGTCCGGATAGGCGTGCCGCACCTGCTGGAAAGGAATCGCGCCCCTTACATCAATGCCGAGTTCCTCGCGTAGCTCGCGCTTGAGGCCCGACAACCGGTCCTCTCCCGGCTCAAGCTTGCCGCCGGGAAATTCCCACTTGCCGCCCTGATGAGCGTCGTCGCGGCGGCGGGTAACGCAGACACGATTGTTTTCGGTGAGCAGACCCGCGACGACGTGAATCACAGAACGCCGTCCGGCCGGGATTGTCATGCAGCACCCAGATGCCTAACTGCGGTAGTCGGCGTTGATGCTCACGTAGTCGTGCGAGAAGTCGCACGTCCAGACGCGGGCGCTATAGCGACCGGCGCCAAGCGAAACGCGAACACGGATCTCGGCCGGTCGCATCGCCGCCCGGCCGGCCGCCTCCGTATAATCCGGCGCGAGACTGCCGTCGCGAACCACGCGGACGTCGTTTATCCAGAGGCAAACCCGATGCACGTCGAGCCGGGACACGCGCGCACGGCCGATCGCCGCGAGGATGCGCCCCCAGTTGGGATCGGAAGCGAAGAACGCCGTCTTAACGAGCGGCGAATTGGCGATGGT